>CASEPH010000114.1 GCA_949289625.1 uncultured Clostridia bacterium | reverse complement strand
TCGCCGACGGTCATCAGGAGCTGCAGCTCTGTAGCGCTGGCAAAGGTGTCCACCTCCACCCGATAGGTACTGCTGGACCGGTTGAAGGCGTTCATGGCTTCGGTCACCATCTGATCCAGAGATTCGGACCAGCTTCTGTCCGGCACCGCAGGGATCTCCTGCAGGGGCACCACCAGTTGGACCACGGTTTTTTCTGGGATCATGTCGGCGGGGACCCGCTTGAGGGTCAATGTTTGCTCCAGGCCGGAAAGCAGTCCGTAGATATAGATCAGGAAGGTGTCCTCGTCCACATATGTTACGCTGCTGACGCCGCCTGCCAGATCACAGTCCGCCCAGCTTAGAATTTCTGTAATGGTGCCGCTCTCCAGGCTGACGCCCCGCAGGGCAGTGTCGCTGGAAAGCAGAAAATCATAGGGTCCGCCGCCGGGCAGTACCTGCTCGTTAAGGGACAGGGAAAACAGCTGCTGTCCGATGGCGTGATTGTCCCAATCCACCGTATAGACGTAGCTGCCATCATCCTTTAGATAGAGCCTGCCGCTCTGATCCCGGCAAAAGCTGTACCAGAGACCCTCGGTATCTGCGGAGGCAACCACACCGCCGGAGGCGTCCAGGAACCAGATCCCGTTTCCAGAGATCACCACGGGGGTTCCCTGGGGCGACAGAGCAAGGTCGGAGATGAAATCGTCCTGAGAAAGACCCAGGGCGTCCTGGAGGGAGATGACAGCGCGCTGCTGGCCGCTGAAATCCCAGCATTCGAGATAGTATGTCCCATCGGTCAGACCGGTTTCCATGTCCACAACGTCATAGCAGCTGTGGAGCATCCAAAGTGCTTCGTCACCAAAACAAAGCGTTGATAAATATTCGGACCAGCTTCCATCGCCGGGGTCCTGACCCATGGCGGGCACAGTGAAGCTGCAGAGCTGGGAGCCGTCGGACTGGTAGCAGGTCAGCGTCAGGTCCTCCAAGATGTAGTAGTAGTCTCCTTCGGAGACACAATTCTCCGGCAGACCTTCCGGCAGCACTTCCGTACCTTCACTGGTCACGTAGCCCCAGGTGCCGTCGTCGACGGAGACCTCCTTCCAGCTTTCGGGCACAATGTAGCCGTCCTCCAGCGCGGAATAGGTCGTGGGTTCCACACTTTCCGCTGCCGTAGGCGCTGCAGAGGCGGAATCTGCGGGGGTGCCGCAGGCGGAAAGCAGCCATAGCAGAGCAAGTGTCAGGCTTGCAAACCGTTTCATCGTAATTCCCTCCTTGTTTTTCACATTTTTGGATAAGATCATCATAAGAGGGCGATGTGTCCTGGCTGTGTACAAAAAAGCAGCCCTGAAATTTTTCAGGGCTGCAAAGATATAAAATCAATTATGGGATTTATCCACACTGCGAGAGAAGGTGACGCCATCCTTGTGCAGGACAATATCCAGGGAAGCGCGATCGCCGCGCATATAAGCCTGGGTAAATTCATAGCACTCGCCGCTTTCCGTCCGGGTTTGACGCTGGACAAAGAATCCGGCACTGCCTGCCCGGCAATGTAGCAGCTCGGCGTCAGCTTTGCTAAACTTCACAGCTTCATAGGAATCCACGGCGGTATAGGGGATCACGCCCACATCATACAGCAGAGAGTAGAAGGAGTGAGTTTGTAGCAGTTCTCGGGTGAGGCCGGGATAGATATACTGGGGATAAAAGGAGGTTTCCAACATCAGCGGCTCCCCGTTGACCTTCCGGATTCGGGTAAATTTATATACTTTGACATCGGCGGAGCGGAGCTCCAGCATTTTCACAATGTCTGGTGTGGGGTCAATGACCGAGAACTCAATGAGATCAGAGGAAGGGGTCAGGCCCATGGCGGTCATTTCAGCGGTGAAGGAGTAGACCCGCTCCGTCTTGCGGTGGACCTTGGGCTCAGCCACAAAGGTGCCTTTTCCCTGACGGCGTACCACAAGACCCTCGGATTCCAGGGCACCAATAGCTTGACGCACCGTGGAACGGGAGATGGACAGAGCCCGGCACAGCTCAGCTTCAGAGGGAAGCAGATCCCCTGGGCTTAGGATCCCGGCGGAAATATGGCGCTTGATAATTGCAACCAACTGATTGTAAAGTGGCACATCGCTGTCTAGGGACAGCTTGGCGCTCAAAATAGGGCTGGTGCTCGTGGTCATAATGTCATCACCTGAATTACTTGTTAAAATCGAAAAGAAAAGCGTTACTTTTCCTTTAAGTATAGCAAAAATTCTGTAAAAAGCAAGGAAAAGAAGGAAAAAGACGAATCATTTTGCGTCCAGGCAAAACAATTCGTCATCCCGTGGTATTGCCGAAGCCGACTGCCTGGCTACGACTCAGGGAGGTGACCTGAACAGACAGCCGGATTGGTAATACCAAAACGAGATACCGCCGGGTGACACCACCGTGGTATCATTTGTCATAAAACGTATCATACGTTTGACGGACCTATTCTAGTACAAACCCATGCGCCTGTCAAGGGGAAAATGCAATTTTTCTGGGGAAAATCATGCCATAACTGGGGAATGCGGAAAAAAGGGCAAAAAGAACGGGAAAACATAAAATATGGCGGGCGCATCTGCGCCCGCCATAAACAGATTATTATTGATTTTCAGCCTTTTTGGCCAGCTGAGTATATTTTTCAGCGGCAAAGCCCTCGGCTTCGGCAAACAGGACCTTGGCCCGTTCGGGGAAGCTCTTGGCCAGGGAGGAGTAGCGGCTCTCGGACATGATGTAATCGTTGTACTGATCCGTAGGAGCCTTGGAATCCAGGGTAAAGGGCTGCTCCTTCTCGGGGTTGTAGCGGAACAGATGCCAATAACCTGCCTTGACGGCCCGCTCCATGGTGTTCATAGATTTGCCCATACCGGCCTTTGCGTGATGGTTGATGCAGGGAGCATAGGCGATAATCAGGGAAGGACCGTCGTAGGCCTCTGCCTCCAGAATGGCGTTCAGGGCCTGCTGATAGTCAGCACCCATGGCGATCTGGGCCACATAGACATAGCCATAGGTCATGGCGATCTGTGCCAGATCCTTTTTCTTGACCGCCTTGCCGGCAGCGGCGAATTCGGCCACAGCGCCGATGGGGGTTGCCTTGGAGGCCTGACCGCCGGTGTTGGAGTAGACTTCGGTATCCATGACAAATACATTGACATTGCGGTTCTGGGCCAGTACATGATCCAGTCCGCCGTAGCCGATGTCGTAAGCCCAGCCGTCGCCGCCGAAGATCCACTGGGAGGGCTTGACGAACATATCCCGCATGGTGTAAAGCTCTTTGGCCAGAGCGCCCATGCCGCAGGCATTGTCGCAGTGGGGAACAATACGTTCCAGTACAGCCGTCAGTGCGGCGGAGGGTTCCTTGGAGCCTTCGCCCAGATCCTTGGCAGCCAGCCAGGCTTCCAGAGCCTGCTTCAGTTCGTCGGGAATCTTGTCAGAGGCAGCCAGTGCTGCAGCGGTTTCCGCTACCTTGGCTCGACGCTGCTCGGTAGCCAAAAGCATACCGTAACCGAACTCAGCATTGTCCTCAAACAGGGAGTTGGCCCAGGCGGGACCCTTGCCGTCTTTGTTGACAGTATAGGGAGTAGAGGGTGCGCTGGCGCCCCAAATGGAGGAGCAGCCGGTGGCGTTGGCAATGAGCATCCGATCACCGAAGAGCTGGGTGATGAGCTTGACGTAAGGCGTCTCGCCGCAGCCGGCGCAGGCACCGGAGAACTCGAACAGCGGCGTCTTGAACTGGGAACCCTTGACGGTGTTGGCCTTGAAGGGCAGGACCTTTTCGGAAACCTGCTCGGTGGCGTAGGTAAAGACCTTCTCCTGCTCCATGGACTCGGCCAGAGGCTTCATCACCAGGGCCTTGTTCTTGGCAGGGCAGACGTTGGCGCAGGAACCGCAGCCGGTGCAGTCCATGGGAGAGATCACCATGGAGAAATGCAGGCCTTCGGTGCCCTTGCCCATCATCTTGACAGACTTGGTTCCCTCGGGAGCGTTCTTCAGTTCCTCGTCGTTCATGACAGCGGGACGGATGACTGCATGGGGGCAGACATAAGAGCAGCGGTTGCACTGGATGCAGTTTTCCGGAAGCCAGACGGGCACATCCACGGCAATGCCGCGCTTTTCATAGGCAGCGGAGCCGGA
>CASEPH010000113.1 GCA_949289625.1 uncultured Clostridia bacterium | reverse complement strand
AAAAGGCTGATTGAAATCATTTTTTCGGTGTCTCCCCATTGGGGAGACACCGTTTTTTTGATATTCTGAAAAAACACGGCATACTGCAATACTATCTTTTCCTTTTGCGTCTTGTAAGATATACAAAATTTATAAATATATATGTACATAGGCACAACGTGTGTTATGATACATAGGAAGCGAAACGCATTATAGGAGAGGAGAATATGTATAAAAAAGAATGTTGCTCATCGTGCCGTCCATCTGCTTTTAGCTCTGGTTCTATGCATAAGTTTGTTTGCCTCTGCCGCCATTGCTGCTGAGGAACCAGAGGAGGATATTGCCGCCTTTGGTGCACTGTCCAGCAGTATTCAGGCACAGACTCGGGAAGCATGGACCAACGACGCCTTGGCTCCTTCGGAAATGGAGGCGCTTTTGAACAGGCAAACGCTCCATCCACAGCGGACCGGTTGGATGGAGCTGGACAACCTGCTGGATCAAATGCTTCAAAACGCTGGCAGCGATACCTACAGCAAACTGCGCTACATGTATGACTGGCTGGTGAAAAATGTGACCTACAGCTGGGAGGGCTATAGCAACACCAGCGCTTCTGCCGCAGCATACGACAGTGTTACAGGCTATAATTATCTGTACAATATGCACTACGACGGATTCGCCAAAACCATCCCCGATGATATGGCCAACCGTACCTATCATATTTTCACCGCCAAAAGAGGCGTATGTTACGACTACGCCATTGCCATGGCGGTTGTGGCGCGCTATGTAGGGATCGAATCCTATGTCTACACCGGCCGATTCATTTTTGAGGACTCCTATAATGGTGCAGGCCATCACGGCTGGGCCATTCTGGAACTGGATGGAAGCCGTTATATTTTCGACCCCCAACGGGATGCCCGAAACTATGAATATCACGGCCGCAACGGCTATTACTTTGGCATTCCATCCAGCCGCAGCTCCCGATACCAGCCCGACTACTGGAGTGCCGACACCCGTGCCAATGCGGACCGTAACGCCAGCCTAGCGCCGGTGACCACAGATCGGGGTGATACTGCCCAAATTACAGTAACAACCGAAGGAACCGGCACAGTCTCCGGCGACGGCAGCTACTATATCGGCAGCCCGGTCACCTTGACGGCAACACCAGCTGCCGGCGTACATATGGGCGGATGGTATGACGAAAGCGATAATTTGCTCAGCTCCAGCACGTCCTATACCTTCACCGCCTCCACAGATCAGACCATCACCGCAAAATTCGTCGTGACTTTGGAGGCCTTTGCCTCCCGTTCCGGCACTGTTTTCGGAGCCGGAGACTATGTGGTGGGTTCCTCAGCCACGCTGACTGCCCAGCCAAAGGATGATGTCTCCTTTGACGGCTGGTACGACATAGACGGCAACCTGCTCAGCACAGAGCGCACCTATTACTGCACGCTTACTGAGGATACGCAGATTTATGCCCTCTTTGGCGGAGACAGATTCTACGATATCCCCGTGAACGCCTGGTATGAAGAGGACGTCATGGAGGCAGTGGATCTGGGGCTGGTGGAAGGTGTCACGCCCATTTCTTTCTGCGGAGATATGAATTTCTCCCGGGCCATGGCAGTGGTGATGCTGGCCCGTCTGGATGGGGCTGACATTGCAAATGCGCCTGCCAGCGACTTTGAAGATGTGGACGAAGGCGCCTGGTTTGCTGACGCCATCAGCTGGGCAGCCGACGCCGGTCTGGTCCTTGGCAAGGACGAAACCCATTTCATGCCGGACGATCCCATCAAACGTGAAGAATTTGTCGCCATTATGGTTCGCTATCTGGAGTATAAAGGTATCACCTTGGAGCCCCAGGCGCTGACATATACCGACGCGGACGAGATCGACGAATACGCCCTGGAGTATCTCCAGAAAGCCCAAAGCATCGGTCTAATTCAAGGTGATCCCGGCGGAACCTTCCGGCCAAGAGCTACGCTGCTTCGCAGCGAAGGCGCCACTGTCATGGTTCGGCTGACCCATTATCTGAACTCCAACGGATAGGCCCTATACGAAAACAGCGGTCTGGAATCCCATGAGATTCCAGACCGCTATTGTTATGATTCCTCCGAGGAAGTATCTATGGCCGACGATTCCGGACTTGCAGACTCAGCACTGGCTTCCTCCTGTGTGGATGAATCTGATTCCTGTCCAGAGGCATCTGACTCTTGCGTTGGTTCCTGCTGAACCGGGAATTCCTCCATACTGTCACTGACACTGTCAGTGGCAGCTTCTGCCGTGAGCACATCCGCCAGGGATCCATCTGTCAGAAATGTATCCGCACTGTAGAGGAACAGCACATCTGTAATTCCGTAGCTGTTGAGAATGGCATCCAGGCTGTCATAATAATATCTCGGGTCCACCATGATGATTTTCTCATAATAGGGCACCAAGAACTGCACAAAGGAGTTGGCATAGGAGTCCTTGAACAGCAGCAGACTACGCCCATTATTGGCTGTCGTATGGATTTCCACCGTGGGATAGTTGCCGCCGAAAAATACGGTATACTTGTCCTTCGTCTCCAGCGCACTGCTGTTATAGATGGAACAGATGCGCTCTTGGCTGTCGGAATACGTCACATAATAGGAAATCCCGGTGTCCTTGGGCACATAGATCTGCACATCATCCGTCACGGCATGGCTGCCGCTTTTGGAGGCCAGGGTCCCTTCAAAATCTGTGGCTACCGTATAAATATCATAGTCTTTCACCGGGGAACCGATCCCCATGGTGCCGGTGTTGGCAGTAAAGGCGTAATATGCTCCCAGTGACGTCCAATGGTGATCCGTCTGATAGTAGATGTATTCCGAGGCATGGGTAGAGAGAGGGCTGGCCGCATCCAAGAATTGAATTTTACCATCCAGCTGTTTTTGCACATCCGCAATATCCTGCAGCTGATCCCGCACCGGTGCGTTTTTCGGCAGATATTCGGACAATATGGCTGAGGCACCAGGCACCAGCATCATCCGCATGGAAATGTCGGTGTGTTCAGCGGCAAACTGATTGACCGCATCCACAGTCTTTGCCACCACTTCCTGATTGGGCGTTTCTGGATTGGCAATCAAATACCCGTTTTCACAGAGATACACCCCGCCGGATTCTTTACGTCCCAAGCGGGAGTCTTCCCAAAGCTTCAGGGATATCCAGCCATCCCGGGCAAAGAACTGATCGTTGTACCAGTCAGTAAGCCCTGAGAAGTAGCTTCCATCTACCAGTGCAGAAAGGGAAAAAGAAGGCTTTTGGCTGAGGTTTCGATTTTCCGTTTCCGAGAACTCCCGGTCCTTAGTCACCAAATTGATCAGGAAAAACAGGAGGACAACAACAAGGAAGGCACCAGCCAACAATACATTATGGGTGCGCCGCTGCTGGGCGGCCTGACGCCGGTTTTTCTTCCGGCGAGGTTGCTTCTGAGATTCTTCCACAGCACTGACCTCCTTAGAACTGGAAATACAGGAATGAGGTGTAGGTGGCGTTGACCAGATAGGCCACAGTCAGCACCAGCAGCAGGATGTACACGCACACAGACAGATAGGAAACAACACGGTGTCCCCAGTAAGCCGTCCGTTGGTGCAGCCGCTGCACAATGGGGCCACAGCCCACAATGGCAATCAGCAGCAGTGGCACATTGCTGAAGAAATAGTACTTGCAGGCACTGTCCACAAATCCCATATGTCCCAGACCGAACATCTGTCCATAATAGTGCATAGCGCTGCCAAGAGACGGAGAGAAGAACAGGACCCATCCAAAGAACACCAGGATTACCGTTCCAGCAATCCGAAGGACTTTGGGGATCTTTTCCGCCCGTTCCTTCAGGACAAATTTCTCCAGCAACACAAAGGCCCCATGATAGAGCCCCCACAGAATAAAGTTCCAGGAGGAGCCGTGCCAAAGTCCTGTCAAAAACCATACCACCAGCAGGTTCCGAATGATCTTGGGCGTAGAGCACCGGTTACCTCCCAGGGGAATATACACATAATCCCGGAACCAAGCTCCCAGAGAAATATGCCACCGACGCCAAAACTCGGAGATGCTGGACGAGAGATAGGGATAATCGAAGTTCTTCCCGAAGTCGAACCCAAACATCTTGGCCAGGCCAATGGCCATATCCGAATAGCTGCTGAAATCGAAATACAGCTGGAGCCCATAAAAGATCATACCCAGCCAAGCGGTTCCGGCACTCATGGCAGAGAGTCCGGAGATGGCAGAGAAAGCTGTACCAAGGTTGTCGGAGATTAGCACCTTCTTGAACAGACCCACCAGGAACATATTCAAACCTGCGCCAAATTTGGCTGGAGCCATCTGCCGCTCGGCAAGCTGCGCCTCCATATCCTTATACTGGACAATGGGCCCAGAAATAAACTTGGGGAAAAAGGTTACATACACGCCATACAGGAGCGGATTTTTCTGTACCTGGGCTCTGCCGCGGTAGACGTCCAGCACATAGGACAGTACCGTGAAGGTGTAAAAGGAGATTCCCAGCGGCATCTCCAGTCCCGGCGCTGCCAGGTGCAGTCCCGTAATAGCGTTGATATTGTCGATCAGGAATCCGTAGTATTTGAAAAATCCCAAAAACAGCAGATTGACCACCACAGCTAGGATCATAAACACGCGGGCTGCCACAGGTCTTTCTTTTTCATGAAGATCGGCAATCTCCAGACCTGTGATATAGTTAAACGCCATGCTCAGCAGCAGCAGAATGAGATAGCTGGGCTTTCCCCAGGCGTAAAACAGCAGGCTGATCACCACCAGCGGAATCGCGCGAAACCGTTTTGGCACCACATAGTAGAGGATCAAACTGATGGGAAGAAACACAAACAGAAAAAACAGACTGCTAAAAATCATGTTCTCCCCTCCTTACAGTGCATCCAAAAAGGCTTGACGGACCGGCGCGGTATCGCTGGCCACCACCAGCAGCATATAGTTGCCGCGAATCTCTATCACACTCTGTTCCAGCATTTCATACTGGTTGATCCCATAGCCATCAAAGCTGGCTTTCTGGGTTTCCACCCTCTCTTCCATGGCAGCTTTGACCGTCTCCTGCTGAGACGTATCCTTGAGCTTTACCAGCAGGATCTCTTCCGCCCCCATGTTGGTGGTAGGGTAGTACAACAGTACCCCTTCATAGTCATCGGGACTGAGGCCGTAGAGCCGCTTGACCATCTGATTATCCGCTTCCTGCATGGTGGACAAATCCGCTGCACCTGCCACAGCCTCAGACATCACGGAAAACTCCGTCTGGCTCTCCCGTCCCTGGGCGGAGCTGAAATAAAGAAATACCACCGCCCCTATCACTAGCAGCCATTTGATGACCTCCAAAACAGGAATTTTTACTTTTGACCAAGTCATCTGCCCCACCTCAACTCTCGTTTGTCATCGTCTCTCCATCCTCTTGGGCGCTGAGTTCCTCCCCATCAGCGTCCTCCAGGTCCTTGCTGTAGACCTCCAAAATCATGTTGGCCGCCCAATGGGGATAGAAGTCTCTCTGTACATGGATGCCATCTACTTCCCACAGATCTGCATACTTCTCTGCCAGCGCATCGTTGTCCACATAGTAGCAGCCAATTTCCTCACACATCTCCTTGACCGCGGCACTATACTGGGGAATATCATACCAAGCAGAAGACTGCTCGAACGCAGGATCTCTTGCTGGCAGAATGGAACTGATATAAATATCCACGTCCGGAAGCTTCTGTCGGATCTCTGCAATAATCTCAGCATATTCCTCCACATATGACTCCGGCGTTGGCCAGATACCAATGGACACGTCGTTCAGACCATAGCACAGGAACAGTCTGGAAGGATTGATCTCCACCAGATCTGGAATATGCTCTTGCAGGTTCCGAATCGTAGCACCAGCCTCTGCCAGCACCCGGCTTTCCGGCAAATACTCATAAAAATAAAACCCCACTGCACGGGAGTCCCCCAACAACACATAATCCTCAAACAGGGACCACACAGATACTTCTCCGGATTCCAGCTGCTGCAGCCGTTCCTCCCGCAATTCCTGAATACGTTGCTGGTGGAGAACTTTGATTTCTTCATCCACCACCGTGGGATCCTGGGCTTCCAGTTCTTTTAGGAACTGAACGCCTGCTGCGGTTTCCGTTTCAGCAGGATCCTGCTCCTGTCCACTGCCTCCCAGGCTGACAGCCAAAACGATAATCAAAGCAAGGCCAAGCACGGCGCCAAGCCCTATTTTCCAGTAACCTTTGCGCAACATATTTTCAACTCCCTGATGTTGGACATCGAAATGTGAATAATCCATGAAGACTATAGGATATTATAGTATACTTGTCGAAAAAAGTCCAGAGAGAGATACTGCCGGAATGATGCATTTTTTTCGTCGTTGACATGGCCTGTGATTGCCGTTATAGTGTATCAATAAGGAGCTATTTTCTGGATCCCGCTCCTGCACAAAAATCCCGGAATCACAGGAGGAAACGACCATGAGCCTGAACGCAACCCCATCCGCCGAGCGCATCCACATCGGCATTTTTGGCCGCCGAAACGCCGGTAAATCCAGCATCATCAACGCCGTTACCGGCCAGAATTTGGCTATCGTATCCGACGTGGCGGGTACGACCACCGATCCGGTATATAAGGCCATGGAGCTGCTGCCCCTGGGCCCAGTGATGGTCATCGACACCCCTGGCCTGGATGATGAGGGAGAATTGGGCGCTCTGCGTGTTCAAAAAGCCTTGCAGGTACTGGCAAAAACCGACATTGCCGTGCTTGTGGCCGACGGTACGCTGCCCCTGGGTCCTGTGGAGCAGCAGCTGATCCAGGAATTTCAGGATAGGAAGCTGCCCTATCTGCTGGTTCGCAACAAATCCGATCTATTGGACAAGGTTCCAGAACCGGAGGACGACCATACAATTTATGTCAGTGCGGCGGACCGAACCAATATCAATGAACTCAAAGAGCGGATTGCCGCCTTGGTCCCTGACGAAGCTGCCGGCCTGCGCATCGTGGGGGATCTTCTCTCCCCTATGGACTTTGTGGTTCTGGTGGTTCCCATTGACAAAGCAGCGCCCAAGGGCCGCCTGATTCTGCCACAGCAGCAGACCATCCGGGATATTCTGGATGCAAACGCCGTCTCCATCGTGGTCAAGGAGACAGAGCTGGGGAAGACGTTGGCCCAGCTGCCCCAGCCCCCAAAAATGGTCATCACGGATTCCCAAGTCTTTGGCAAGGCCGCTGCGGACACGCCCGAGGACATCATACTCACATCTTTCTCCATTCTCATGGCCCGCTACAAAGGGGATCTCTCCACCGTGGTGGCCGGAGTCCGCACAGTGGAGACGCTGAAAGATGGCGACAAGGTCCTCATCTCCGAGGGATGCACCCATCACCGTCAGTGCGACGACATTGGTACGGTGAAAATTCCCAGGCTTTTGACACAACATACCGGCAAACAGCTGGAGTTTTGCTTCACCAGCGGCGTAGAATTCCCCGAAGACCTTTCTCCCTACAAACTGGTGATCCACTGTGGTGGCTGTATGCTCAATGAAAAAGAAATGAAAAACCGGCTCCGTCGAGCCAGAGTGCAGGAAGTTCCCATGACCAACTATGGTATCCTTTTGGCCCACCTGAACGGTATATTAAAACGCTCTCTGGAACCATTTCCCGGTATCTACGCCTTACTGGATCAAGAATAATTTTAAATTACGACGCAATATGCCGCAGGGAAAAACCCTGCGGCATATTGCATATATGGGGATGGAATGAGAATTTTTGTTCTGCTTCTGTAGATTCTATCTTACATCTCAAAATCAATGGCAGTGACCTTTTTCAGCATAGGGGTGGAGAATTCCACCAGATCCATATGGGTCTTAGATGGTGGATAAGCCGCCGCATCCTCCGGCGTGTCGTAATCCGCAATCTGCACCAAATCGCCAAACATAACAGGGGCGTCATCCGGCAGCGCAGGCGTTCCACCCACGGTAGTACCGATGATCTGATGCTTCATGGCCGGATAAAGTTCCGGGACCCTTTCCAGATAAGCCCGAACTTCCGCTATGTTCTCTTCCTTTGTTTTCCCATTGGCAGGATTGTCTAAAAATGTAAATACAGAAATATGCCGGACCATGAGAAATTCCTCCTTATTTTTTGTCCCAAATTCAATTGGGAAATACATTCATCTGGCAGCAGGCAATCGGCGTCTTGCTTGTCTGCGCCTTTTCACACAGCAGCTCCGTTCTGCTGTGTGCATTATACCGAATTTCACTTCCAATGAACAGAAGGAAATCTCTTTCTCTCCTATCAAGCATTCACTTGACAGGCACAAGCGTAGTTTCCATTTAAGATGAACCCGGCAGAGACATCGTTCTCCAATATAAAACAGCACTAAGGCGTATCTCCGAGCACACGGGCATAGTAGTTTTTCGCTGCCTCAATGAGAATCGAAACACCGCTGGGGATGCGGCGATAACGATCATATCCGGCCGTCAGCTGCCAGACTTCATGTTCCGTAATTACAGGGCACAGCAGCAAGGTTGTATTTTCCTCAAATTCAGAGGGAAGTACCAGATTGGCACGGGCCACCGGTTCCGGAAAGTAGACTGCAGCTTCTCCAAGCAGTACCATTCGGATGGTCAATTCCATGTCGCCGGTCTCCATGTTTCCTTTGGGCAAAAAACCTGCCGCCCGAAAAAGTCTGTCCTCGTTGCTGCGCGTCACAGATCCAAACCGTTTGAGCACAAAAGGACACTTCCGAAACAGGGACAAAGGAACCGGAATGTTTTGTTTGACACAGTCCTCAATTTTCCGGGCATTCTCCTCTCCCATCGCCGACAACAGCAGTTCCCGGTGAATCGCCACCACAAAGCGTTCACTCCGCAGAATGGGGGTGTAGAGCAAGCGGCTGTTTTCCTCCTGAAATTCCCCAAAAACCACATCAATATGGCCCGGTAGTTCGGTAAAATATCCTGTTCTTGTGGGAAGTTCCGTGATGGTTACGGACAGTTCCGGATAGGTCCGGCGAAAATAGGTAATAAACGGGAGCAGCAACGGGGGCGGCATTCCGGTTGGAACCCCCAGAGAAATGCGCTGATCGTTTTGTCTGGTAATGGCAGATAGTTCTCCCTCCAGTGTTTTCTTTGCCTCCAGGCAGGTCTCCGCACAGATGACAAACCGCTCCCCTGCATCTGTAAGCGTCAGCGGCTTGGTCCGGTGAAACAGCGGCGTTCCAAGCTCCCGCTCCAGCTTCCCCAAATGTTCGCTCAGGGCCTGAGGCGAGATAAACAGCTCCTCTGCCGCACCCCGAATCGTACCCACCTTTTGGATCGCCAACACATATTCAAAATTTAAAAAATTCATTTGCACTTCCTCCTGTATGCAGTCTACCATCTGTGCCTTATCTCGTCAAGTTTTCACTTGACAGCATTTCAGGTTTTTTCGTGCTGTTCTTCAATTTTGAAATTTACTATAATGGCATTGGGTGCTGACTAGACCACCAGCACGCCTAATTGGAACACAGGAAGGGAGATATTTATGATTTTTAACAAAAGTCCGGACAATCTGTTCAATGCAGTTTTTAACGTGCCGCAGGGCGCTACCATGACCATCGCCGTATCCATATTTTTAGGAGAAGCGACCCCATCGAACCTGATAAAAACCTTTGTCTGCGCCTACTGTGCCGGCGTCATGCTGACCTTATTTTTGCGGGTTCCTGCTTTTGGCGCATGGATTGCCAAGCATCTTCCCTGGTGCAAATCTCCGGTTCCCGCCTATATCACCTCTAATGCGGCCGGTGGCGCACTAATGGGCATCTTTATGAACTTCTTTATGACCTTTATGGCCATCGGCCCCGCCCCCTCCTTCCCATCTGCATTTCTACACACCCTCCCCTTTGCCATGCTGGTATCCGCCATCTCCTCCTGCCTATGGATTGCCCCCAGCAGTCAAATCGTGAAGCTATGCTATGGAAAACCGCAAAAGGAGCCTGCAAAATGAATCGACTGTGTGGAAAGGTTGCCATCTTCACAGGAGCAAACTCCGGCATCGGCAAACGCACTGCTGAACGATTTGCAGAAGAAGGGGCGGATTTGGTGCTGGTCGCCCGCCGGATGGACAAGCTCAAGGAAGTAGCGGACTACTGCCGGACCAAAGGGCGTCGTGTGGAGGCTATCTCCGCAGACGTCAGTTCTCAGTCCGATTGCGAAAAGGTTTGTCAGACAGCCATGGAACATTTTGAACGGATCGACATTCTTGTCAACAACGCTGGAATTGCCGACAAGCACCGTCCCATAACCCGCTGTGAGGCGAACTGGTGGGATCATATCATTCAAGTAGACCAGTCCAGCGTGTTCTATATGATGCAGGCGGCACTGCAATATATGGCACCCGCCAAACACGGCAGCATTGTCAACATTTCCTCCATTGGCGGCACCGCCTACAATTCCGGATTCGCCTATACAGCTGCCAAAACCGCCGTCATTGGTATGAGCAAAAACGTGGCCATTCAGTTTGCCGGTCAGGGCATTCGGGTCAATGTTGTGGCTCCCGGTCCTACGCCCACGCCCTTGAACACCCCAGAGCAGGTGGCCTCCTTTGACCATGAATTTGCCGCCCTGTGCAGCCAGCATTTTGACGGCAGCGTACCAGAGGTCACGGTGGACGATCAAGCCAACACCATCTTGTTCTTTGCCAGCGATGACTCCGAAGGCTGCAATGGCCAGGTAATGGTGGTGGATAATGGCAGAACCATTTGATTGCAGTACTCAGTTTGCCTGGATTCGCCTATAGATGTAAAACAGCCTGTGTCCTGGAACTACACCAGCGGCACAGGCTGTTAATCTTTCACATTCTGTCAGCGTCAACGCTTTTGCTGAAATCTCAGGCTTGCATCTCCCGGAAGCGGACAGTATAATCTATTACATGACTTTCTGTATGGATGGGAGATGTGGGTATATGCAAGAATCAGCCGTATATGGCAAGGCACGTTCTCTGTCCATGCTGATCTCATCCATGGTGATCTACGGGACCATTGGAATTTTTCGCCGGTATCTTCCCATCTCTTCCGGACTTCTGGCCTGCTCCAGAGGATTGATTGGCACTCTGTTTTTGTGCCTGCTGCTGATACTTCGTCGGCAAAAGCTGAATCTGATGGAAATACGCAGGAACCTGCTGCCGTTGATCATCTCCGGCGGACTCATTGGGTTCAACTGGATTTTTCTGTTTGAGGCATACAATTATACCTCTATCGCCACCGCCACCCTGTGCTACTATATGCAGCCCATCCTTGTGATCCTGGCGTCACCTCTGGTCTTTCGGGAACGGCTGACGCCGCGAAAGCTTTTTTGTGTCATAACGGCGATGGTGGGGATGGTGTTTGTCTCCGGGGCAGCCGATCAGGGAATCCCATCTCCGGCAGAACTGCGTGGTATTCTCTTTGGCCTATGCGCCGCCCTGCTTTACGCCACCGTAGTGATGATGAACAAAAAATACGCCGACATCGGCACCTATGAAAAAACCATCGTACAGCTGTTATCCGCCGCTGTGGTGATGCTGCCCTATCTGGCGGTCACGGAGGATTTTTCCACCCTGGCCCTTTCGGGGCAGTCCATTGCAATCCTGCTGCTGGTGGGTATCGTCCACACCGGCATCGCCTATGCTCTGTATTTTGGCTCCATGGCAGGCCTAACAGCCCAAACCGTAGCACTGCTGAGCTATATCGACCCTGTCACCGCCATACTGTTGTCGGCTTTCCTGCTGCGGGAACCCATGACCCTGTTTGGCGTGGTCGGCACCGTTTTGGTTTTAGGCGCCACCGTATTTTGCGAGGCTGGCAATCGTCCCGTGCGCAGTGACTGACCCGTCAGCCTGTGCCAGCCCAGCCATAGAGACAGAAAAAGCACCGATTTCTCGGTGCTTTTCCGCATTCTGTTTCAAAGGAAAGTTGGTACGCCGGAAGGGACTCGAACCCCCGACCTACTGATTCGTAGTCAGTCACTCTATCCAACTGAGCTACCGGCGCATATTCCATTGAGAACGCTTGAATAGTATAGCACCTTCTTTTTAAAAATGCAAGCACTTTCTGCGAAAATCACAAAAAAACTTGCGTGTCTGATAAAACTTCCAGAATTATTCTTGGTCCTTTCCTGAAAACGTGATATACTATAAAAAATATGTACCGGCAAAGATTCCTCTGCCGGTTTTGGGTCGTCACTGCATCTTTTTTTCCACCGTATTCACCGCTCGCGTGACGGTATCTGCGGCTGCAGTGGAAACATTTTTGCCGATCTGCCGCATGGTCTTGTTCCGCGGCATCATCATACCAACTGCGGTTCCCGCAGCGGCACCCAGGCCCATGGCCATCATAAATGTTTTTACTTCCATTTCATGTCCCTCCCCTCATGAAAAGTCTGCCCCACAGGAGACATCCTATACCGAAAGGAACGAAAAGCTTATGGGAATTTTGCTGAAAAATGCCGATTTTGTGGATCCCGTCGCCGATTCTGTCACTCATCTGGATCTGCTGGTGGAAAACGGACATATTGCCGCCATGGCACCGGAAATTTCTTCCGGGACCCATCAGGTGCTGGATCTCTCTGGCAAGTATCTTTGCCCGGGTCTGGTGGATATGCATGTCCATTTTCGGGATCCGGGCCAGACCTATAAGGAGGACATTGCCACCGGTTCCGCAGCAGCCGCAGCCGGTGGCGTCACCACTGTGGCCTGTATGCCCAACACCCGTCCCGTCCTGGACACACCGGATTGGATTTCTTACGTTTATAAAAAAAGCACGGAAGCTGGTCTGTGCCGGGTCCTGCCCATTGCAGCAGTAACCCAGGGACAGAAGGGAGAGGAGTTGACGGATTTTCCCGGTCTAGCTGCCGCCGGTGCTATTGCTTTCTCCGATGACGGCGTTCCAGTCACCTCCGCAAAGCGGATGCGGGACGCCCTGCTGGCAGCAAAAAAACTGGGTAAAATCGTGATTTCTCACTGTGAGGACGGGGAAATGGTACAAAACTATGCGGTCAACGAGGGCGCCATTTCCCGTCAACTGGGCCTGCCCGGTCGTCCTGCCATCGCCGAAGATCTGATGGTGGCCCGAGATCTGATGCTGGCAGAGGAAACCGGAGGCCATGTCCATATCGCCCATGTCTCCACCGCCGGTTCCGTCCGACTGATTCGGGAATACAAAGCGAGGGGCGTACAGGCCACGGCCGAGACCTGCCCGCAGTATTTCCTCTTTACAGAACAGGAAATTTTGAAAAAAGGTACCCTTGCCCGGGTCAATCCACCGCTGCGCACAGAGGCGGATCGTCAGGCCATTCTGGAGGGACTGATGGACGGCACTCTGGACTGCATTGTCACCGACCATGCCCCCCACGCCCCAGAGGAAAAAGCCCGTCCTCTACCGGATGCCCCCAGCGGCATGGTAGGATTGGAGACCAGTCTGGCCGCTTCATATACCGCCCTATGTTTGCCCGGCCATTTGACTCTGCCTCAACTGATCGCCAAGATGGCTCTGAACCCGGCCTCCATTCTCGGCCGCACCATTGCTTTAAAACCTGGCGATCCTGCGGATTTGATGGCCTTTGATCCCAACGAAACCTGGACTGTGGATCCATCCACTTTCCGTTCCAAGGCCAGAAACACTGTATTCCAGGGCGAGCAACTCACCGGTCGGGTGAAACTGACCATCTTGGAGGGCGTCATTACCCATCGTATGCTTTGACCGTTGTATTTGCATATCCTAGAACTTTACGGTAAACCGCAACGAAGCCGCTGGTTTCGCTGCGGTTTTTCTGTGTCCGCCTTAAAATGATTCTGCTTTATTCCATACACAATTGCATAAAAACATCGCCAAAAAATACATAATATTCCATTTGTATTTGTTGCATTTTGTCGAATCCCGTGCTAAAATATTTTAAATATTCATTTTGCATAGAGGTGTTTCCTTTGACCGATCATCCTCGCCGAACCCCAGCTAAAGCACCGATCCGTCGGCCTGCAGCAGGCTCTGCCAAAAGCCGTTTTTCTGAATACTATCAAATTTTTCGTAACGTACGAAACAACCTGCTTCGGCTCTATCGGGCCCAAACTTGGCAGCTGTCTCATTTGCCGCTGTTTCCTGCGGTATTTGTATATTATGAGTTGCTGCTGCGGCTTTATGGCGGCTCCGCCTTTTTTCAGAGTCTCATCTATCCCATTCTGTTTGCGGTGAGTCTGGGTCTGTTTTGCACCTGCCTTACCAGCTGGTTTCGTCCCAAAGTCAACCGTATTCTCAGCTTGGTGCTGCTCTATGGCACCGGCCTGCTCTTTATTGTGGAATGCCTGATTCGGGACAGCTATCAGGTTTACATGACCCCCAGCGCCATCTCCTCCGGTGCAGGCGGTGTGGTGGGCGGTTTTAGTGGGGAGTTGCTTCGCTCTATTATTTTTGGGATTCCTAAAATTGTTCTTTTCCTCTTGCCTGCCCTGCTTTACACCCTGACAGGGCGTCGGCGGATGCCTGCGAAACGATTTCACCGTCCCTTTATCGGGATTCTGTTGGCCTGCGCTCTGGTGGTTAGCGGCGTCAGTACCCTGGCCGCCACCCACGGAAAACACAGCGCGCAATATGAAGGCCAGTTTGATTTTAACACCGCCACCAAGACCTTTGGTCTGTTCACCAGCGTCCGGCTCAGCGAAAAGTATGCGCTGCTGGGAGGCGGAACCAGCAAGGAATTTGTGCTGGAGGTGGAGCCTTCCGCCTCTCCCTCCCCGTCACCATCGGCAGTAGTCTCCCAGGCGCCCATTGTTTATGAGGACAATGTGATGGATCTGGACTTTGCCGCGCTGGCGGAATCCACAGATAACGAGGAATTGGCGGAGCTCCACACTTATGTGGACTCCCTGACCCCCAGCAAGCAAAATGCGTGCACCGGCCTTTTTGAAGGGAAAAACCTGATTCTGATCTGTGCCGAGGCTTTTTCCGACTGCGTCATCAACGAGGAACTGACGCCTACCCTCTATCGCATGGCCCATAACGGATTTTACTTCTCCGAATACTATCAGCCCACCTGGGGCGGCAGCACCTCCAGCGGTGAATTTTCCTTCCTCATGGGGCTGGCTCCCTTGGACGGCATTGAGTCCATTCTGGAGACCCAGTATAATAACAACTACTTTACCCTGGGCAATCAGCTTCAGCGTCAAAACTACTACAGTCAATGCTACCACAGCGGCACCTATGATTTTTATGACCGGGATTTGACCCACGAGAATTTGGGATATGCCGACTACCTAGGCATGGGCAACGGCATCGAAGATCTGGTGGGCAGCGACACCTCAGACACCACCCTTTTCGACGTCACCATGGACACCTATCTGGACAAGCAACCCTTCAGTATCTATTATATGACCCTCAGCGGCCATTGTATTTACATGGAGGATTCTCCCTATGTGACAAAATACCTTAGCCGGGTCCAGTCCGTCCTGGGCAGCCGGTACAAGGATACCACCCTGTACTATTTCTGTTATCAGATGGAACTGGAGAACGCGCTGACCACCATGATCGAAAAGCTAGAGGAGGCCGGGATCGCTGATGACACCGTCATCTGTCTTACCTCCGACCACTACCCCTACGGCTTAGAGAACACCGCTACCTTTGACAACACCGAGGACTATGTCACCGATCTCTACGGCTATACCTACGAGCACAGCTGGGAGCAGGACCACAATGCACTGCTGATCTGGTCCGGCTGTCTGGAGACGGAGTATCAGGATATGGTCTGCGAGATCTCCGCCCCCACCTACAGTCTCGACGTGGTTCCCACCCTGTCCAACCTGTTTGGCCTGGAATATGACTCCAGACTGCTGGTGGGCCGGGATGTGTTTTCCGATGCGGAGCCCCTGGCCCTCTGGAATAACTACTCCTGGGTCACGGAGCGGGGAAAATACGACGCCCAGGAGGGGACCTTCTACCCCAACGAGGGCTATGAGACCGATGAAGAATATGTTTCCCGAATCAATCAGATCGTCAGCAATAAGCTCAGTTTCTCCGGCCAGGTCCTGGCGCTGGACTATTATGGAGTTTTGTTTGGAGAGGACGATATTACAGACAATGAAAGTTGGATCCCCAAGGCCACGGCAGCTGCCACAGTCACAGCATCGCCCAGCCCCTCTGTCTCTCCAAGTCCGTCTCCCAGCCCCACTTCCTGACATCTTGTACCCAAAAAATAGATAGAATTTTGGCCGTCGCAAATTACCTGTTTTGCGGCGGCCCTTTTCTTTACATCCTGCCGCAAATGTGCTACACTAAACCAAAATACAAATATATACAAGGAGTGAACTCCCATGTCGATGGATATTTTGCAGGAAAAGATTCGCCAAAAAAAGAATCCCACCGTGGCCGGACTGGATCCCAAGCTGGACTATATTCCACAGCATCTTCTGGAGGAGGCCTATGCCAAATACGGTCCCACACTGCGGGGGGCTGCTGAGGCCTATCGGCTGTTCTGCCGCGGGCTCATCGACGCGCTAAAGGATGTGGTTCCCGCAGTCAAGCCCCAGAGCGCCTATTTTGAGGTGTTGGGCAGCGCCGGTATCGCGGTGCTGGAGGAGATCTGTGCCTATGCCAAGGAGCAGGGACTTTATGTGATTATGGACGCCAAACGGGGCGACATCGGCACCACCTGTGAGGCCTACGCCCAAGCCTATCTGGGCGAAGTAGAGGTGAATGGGCAGCGCTACGCCCCCTTCGACTGCGACTGCATCACTGTCAACGGGTATCTGGGTACCGACGCCCTCAAACCCTTCACCGCCCTGTGCAAGGAACGCAGCAAGTCCATGTTCCTGCTGGTCAAGACCTCCAATCCCAGTTCTCGGGAACTTCAGGATCTGATTGCAGGGGATCGGCTGGTCCATACCGTGGTGGCCGATCTGGCTGTCCGGCTCACCGACAAGGAGCAGCTGGTGGGACCCTCCGGCTGGTCGGCCATCGGTGCTGTGGTGGGAGCCACCCATCCCCAGGATCTCAAAGCATTGCGAGAAAAATATCCCCAGCTGTTCTTCCTGGTTCCCGGTTACGGTGCTCAGGGGGGTAAAGCCAAGGACGTGCAGTATGCCTTCGACAAATTCGGCCACGGTGCCATCGTCAATTCCTCCCGGGGGATCATGTGTGCCTGGAAAAAGACAGAGGACGGCACCGGTAAGGATTATCAGGAGGCAGCTCGAAATGAGGCCATCCGGATGCGGGACGACATCTGTCGCTTTGTGACAATCCTGTAATTCCAACCACAAGGGGAGATAACTCATGGAAACAATTGTATCCGCACCTGTGCTGGAGATCCATACAGGTCCAGTCTACGCATCCATTATCGTGGAGAGCCCTGAACTGGCCCGGGAAGCCCAGCCTGGACAGTTTTTACACATTCGCTGCGGTTCTGCCCAGCTTCGCCGGCCTATCTCCATCGCTGGCGTGGAGGGCAACCGGCTTCAAATCGTGTTTGAAATCAAAGGCAAGGGCACCCGTTGGCTTTCCCAGCGCCAGCCGGGAGAATACCTGGACATTCTGGGCCCGCTGGGTCACGGTTTTCCGAAGATCGACGGAAAAATTCTGCTGGTGGGCGGCGGTGTCGGCGTTCCGCCCATGCATTTCGCTGCCCAGCGGGCAGAAGCCTCCGACGTGGTGTTGGCCTTTCGCTCCGCCGATCGGGGCCTGATGCTCCACGACTTTGATTCGCTATGTCAAGCAGTCACCATTATGAGTGACGACGGTTCCCTG
The DNA here is from genome assembly GCA_949289625.1 of uncultured Clostridia bacterium. The sequence continues at coordinate 18,261 of CASEPH010000113.1, read as the reverse complement.
GGCACCCGGGGCTTTGCCGCTCAGGGCGTGGCTGCGATGCTGGCTCAGGGCAGCTATAGCGCCGTATTTGCATGTGGGCCCAAGATTATGCTGAAGACCACCTTTGAAGCCTGCCAAGCCGCTGGCGTCCCCTGTTACGTCTCCCTGGAGGAGCGTATGGGCTGCGGTCTGGGGGCCTGCCTCACCTGTGCCACTCCCATCCGCACCCCAGAAGGGGGCCGGGTCATGAAAGAGGCCTGCAAGGATGGCCCTGTATTTCGTGGAGAGGAGGTGATCTGGGATGCCTGAACAGAATCTTGTGGATATGCGCGTTACCCTGGCGGGGATGGAGATGGCAAATCCCATTGTGGCCGCCTCGGGAACCTTTGGCTTTGGCCGGGAATACGCCAGATTTTATCCTCTGAAGAACCTGGGCGGTGTCTGCGCCAAGGGGCTGACCATGCATCGGCGGGAAGGCAATCCCGGGCCTCGAATTGCAGAGACTCCCTCCGGGATTCTCAACAGCGTAGGCCTGCAAAACCCTGGTGTAGAAGGCTTTTTAAGGGATGAGCTTCCCTGGCTCCGGCAGCAGGGCACCCGGGTCATTGTGAATCTCTCCGCCGGCACCGTGGAGGAGTTTGCCCAGATGGCGGAGATGCTTTCCGTGGATGGCGTTGACATGCTGGAGGTCAACATCTCCTGCCCCAACGTCAAATGTGAGGGGCTCGCCTTCGGCACCCGGACGGAAACCGCAGCTGCAGCCACCCACGCGGTCAAATCCCATACGCACCTGCCCGTCATGGTAAAGCTCAGTCCCAATGTCACCTCCATCGCGGACATTGCCCGGGCGGTGGAAGATGCCGGCGCCGACGCCATCTCCCTCATCAACACCCTGCTGGGGATGCGAATCGACCTGAACACCCGTCGTCCCATTCTGAAAAACAACACTGGCGGTCTTTCCGGTCCCGCTGTACTTCCCGTGGCAGTCCGCTGCATCCACCAGGTCTATCAAGCGGTGAAAATTCCCCTGCTGGGTATGGGCGGCGTGGAATCCGGGGAAGACGCCGCAGAACTGATGATGGCCGGCGCTTCCGCAGTAGCCGTAGGTACCGCCATTTTGACCGACCCCATGGCCCCCTGCCGGATTACCAAGGAGCTGGAGGAATTCTGCCGCAAACACGGAGTTTCTCAGGTCTCCTCCCTCACCGGCGCCCTGGAGGTCTGGTAACCCATGGTCAAGCTTTATCTGATCCGGCACGGAGAGGCAGAGGGCAATCTCTACCGCCGCATGGCCGGAAACAGGGACTCTGCCCTCACGGAACTGGGCTGGCGGCAAATCGCGGCCTTGGGCAACAGATTTGCGGATATCCCCCTGGACGGGGTCTATTCCAGCGATTTATGCCGGGCTATGGAAACTGCGGCAGTGCTCTGCCGCCAAAAGGAGCTCCCTCTTCACACGGACCGGCGGCTTCGGGAGGTGAATGTGGGCCCCTGGGAGGACCAACCCTTTGGTACCGTTGCGGCGGATCACCCGGAGGAAATGCGTCTGTTTTCCCAGGATCCTCAGCACTGGCACCTGTCTGGTGCAGACACCTATGAAGGCGTGGCAGATCGGGCTGTGGCAGCCCTGACCGATATTGTAACCACCCGCGACGGGCAGACCGTTGCCGTCTGCGCCCATGGTTTTCTCATCCGCGCAGTGCTATCTAAGCTTTTCTATGGGATGGATCATCCGGAGCTTACCGGCCGGAGCACCAATACAGCCGTGACTCTGATGACTTGGGAACAGGGTCGTTTCTCCCTGGAATACCAAAACGATGCGAGCCATTTGGATTCGTCTCTGCTGCGAATACCTTCCCTTGCGGCAGATCTCTGTATTCGCCCCATGGGCGCCGATGCCGCCGAGGAGTATATCCGCTATCGGCAGGACGCCTGGCAGGTGGTTTACGGAGATCTCAAAGGCTTCAGCGGCTCCGGCTTTTGGCTGGACGCTCAGCGTACCATCGGCAATGATCCCATGGCCATGGTGGTGGGATACCTGGATCGAACACCTGTGGGTATGATTCAGTTGAATCCCAGCCGGGATGAAAAGAAGGGTGTAGGCTATATTCCCTTTCTCTATCTTCGTGAACCCTACCGACACAAGGGTCTGGGCATTCAATTCATCGGCCACGCGGTCAGCTTTTATAGAATGCTGGGCCGCACAAAGCTTCAGCTTTCCGTAGCCCCCACCAATACAAAAGCCCTGGGCTTTTATGACAAGTTCGGTTTTCATCAAGTCCGCAAGCAAAAGGGCCGCTTTGGCCATTTGCTCCTGCTGGAAAAGGACATTGCACCCCCCACGCCCCCCAAAGATATTACAATCGAGTCTGTTTGATGTGAAAAAGACCTGCCGCGGAATCAATTTCCGCAGCAGGTTCTTTTATTTCCAGTCTTTCTCCGCCGATTCTGCCCGCGCCATGATCTGTCGGACCACCTGTGTCTTCTGATCCGCATAGTCCTGGACGTATTTCCAGGTTTTCTGTGCCAGCTGTTTCTTGGTCTCGGCATACCGTTCCCGATCCTCCGGGCAGCGCCGCAGCCAATTTCGAAACAGTATCATTCGCTGGGCTTCTGGGCAGTTTTGAGAAAAAACATGCAGATTGACCGCCGGCTCCGTTCCCTTCAGCATGCGGTGCTCATACCAATCCTGTTCTCGGATCCGCAGTACATACCCCGCCTGTTCCAGAAACGGCACATAGGCCCTCTCATCGCTGGAATTCTCCACCAGCAGCAAAATATCCAGAATGGGTTTCGCCATCAGTCCCGGCACAGAGGTAGAACCCACATGCTCCAGGCCTCGGATCCGATTTCCCAAAGCCCGTCGGATTTTTTCCGCCTCAGCCTCATATTGGCGCGGCCAGTCCTTATTATAGGGACTCAGCTGGATTTCCCCCCGCTCCGGCGTCCCCAAGGTCACCTCTTTGAGATAGCTTTCCCGCGTCATATTCTGTCCTCCGCAAAGCGGCATGGCCATTCCGCCATGCCCTACGCTAAAAGTCCGTCACCATTTGGTCGTACCCCAAGCGGGAAAATCCCTCCCGGGCATAGAGCCGTCCCGCGCCGGTATTTTCCGGCTCCAGTTCCAGCCGGAACCGGGTGACCTGCTGGGGCCGAATGGATTTAAGATAGCGGATAAATCCGCCCCCCAGTCCCTGGCCTTGAAATTCCTTCCGAATATACAGCTCCTCCAGCCACCAAACCTCTCCGCCGGCCTCCTGGGAATAGGTCACGGAAAGCAGTCCATAGCCTGCGGTGACCCCATCCTTTTTCAGCAGGAACCCCTTAACAAAGGGGCTTCCTGATACAATCTGATCGAAGGTCCGCTCAAAATACACATCCGGCACCGGATGGAGCACCGCCGGAGAATGATAAAACTCCCGGCACATCTCCAGATAGACCGCCCGGTCCCCTTCGGTCAAGGGTCGGGCGGTTTGATGCAGCATTCTCATATCACAACTTCAGCGCTGCTCCAGCGCCATGATTTTGTCCACCCGACGCTGATGGCGGCCGCCCTCAAATTCCGTGGTGAGCCACTTGTCCACAATGGCCAGTGCCAGATTGCTTCCTACAATCCCGGCGCCCATGGCCAGCATATTGGTATCGTTGTGCCGTCTGGTCATCTCTGCCGACAAAATGTCGGAGCACAGGGCACAGCGGATTCCGTTAATTTTATTGGCCACAATGGACACGCCAATGCCCGTGGTGCAAATTACAATTCCCTTTTCACAGGTACCATCTGCCACCGCCTGGGCTGCCGGTGCCGCATAGTCCGGATAGTCGCAGCTGTCCAGAGAATCGGTGCCGAAATCCCGGACCTCATATCCCAGCTCCAGAAGGTGTTTTTTGACCGTTTCCTTCAGCGCATATCCGCCGTGGTCGCACGCAATTGCAATCATATGACTTCCTCCATTTTCATCTGTTGTGGTTTTCTATTTTGATACAGCGTCACATACCGGAACCCACAGCGCTGCAGCAGCGCCATGCCCTGTTCCAGTCCGTCGTTCATCTGCCCAGGTTTATGGGCGTCGCTGCCAACGGTGATCAGATCGCCGCCCAGTTCCCGGTACATCCGAAGCATATATTCCGGCGGCAGCGGCTCTCCCTGATTTCGGCGATAGCCCGAGGTATTGAGCTCCAGTGCCTTCCCCCGCTCCACCAGTTTTTTGAGAATCTCATACACCAGGTCGTCCAGGGGATGGAAGTCCACCGCCACCCCGTCCCGAGCTCTCATATAGCGGATGGGATAGGTGAGATGGGCCAGGGAATCCAGCCAGTTGGTCCCAGCCAGCTCCAGAAGGCTTTCCAAATATTCCTCCAGCAGTTTCAGACACTGCCCCTTGTCCGCGAATTTCATATAGTAAAAATCTGTTCCAGACCGGCTATTGTGCATGGACCCCAGCACAAAGTCGATCCCTGGCTCTGCCAGTACGCGGTCCGCAGCCTCCGGCCGCAGAATTGCCTGGCCCAACTCCACCCCTCGGCGGATCTCCAATTCTGGAAAGGCCTGCCGAGCGGCTTGAAGTTCCCGATCCTCTGCGGTCCAATCAAACCCGTCCCAGGGCTTTCCTTGCTCATCCACTACGTCACAGTGATCTGTCAGGCACAGATGCGTGATTCCAGCCGCCTTGGCCGCCTGGCACATCTCCGTCAGTGGGTATTCCGCATCAAAGGAGCACCGGGAATGAAAATGATAATTGATCAAGCTGGATTCTCCTTTGTTCGAGGTCATCAAATATCTATCAATATCCCTGATTTATTTTACCCCCAGGGCCATCCCGGCAGCCATTTGAGGAAATTCAGGCAATAGGAGATGCTGCTCTCCACGCCGGAAAGCACAGAATAGAACATGGCAAAGAGTCCGACCTGGAGTCCCGTAAACCCAAAGACCAGTTTATCGTTTTTGGGGTTTCTGGAAATCAGCTCGTCAAATATGAAGCTGATGGCCAGCACCAGAAACAGACTGCATCCGAAATAGTGATAGGCGAAGGTGGTGCGCGTAATGATAATCCAGGGTACCAGCTGGCAGAAATATCCCACCCAAATCAATATGGCTGCCGGTTTTCTCCGATGCCAGAAAGCCGAGATCATGGCAAAAATGGCAATCAGGCCGCCCCAGGAAACCAGAGGGCTGTTAAAGGATCCGAACGCAGACTTGGTGGTTTCTCCGTAGTCCAGATAATAGAGGATAGGGCGAAGATCGAAGATCCACTGATACCACCGAGATGCATAGGGATGATCCTGGCTGACACCACTGTGGTAAGTCAGCATATAGACCTGATTGTCCCAAATCATCTGATAGTATTCCTTGCTTCCCAGCATTTCTGGGAACTGCATATTTCTGGCGTATCCATAGGGAATGTAGCTCAGGCAGTAGATCACCGCCGGCACTGCCACAAAGAACACCACCGACAGGGCCACCGTCCCCAGCAGTTCTCCTACATAGCCCCCCAGGCCCTTGGCCCGGTATTTCATTACCACCCGCAGCAGCCACAGGATAGCCAGTCCCACACCGCCATAGACCACAGTCCATTTGCAGGCGCAGCCAATGCCGAAGAACAATCCGGACAGTGCCAAATCCCACCAGGTTTTCCGCAGCTTCGCATCGTAGGGCGCTGCGATCCAACGCCACATAAACAGGAAGCTCACCAGAACAAAGAACACGCCGTAGGTGTCGATGGTGGCGATCCGGGTCTGGGTGTAGTGCATAAACTCAAAGGCAAACAGCGTGGTACCGCAGAAGGCCACCTTGGTTTTGCCAAACATGCTTTTAATGAGCACATACAGCGGCAGCAGCATCAGCACGCCGAAGAACGTACCCATAAACCGGTAGCCAAAGGGCGTCATGCCAAAGATCTCAATCCCCAGAGCAATCAGTAGTTTTCCCAAAGGCGGATGGGTGATCTCATAGGGATAGACGTTTTGAATATTTTCGTATGCAGTACGACCATGGTAGATCTCGTCGAAATACATGCTGTTGTACCAGCTGGGGGCCTCCGGCACGGTGTCCTGTTCATCCAGCAGCACACTATCCACACCGGAAACATCCAGCAGTTCGCCGTTTCCGTCATAAAGGGCCAACTCTCCCAGTTCCATGGGCAACGTCCTGGCCACGATTTTGATATACTGGACCTGAATGGTATCTCGGTCCATCTTGGCATACTGCCACTTGAACAGATCCGCATAGCTCTGAGGCATGGCGGCATCGTTGATTTCCCCGTTTTCATCCGGTTCCGCCTCTGGATTGCGCAGCCGCACCCAGTTGCTGCCGTTGGCAGAGTAGAATACATCATAGTCTCCGGGATACAGGCCGGTGTAGTACATGATGGAGGAGATGGTCTGTTTGCTGCCCAGATTGATCTCCACAGTGCTGTTGTCCTCTGTAAAGGTATAAAAGCTCTGAGGCGCCACCGTACTGCCCAGGTTAGTGAAGGCCACCACCGCATACACCGCCAGCAGCACCACCAGCGGCAGCACGTCCCGCCGTTCCATGGGGAACCGTTTCCCGTCCAGGGAAAACCTGGGCCGTTCATAGTTCTGGATCCATTCCAGCGTCCCCATACGGGGTGCCATATCTCTGCGGTATTTTATAAAGAACGCCACGATCAATCCAATCAAAAGAAACATCAGCGCCATGGCGGAAGGTCTAATTTCCAGAAAATAGCTGCGCAGTGCCTGGATCATGCCGCGCACCTCCAATGCGTCTAAAGTCTTGTTAAGATTCTACCATTTTTTCTGGGGAAATGCAATCCAGCTGTACCTTTGGAAAGTACTCGGACACAAAATCTACATGCTGCACCTGAAAGGTTTTCCCGTTCAGATACTGCAAAATTCCGCCGTCCTGCTGAAACGCAAAAGTCAGTCGATAGGAATAGAGGGCCTGATACTTCCGGTTATATCGCTTCTCCCCGCGGCCATATTTTCCGTCTCCCAGCAGCGGATGCCCCGCAGATGCAAACTGGGCCCGGATCTGGTGGGTCCGGCCTGTGATGAGCTCGCACTCCACCAGGGAAAGATCTCCCGAAGATGCCAGGGTCCTATATCGTGTTTCACAGGTCTTGGCTCCCTTTTGGGGCGTCTTGGTAATATAGACCCGATTTTTGACGGCGTCCTTGAAGAGAAACCCTCGCAGTGCCCCAGCTTTTGGCTGCATGGTTCCATGGATCACCGCCAGATACCGCTTGTCCATCTCCCGGTTTTTGATCTTCTCATTCATCACCCGCAGGGCTTCGGCGTTTTTGGCCGCAATCACAATGCCGCCCGTATTTCGGTCGATCCGGTTACAGAGGGCCGGTGCAAAAGCATGCTCCTCTCTGGGCCGCCATTCGCCCTTGGCATAGAGGTAGGCCTGGATGTGGTCAATCAGCGTTCTGCCGTACTCCGCACCGTCGTGGGGATGCACCGCCAGACCAGGCCGCTTGTCGCAAAGCAGAATATTCTCATCCTCATAGACCAGGTTCAGCTTGGGGGCCGATACCGTCAAATAGGCGTTTTCCGCCTTGGGGGTGTCAAAGAATTCGTCGTTGACGTACATCTCCACCAGATCCCCTTCCTGCAGTCGGGAATCTCGCTGGGCACGGCTGCCGTTGACCTTGATCCGTTTGAGCCGGATATACTTCTGACTGAGTGATGCAGGCAGCAGCGGCACCGTTTTGGCAATAAACCGGTCCAGACGCTGTCCCGCGTCATTTTTTCCGATGGTAAATGCTTTCATGACAGTCGTTCCTTTTTCAAAAGTCGTCCTGATTATACCACATCTCCACTAGCACCTCAAGCTAATCTGTCTCCACGGCATTGGGATAGATTCGCTTCATGCGGGCGTCATCAAAGTATTGATCCATCACCATTTCCCACCGGTGATCCGCCGGATTTCCCTGACCTCTCTGGTTATAACGTACCAGCGCCATGACGCTCACCAGAATGTTTACCGCCATAAACGCCACCAGAAGCCAAGTCAAAACAATTCCCACTTTTTTGGGGATCTTTTCAATCCAATCCGACAGATGTGGATAAAGCTTTTTGATCCATACCACCGCCGCAATTCCCCAGAAAAAGCAGTATAGCAGATTGATCCTTCCGCCCAGGTTAAAGGGAATCTCGCTGTAGTCCCAAAACACCTTTCCAAACACGATTTCCGTAAACACGCTGCACAGATATTCATACGCACCGCCCAGCACCGTTCCAATCAGGAAAATATGTCCGTCGGGCCGGTTCCTGTCTCGATGGAGCAATGCCGTTGCCAAGGCAATCGCCAAGCCCCAAACAATGCTAAAGGGTCCCCACACAAGGCTGCTGCGGCTCATCCATACCCCCGCAGTCACTCTGCAAAAAATGGTTTCTGTAAGGTCGCCCAGCAGCGCACCAATCAAAAACAGCCAGAACAGCTTCGTCAAACTGCAGCCCTGGGCAAACCGCACAGGGGTTTCCGTTGGAATGGCCGTGCCTTCCACGGCTGGGTGAGCCTTTTCCATACGGCCTTCCACATGGTCCAGAATCCAGGTTCCCACCCGATAGGTCCAGGCACTGAGCCGGTTCCGAAACTGTTTCCCTCTGGAACGGATGTTTTGGCCATAGCGTACCGCTGCCATAGACGTAAGGAAATCCAGAACCGTCAGACCGCTCAATACCCAGACGATCAGCTTTCCGACAAACCGGGGCAGCAACCCATAGGCAACCAGCAGCACCTCGTTGCCAAAGCGAAGGGCCAATACCCCCAGAATTCCCCATAGTATAGAGTAGGGCAGGCAAATATACCCGTCAAAATTCCATCGAATTGCGGAATAATCCCACCACCGCTTGCCGGTGATTCGTTCCAACAGCTTCCCGGTGAACCATTCCACCGTGGTGGCCAGTACCGTGCATCCAAGGAATTGCAGGATTATATTCCCATAGAGTTCCGGCAGAACCACCGTCATCAACACCGCAGAAACGCCATAGACAAAGCACATCGGTCCTGAATAAAACCCCCGGTTGACAAATCTTTTCTGCTTTCCTGCCGCCACCACCGTTTCGATCATCCACCCCAAAAAGGAATAGACAAAAAACAGCCACAAAAGCCCATATCCTCGCAATTCCATCTTGTTCGTCCTCCGCATGAATCTCCAAACTTGTTTTACTGTCCCATCATAACGGTCTGCAGAATCCTTGTCAACTCCTTCCGGCCCTGTTTCCAGTCCAGATCGTTTAGAATTTTCCTTGACAATCCGAATTGAAATCGCTATAATATCTTGGTCAGACTATGAAGGAGGACAGGTTATGCTACTGGATCTTGGGAAAATCATCGCCCAGCCCGGCGGCCAGCTTCCTTTTTCTGCTGAGATGGACTTCTCTCAGATGGACTTTGGCGGCCATCATCCTGCATCAGACCCCATTTATGTCACTGGCGCTGTGCGCAATGAAGCCGGCGTTCTGGTGCTGACTGCCACCATGGAGACTGTACTCCACTGCATCTGTGATCGCTGTGCCACCCCCTTTGATCGGAATTTTCGACAGGAGATAGAGGCCATTCTGGTACGAGAGCTGATGCATGAGGAGAACGAGGACGATTGGACCTTTCTTTTAAAGGATGATACCGCCGATCTGGACGAGATCATCACCACAGCGTTTGTGCTGAATATGGAGTCCAAGTTTCTCTGCAGCCCGGACTGCAAGGGGTTATGCGCCTCCTGCGGAAAAAACCTCAACGAAGGTCCCTGCGACTGCAAACCCGAACCCGATCCCCGTTTGGCTGTTTTAGGACAGCTTTTGAAGGATAAAATGTAACCACTGGAAGACAATTTCGACCAAGGAGGTGTCACCACATGGCCGTACCAAAGTGTAAGGTGTCCAAGGCAAGACGCGATAAGCGCCGCAGCAATGTTTGGAAGCTGGATATGCCCGGGCTTGCCAAATGCCCCAAGTGCGGAGAATACACGCTCCCGCACAGAGCCTGCAAGGCTTGCGGTTTCTACAAGGGCCGCGAAGTGATCGCCGTTAAGGCTGATTGATCAAATTTGATCTGCAAAAAGAGAGAGGCATTCCTCTCTCTTTTGCATTATTTGAACTTCCATATTTTACAATTCGTTCCCTGCGTATTTTTCATGCCGCTGGACAAACTAGGGCTGAACCAAAAATGCAGGAGGAACGAGAAATGAAACAGAGATCTTTGGGCCTTATGGGCCTTGTTGCTGCGTTGATGCTGACGCTCAGCGCCTGCGGCAATATGGATGATACCGCAACCAGCCCTTCGGCGACCACATCGCCCTCCGCCACCGCCACAGCTACAGCCACCGCTACGGCTACTGTAAGCCCCTCGGAAAACCCCGGCTCTGTGACGGATGAGGACGGCGACATCGCCGACGACGATTCCGTCGTAGACAAGGATTCGTCCAGAGAAGACGACACCGGCTCCGCTGCGGACGATCTCAAGCGTGCTGGCGAGGACATGGGCGACGCCGCCAAGGATGTGGGTGACGCCGTAGGTGATACCGCAAAAGATATTGTGGACAGCACCGATGGCACTACCCCTCGCCCCTGAGGCAAAAAGAGAGGAAGGCAGACGCCTTCCTCTCTTTTTACTTATTGAAGCCAGTTGTCCTCGATTTCATGGGTACGTCCCCGGCCCATCAGCATCCGAATGGCGTCCTCCACCCCAAGGTTTTCATAGAGCGCCTCATAGGCAGCCTCTGCAATAGGCATCTCCACACCGGTTTTCTTGGCCAGATCATGGGCCGATGCTGCGGCATAATAGCCTTCTACGACGGCTCCCACCTCTTTCATGGCCTCTTGGGCAGTTTTCCCTTGGCCAATGAGGATACCGCAACGGTGATTTCTCGAATGCATGGAACAGCAGGTGACGATGAGATCACCCACGCCGGACAGCCCCGCGAAGGTCTCCCGTTGGGCCCCCAAGGCTACTCCCAGTCGAGCAGATTCCGTCAGTCCCCGGGTCATCATCAGCGCCTTGGTGTTGTCTCCACAGCCCGCGCCTTCCAGCACACCGGCGATCAGCGCGTAAATGTTTTTCAGGGCAGCGCCCAGCTCTACACCCACAATATCGGAGCCCGCATAGACCCGGAACACCGGATTCATGAATACATCCTGTACCTTCTCCACCACATCTCGTTTGGTGCAGGCCACCACGCAGCCGGTAGGAATGCCTCTTCCTACCTCCTCGGCATGGGTGGGTCCGGAAAGTACCGCCACCGTGCGACCGGTGACCTCTTCCAGGATCTCGCTCATCCGCTTGGCAGTATCCCGTTCGATCCCCTTGGTGACAGACACCAGAATGGTGTTTTCCGAAAGATAGGGCTTCATTTTTTCCGCCGTCTGCCGTACCGCAAAGGAGGGCACCGCCGAAACCACCAGATCCTTATCCGCTACCGCTCCAATATCCGTGGTCAGCCCAATCTCCTCTGGAATCTTGACGCCCTTGAGCAGTGCGTTTTCATGGTGTTCCCGAATGTAGTCCACCTCATTCTGGCTAAAGGACCAGATCGTGACCCGATGACCATTGTGATGCAGCAAAACCGCCAGAGCTGTACCCCAGCCGCCACTGCCAACTACCGTGATATTCATAGAAACCCTCCTTGGATTATTTCTTATGCAGTGAAAATTTGTTTTCATTGCCATGGATCAGCCGAACGATATTTCCCCTGTGCTGGAACACGATCAATCCGCCAACTACAATGGAGAAAACCAGGCACACCGGGTCCCGGTACAGGATCCACGCCATGATGGGAAACAGGATCCCAGTGGAAATGGATCCCACGGAGACATATTTGGTAATGGCCGTCAGCAGCAGGAAGGAGCCCCAGACCACCACCGCCACACGCCAGTCGATCATGATGGCAATAATACCGCCGGACATAATGCCCTTTCCGCCCTTAAAGCCGAACATAAAGGGGAACATATGCCCCAGTTCGCAAAACAGTCCGGAAATATACTTGGACCGCAGCGCTGTTATCCCGTCAAAGCCCCCCAACGTCATCAGATGGGCGCCCAGGATGCCCAGCAAAATGGCAAATACTGCTTTGAGGGCATCTGCCGCAATCACCAGAATAGTCAGCTTCCCGCCAAACACCCGGCTGAAATTGGTCAGGCCCGCATTTCCGCTGCCGTGGGTCCGAATATCATCCCGCAAAATATACTTGGACACCAGGATGGCCCCGTTGGAGCACCCCAAAATATATGGCACCACCGTCAGCAGCAGTCCCCCCAGAATCAGCAGCAGGTAGTTCACACCTTGTCACCGTCCTCTCCCTTTTGCCGGATAATCAGCTTGATGGGTGTTCCCTCAAATCCGAATACTGCCCGGAGCTGGTTCTCCAAATACCGCTGATAAGAAAAGTGGAAGAGCTTGGCGCTGTTGCAGAACAGCACAAACGTGGGGGGCTTGACCCCGGACTGGGTGATATAATAGACCTTCAACCGGCGGCCCTTATCCGTAGGCGGCTGCACCCGAGCCGTAGCATCGGCCAGAATATTGTTCAGGGTACCGGTGGAGATCCGCAGGGCATTCTGATTGGCCGCCGCATTGATGGTCTCATAGATCCGATCCACTCGCAGACCAGTCAAAGCGGAGATATAGACCACCGGAGCGTAGGTCATGTAGCTCAGGCCCTCCCGGACGGATTTTGTAAAGTTGTCCATGGTCTTGGTGTCTTTGGCCACCGCATCCCACTTATTGACCACGATCACAGCAGCTTTTCCCGCCTCATGCACAAGACCAGCAATCTTGGTATCCTGCTCTGTCACACCTTCGTTGGCGTCAATCATGATCAGGCATACATCTGCCCGGGAGATGGCGTCCACGGTGCGCATATTGGAAAACCGCTCCACCGAATCGTCCACCTTGGCCTTTTTCCGCATACCGGCGGTATCAATAAAGATGTATTTGCCGTGCTCGTTTTCAAAATAACTGTCAATAGCGTCCCGAGTGGTTCCCGCCACATTGGAGACAATCACCCGTTCCTCCCCAAGGATCCGGTTCAGAAGGCTGGACTTACCCACATTGGGTTTTCCCACAATGGCCACCCGAATGACTTCCTCATCTTCCGCTTCCTCCACCGGAGGCGGGAAATTCTCCACGCACAGATCCAGCAGATCTCCGGTGCCGTGACCATGGAAGGCACTGACGGGAATGGGATCCCCCAGTCCCAGAGAATAAAACTCATAAATATCCGGATTGACAGGGCCGGTGCTGTCGCACTTGTTGACCGCCAAAATCACGGGCTTTTTGCTTCGCTGCAGCATGGCCGCAATCTCGCTGTCGGCTGCGGTAGGGCCTGTCTTGATGTCGCAGACCATCACCAGCACGTCCGCCGTTTCGATGGCGATCTCCGCCTGACGACGCATGAATTTCAGCATTTCGCTATCCGTTTTTGGCTCGATGCCTCCCGTGTCCACCAGTTCAAAATCCCGGCCGTTCCAGTCGCAGTCACCGTACAGCCGGTCCCGGGTCACACCGGGAGTATCCTCCACAATGGCGGCACGGCGGCCGGTCAGCTTATTAAAAAGCATGGACTTGCCCACATTAGGCCGTCCCACAATGGCAACCAATGGTTTTGCCAAATTGGCCACCTCCTATTTGTTTAATCGTCCCTACCAAGGCAGGTCAATCTATTATCTCATTTTTTCCATTATAAATCAATCTAAACTTTCCGCCTCCATACGAGAAAGCACCCACGAACGAGATTCGTTCGCAGGTGCTTTCGTTTGAGGAAAATGTAAGGAGTAAAAAGAGGAGAAAAAGGAAGGGTATCAAACAAACTTTGGTGTTGTGTTTGATGGTTACATCATAATCGGTACATATGGACGTTTTTTAACGAAACTGTGGACAAATTGTAAATTCCCAAAAAATTTGAAAGAATTCTGTAACCACCCTCCCCAGCTAGTTCTGCCGTAGGTTTACAGCTTCTCCTGAGGCTGCTCACCTTGAGCAGTATCCGTCTCCTGTGCAGACTTTTCCTGCTCCCCTTCTTCCGCAGCCACAGGCTTCTGACGGCGCTTTTTCTCCAGTTCTCTGCGCTTTGCTTCCGCCAATGCTGCCGCCTGGGCCAACTGCGCCGGTGTCACAGAACGCCTGGCAATGGTCAGATCCATAAAATGCTGCGTCAGAAGAATCGCCACGTCCTTTGGGACCTGTTTGGCGATGCTGTTATAAAAAATGGATACCGTTTCCGCAATGGCGCCAATATTCTGCACCACATTCTCTGCTTTGGATTCCATGGCTTCCTCCGATCCGGGCAAATCTCTGCCCAACGTTTTATCAATATTATATCATATTTCTTTTGATTTTTCCGCCTCTTTCCGAAAAATCTCTTGCAAACCACATCAAAACCCGTATAATAATATGGTTCGAGAAAAGGAGTTTCAATCCACCGAAAAAGAGGAGTATTAAGCATGGAAGAGACCATTTTGGACCAGGCAATTTTATTTGCGGTAAAAGCCCATGCCGGTGCCACCCGCAGAGACGGGCACACCCCCTATATCCTGCACTGCACCGAAACCGCCGCCATTGCCGCTACCATGACCGCAGATCTTGAGATCCTGGCTGCCGCTGTGCTCCATGACGTCATTGAGGACACAGACGTCACTGCAGCAGACCTGCAAAAAGCCTTTGGCGAGCGGATCACACAGCTTGTCGTCACCCTCAGCGAAAACAAGCGTCCCCAAATGCCGCCGGAGGATACCTGGCTGATCCGAAAGGAGGAGGCCATCGACACCGTTGAGCAGTCTCAGGATCCGGCCATCAAAATCATTTGTCTGGCGGATAAGCTGTCCAACCTACGGGGCATCTATCGGGATCATCAGATCTACCACGAGGATCTGTGGGATATGTTTCATCAAAAATCCCGCGCCAAGCAGGGCTGGTATTATACCAGGCTGGAGCAGGCTTTGTCCTGCTTATCCACCACAGCTGCGTTCCAAGAATTCTGCCGGCTTCGTCAGGAACTATTTACATCCTAACCCACAAATTATCACTTTTTGTCCATTTGCGTCCCGTGATTCACGGGACGCATTCTTATATTTTGTGTTTCTGCTTCCAAATGGACTGCACCGTTGCATTTGTGGTTTTCCCGCACTATTCCGTGACTTTTTTAGCCGCAACGTGTACAATATAGATCGGAGAATATATGAAAGGAAGGATGATAATGAAACGCAAACATGCATTGCGGCAATTCAGCCTTGGACTGAGCCTGGCTTTTCTGCTTTCCCTGGCTGCCGGCGCCACGGATGGTATGCCTCCCGGTGGATTTGGCGGAGATGTTCCCCCACCCCCTCCTGGCGGCGGCTCCATGACCTTCTACACTGGAGATGCGGTCACGGATCTGGAATCCGGAGACTATACGGACGAGGTCTTCCCCGACTCTACCGCCGACACCGAGGTAGCTCTTCGGATCGGCCCCGGCGTTACAGCCACCCTGAAAAACGCCACGGTGACCAAAACTGCCGGAGATCTTACAGGAGATGATAGCAGCTTTTACGGCGTCAATTCCGGCGTTCTGGCCTACTCCGAGGATTCTGCCACCCCCGCTGAACTGACCATGGAGGGCGGCTCTGTGGAGACCTCCGCTAGTGGTGCCAACGGCATCTTCGCCTACGGCTCCGCCACCATCAATCTCAAAGACACCAGTGTTACCACCACCGGCGAGGGCGGTTCCGGTGGCATCATGGTGGCCGGAGGCGGCACACTGTACGCCGAGGACTGCACCGTAGTGACGGAGGGTGGATCCTCCGCTGCCATCCGGTCTGACCGAGGCAGCGGCAAAATGGTAATTGACGGCGGCACCTATATCGCCAACGGCTCTAAGGGCACCGGCTCTCCCGCCATCTATTGTGTGGCCGACATCACCGTTTCCAACGCCACCATGCAGGCGGGCAATGCTCAGGCCATCTGCTTTGAAGGCCGAAATCCCTTCCATATGTATAATTCCTATCTGGAAGGCAATTACACCGCCTCCGACGACGACGAAAACTGCAACGTCATGGTCTATCAGTCCATGTCCGGCGACTCGGAGGAGGGTACCACCTACTGCACCATGGTGGGCGGCGTACTCAAGGCCAACAACGAGAGCGAAAACGGCAACGCCAAAATGTTCTATACCACAAACACCTACTGCTATATCAGCCTCTCCGATGTGGAAATGATCTATTCCGACACCATGGAGACCTTCCTGCTGTGCGCCTGCAACACCAACGCCAGAGGCTGGGGTACTGCCGGGGCCAACGGCTCGGAATGCGTGCTCTACACCATCGACCAGGCGGTAGAAAAGAACATTGTCTATGACACCTGGAGCTATCTGGGCTGCTTCTTCACCCAGGGCACCACGGTGGAAAGCGCCATCCTCTGCCGGGAAGATAACGGCGACCGGGGCTGCGATGTGTATATGGATGCCACCTCCACCTGGACCGTCACCGGCGACAGCCTGGTACGGGATCTCTATACCGGCGGTGCTCAGATCATCGGCGCTGACGGCAAGGCTGTTTCCATTGTTTCCCCCGATGGCACCGCCTATGTAGAAGGAGACGGTCAGTACACCATTACCGTCACCGGCACCTATTCTGAGGAAGATAAGTCCGGCTTTGCAAATGTTCCCGGCATCGGCACCGTGGCCGACGGCGAATACACCTTCAACACCGACGTGGAATCCTTTGTGGATCTGAGCTATATCCCCACCGCCCCTGATGGCACCGTGTACCAAGAGGCTGCCTGGGAGGGCGCCATGACCGAAACGCCCGACGAAGAAACCGCAGAGGAACCCGACTCCACGGTAGAGGCTTCTGTGATCGACGAACCGGTTTCCGCAGAAGAGCCTTCCGAGGCCCCTGCGGTCACGGAGGAAGCTCCTGCACCTTCAGAGGAAGCCTCCGAGTCCGAATCGGAACCTGTCGAATCGGAATTCCCGGTACTCTATATTGTGCTTGGTCTTGCAGCCGTAGTTGTGATCGTACTGGTAGTTGTTGTTACTGTACGCCGCAAAAAGAAATCATAAAAAACTTGGCCCGGCAATTGCAGTACGCAATTGCCGGGCCGTCTCTTATGGATTCTGTATTACTTCCACTCTTAATCCGCCATCAGCGCCTGATAACGCATCAGAATGGTACAGGCTTCCGCTCGCGTTGTGGTACCTCTGGGTCGAATGGTGTTGTCCGTATACCCCTGGATCAACCCCTGTTCCACAGCCCATTTCATGGCATCTTCCGCATAGGCTGAGATCTTCCCCTGGTCCGAATAGCCATCCAGGCTTTCCGTGCTCTTGGGACTGCCCGCCTTCCGATAAAGCAGCAGCACCAGATCCTCCCGTACCATGGAATCATAGGGTGCAAACTCTGTGCTGGAATATCCCTGGATCAGCCCATTCTGGGTTCCCCAGAGCACTGCGTCCAGATAATACTGACTCGGATCCACATCCTCAAAAGCGGTATCGCCTTGCACCTCCGGGCTGCCCTCCGTCCGATAGAGCATCGTCAGCATTTGACAACGCGTCACTTCGGAATCCGGTTCAAAATGCTGGACAGTAACACCGTTTACGATACCTTCCTCATAGGCGTGCTTAATACTCTCGTAGAACCACTGTCCCACCTGCACGTCCGTGAAGGGCAGGGACGAAACCGTATCTCCATTGGGATCATACCAGAAGTCCAGATCCACCGGGCCGCTGATCCCGGGAATGCTGCCGGAATCACTGCACTGCCAATACTCATAGCTTCCGGTATAGCTGGCCTTGGTTCCCCATTCCGCCAGCCACACACGCCCCAGCTGCGAGGCATTGAGCTTACTGGTAAGCATATACTTGTTGGCATAGACCATGCTGTCATAGCCGTATTTCTCCACTTCATCGCAAAACGCGTTACAAATCGCGGTGGCCTCTTCTCTGGAGAGATTCGCGTCATAGAGTCTGCCGCCATCAGAGCCTTCCACCCAGGCATATTCATAATCCAATACAAGGGGCAGCTCGATCTCATAGCCCTTCAGCAGCGTCATAATATGCTGGGCCTCTTCCCGAGCCTCCTCTTCGGTAATGGCCTGTGAGAATATGTAAGCTCCCACCTGGATACCGTTGGCCTGGGCCTCTTTGATATTTTTCTGATAATTGCTATCCTTCATCAGGGTTCCGCTGTAGCCCCAACCGCGGGCGCCTACGCGGATAATCGCAAAGTCCACACCGCTGTCGGCTACTGCCTCCCAGTCAATGTCCCCCTGGTATACAGACACATCGATGCCCCGCATCAGGCTTTCTCCATCCTGCAGCTCTCTCG
>CASEPH010000112.1 GCA_949289625.1 uncultured Clostridia bacterium | reverse complement strand
GTGTGCTGAGTAAGCATTTGGTAGACGGCAGCCAGGTTCCGCTCCTCCGGGGTGCGGGTAGTGTCCAAATCCACGTAAAGGATCAGGCTCTTGAGCAGATTACTCTCTCCGTTGTCCCAAAAGTGATCGCCCTTCTCATCGCCTTTTGTGTTGGAGATGATTACGTCTGTAAGGATTTGGGCCATGAGCGTATCCCCGTCCAAGTCGAACATGCAGTTCCAGGAATCGCTGTATTCCGGCCTAAGCAGGTTATACACTCTTACTTTGTAGCCGTGTTTTTTGAATAGTTCCGCCGTGTCTGCGAACATCTCCGATTTTGGATCTGCTACAACAACTGACTCTCCCCGCCGGATACTCTGAAATAGGGCGGGTCGGATGACACCTCTGGATTTCCTGGTTCCGCTGGCGCCGAACACTGCGATATGCTTGTTGAGGCGTGTATCCTCCGGCAGGCAAATAACCGAGCCCCGTTCTGTCTTTCCCAGAATGATTCCTTTGGCACGCTCCGGGCTGGCTATCTCCAGAACTTCACGCATCTCTTTCTCGCTCATCCATCCGGATGTACCATAGGTTCCCCGCTTGCTGCGGGTGAAGTTACGGGGATCATAGTCGTTGCTGCCAAAACGGTTGTAGAGCCGAATGATGAGATACAGTCCGCCCAACAGAACTGACACAAAAAAAGTGCATTTCAAGCCGCTCAGGCTCATAGCGCTGCGCCAGCACGCAAGGGGTGAAAAGTAGATGGTTCCCATGGTGGCCTTGCCGGTCATCCCACCATCAGATAACCACTGCTGGTATCCAAGCGTGAGTTGGTTGACCAGGCCGCCGAGATAGAAAAGAGCCGCCATACCCAGTATGACGGCAAGAATGATTCCCGCAATGCGCACAGATTTATTCTTCATCAGATCTGCTCCCTTCATCCGCCTCCTCCGCTCCAATACCGAGAGCAACTTCCAGGCTTTCCAAGTCAATCTCCCGCAGCTGCGCTCGCCCGCCAATGTACCTATCCACAAACTGACTTTGCCAGGGGTAACACAGGATCTCATAAGAGGTGTTGCTGTGTTCCAATGCTTGCCGCACACGCACCAGGCGAGCAATGTCGCCATCCAAGTGGGAGAGAATCAAGGTTTTCCCGTTTTGAGCGTCATAATCCATTACGCCGGGCATCGTCACACGCATCTGCTCCGGGAAAACGGCTGTCAGTACCTGTTCATGCCAGTCTGGGAGCGTCAGAATACGCAGGAGGCGGATACCCTGCTCTGTCATGGGGATAAAATGCACATGGGGATAGATCCGGTCAAAGCGCAGTTCCATACGTCTGCTTTTGTCGGACTCCAACAGGGTCTGCAGCGCCAGATCCATATGCTCTCCCAGTAGGATGGCATGGTCTGCCCGGGCGGGGCCCGCATTCATGCGGGCCAACTCCTCAAGGTGCCGGGCGGTCTTAAACTCGCCCATGCCGCTCCACTTCATTACAGCATCCCTTGTATTGTAGACGGCGTAGCAGTAACCCGGACTAAAGAGCGCGCCTGTGAGGCGGGTGAAAATAGTCTTGTTCATCTCGGCATTGTCCAACTGCTTGACGGACTTAGCCTGATAAAAACAGGCGTCCTCCGGCACGACCTGCTGAATTGCTCGTTTCTGGAGGGGCGGAAGCAGAAATGAGCGAGTTTCAACGCCAGCTCCCATACAGACCGCCACCGATTCTGCGACCCGGTGATTTCGCTCCACATGGCTTGCACTTCCAGAGAAGCGATGACCACCAGTGGCAGCCAGATACCAGTCGAGGGCTGCCGGGTGGAGGGCCTGCAGGAGCGGTAGAGCGCTCTTATAGAGCCGGATCGTCCGCCTATCCCCTCTTCCGCTGGTGGTGAGCATTTTGCAAGTGCCGAGGTCTGCCCCGGCGGGGGTGCGGAAGTGCTGCACTACCTCCAGCCTTCTGACCAGCTCCTCCAGCGTCCGAACACTCCCCAGCAAGTACAGGGAGCGATGTGGGTATTCGCCGCAAATGGCCAGTAGGAGGAGCAGACGATAGACATGACTGCCGGGCCGTAGCGTAATCATCAGGACTGCCCGGCGTCGTCAGATTTTAAGGCATGGCTGTTTCTCTCTTTGCCGTAAAACGGCTCCATGTCATGCTTGGGAACCCTTGTCTTTTCGGGGATTTTGCGTCGTTTCGGATTTACGTGTGCTTGAGGCCTGGAAACGGGCTTAAATTCCCGTATCTTTTCAGGTCCATATTTCGCTCGTTTCATATAGCTTCTCCTCCTCCAAATCGTCTGTCTGTGCCGCTTCCAACCACATCGGGAACCGGCTGGTAGGAACTACATAGATCTCCGTGCAGTCCACCTCCCCGGCGGCGCTGCAGTAGTAGTGGGCACATCGCCGTGGGGCATCATCTGGCAGCAGGTAGAGTGTAATGATATCGGTCACCATGTTGACCTCGATGTTGTCATGGTCGCGGTAGGCACGCTCCGGGCGGTCGTGTTGATACACATGCCGGTAGGCCAGCACGCAGCTGCGGTAAAGCGCCGGCGGCTTGCCGTCAAAATACCGGCGCAGGGCGGGATAAAGATACTGCTGGATATAGATCGGCGAGCCGCTTCCCTTCTTCGGCAGAAGTGCGGGGATCTTCAGCACGAACCAGCCCCGTCTGGCATAGCCCATCTCAATAGGCACGGTATCCAGCAGCATCTGTTCTGTCAGCTCTGTCGCCTTCGGATGCCCGGTATAGGCTGGAAGTACCCGTGCAAGCAGGGCCAGCTTCTCCACCTCTGCAGAAAAAGCAAAGGCAGATCCGAAAGCACCTGCCATGTCCTCCTGCTCCAACAGGCGGCGGGTACGGGTAAGCTCTATGGCCGCACGCTCCATCCGGCGCTCGGCCCCAGCCAAAGCCCGTCCAAAATCAGACTGTGCCATCCCCACCGCCCTCGCTCTCTGTGTAAAATCGCACATTGGGCACCTCCTGACCGTTGTAGTCTACTGTGGCAAACAGGCACGGGACATTCGGCAGCACCAATTCCTGCGCCATGCGGATATGGGGCAGGACAAAGATGTACCGCAGATCCTCCTGTGGTTGAAGCAGGCGGGCCAGATGCTGCTCTCCATCATAAAGGACCACGATCTCATAGCCGATGTCCTCCTTGAGGAAGAAGATTTGTGACGGATAGGTGGCCGGATAGTGGGCCATGGGTTCCACCTTATCAATGAACTGCAAAAGCACCCATACCGCGAGAATCATGCGCGGATCTGGCTGGCACATGGGATCGACACCCAGATAGTACCCGCCGGAGATGTCGTAAAGCAGTACGTCACGCTTCAATCCCCGAATGATCTTCTCAGCCGTCTGGGGCGGCTTATCCTTCAGCAGGCGGACGACCTGTGTCTTGGTCAGGGCCCCATACTCCGTCAGCCAATGGATAATGTACTGTTCTTCCTGCAACAGCATAGGCCGGTCTCCCTCCTTCCTCTATGTGTATAATCGGTGGGAATGCGTATTTTGCTTGTTATGTGCATTTCCTTTCGGTACAGCTCCAGAGCTTGCGGCATGTTGTCCAGCAGGAGCCTTACGTACTTGGCGTCCAGCTTCACGCCTGCAAGGCCGGACATATAGGTACCAGTCCGGCGGATGCTCCACGGGCGCTTATAGGGCCGTGGCGAGAGCAGTGCATCAAAGACATCGGCTACCGCAACCAGTTTCGCATGGGGATGGATCTCACTCCCACGAAGGCCAAGATAGCCGCTACCGTCGAGGCGCTCATGGTGCTGCAGCGCCACGGCCGAGGCTGTACGCATGGTCTCGTGGGTATGGCTCAGGATATGTGCGCCGACGGTGGTGTGCATACGCATGAGCGCACGCTCCTCCTCGGTCAGGGGGCCAGGCTTGAAGAGGATATCGGCAGGGATGGCCGTCTTGCCAATATCGTGAACAAGAGCGGACTGCGTAACTGTTCTCACCTCGGAGTCCGGCAGGCTGGCTAATCTGGCCAGCAGTTCGGAAAGTGCCGCTGTTCGACGGCAGTGGGCCTGCTCTGCAGGAGGCAAAGGTGCGGGAAGATTCATATTGCTGCCCTCCTTATTTGAAATAATATGATACTCTTTCGGATCACCATTTACGGGCTCTGCGTGTCCGGCTGCTGGTCAAGGCCTTCCTCGGCCGCCTTACACTCCGGCACGGCAGTTGCATCTGCGGTATCGGCTACCGCTTTCAGTTCGTTCAGCATGGCCTCCAGCTCGGCCCGGTCAGTGGTGATCATCTGCTGTTCTTCTCGGGATGCTTTGATGATGACAGGCACCTTGTTGCTGTTGCTGGAAATGAGAGCCTCGCCGCGTTCAAACTGGGTAATGCTTCGGATTTCCGTCCTTGTGAGTTTAAGGACGTCCTTGACATATTCGGCTTCATCCGGCTCCAGGTTCAGGATAATCTTGGTTTTGGAGTTATTAAGGATTGCTCTGCCGTATCGGCCGTCCTCCAGGCCAAAGAAATCGGACAGGTCCTGCGTCGCTGCCAGGGCCCCTCCTCCATAACCCCTTATAATTTTGAAGATCTCCAGGCAAAATTCAGCCGCCTGCTTGTTGGCAGCTCCGCCGATCAGTTTCCAAATCTCGTCGATGAAGATCATCTTGCGCTTGGTGCGGTCTGCCTTGACCTGGTCCCACACATAATCCAGCGCAATCATCATACCGACCGGGAGCATCTTGCCTTTCAGTTCCGAGATGTCCAGCACCACATACTTGTTGTCAAGGTTAACGTTGGTTTGCCTATTGAAGCTCTGGGCGCTGCCGGTGACAAACCTGCTGACGATAGTGGCCAGCCGAGTGGTCAGCGGATTTTCTTTGAGCACTTCATAGAGGTCACCCAGAATGGGCATGGTCTTGACTTTGCCGCTGCCAAGATCCTCATAGATGGAACTGTTATCATGGGTAATCCCAAATTTGGCATAGGTTTTGACCAGCGCCTCGTCCAGCATCTGCTCCTCTTCGTTATTCATATCCGGGATCAGAAGGGAAAAAAAGATCATCAGCTGCTGAATCTTCTTTGCCAGCATGGAGTCGATGTCGGTATAGTCCAGCTCGTCAATCAGTTCCATCTCCGGCGTGAGGGTGGGACGGATCTCCATGACATTGATACAGGCGCTGGAGCCAGGTGCCAACTTAATATAGGTGCCGCCTATCTTGTGGCACGCCCGCTTGAATTCATGTCCTTTGAGGGGCGCCAGGATATAGCATTGAACACCTCGCATCCTCAGCCGCAGAGCCATCACCTGCATGGTGAATGTCTTGCCCGCGCCAGAGGTACCGCAGATGGTAAAGTTGGCGTTCTTATTGACCTTTGTATTGAATGGGTCAACGATGCAAAGGGAATTGTTATGACGGTTGAGGCCTAGCAGGATACCGTTGTCATCTGATAGCTCAAAGCTTGTAAACATGTAGGTGGATGCGGCCCCAGAAGTAAGTACATTTCGTTTTGACTTCCGATCCAGACTTGAATCGAGGTAGAGAAACGGCATGGTGGAGCGCAGCGCCGCCTCCTGCTGAAACAGGCAATCCCCTACCTGGATATCCATGGACTTCATCAGATCGGTCATCTGCTGCTTGCGCCACAGGAGCTCCTCATAGGTGGGCGCGGATACCGTAATGAGCACGGTCATATAGAACAGGTCCTCATTCCGACTGGACAGGCCCTGCTTGATGTAGTATCCAGCCTGGATGGAGCCGGCAAGTTCCTCATAGTCCGTGGAAGTATCCTGCAACTCCCGCAATTTGGTGCGGTTAAGGCGGATACGCTGGGCCACCCGGTCGATGGTCTTGCCGCGAATCTCCCTGCGCAGGTGCAAATCCACATCGACACCCTCGCCGGCATTGATCAATGAGGACATCCAGCCGCCCCGTACCTGCTGAGGAAATCCGCTCTTACGGATGTAGAGATAGGTATAGTACATGCCGTCCATGACGATATAGCCAGGATGACTCAGGTCAAGGCCCCGGGGCGCCACAAAATTAACTGCCCTGATCTTTGGCACCGGATCGACACCGACCACCCGCTTCTTGGCCGTCATGGCGTCCACCACCACGCGGTTGAGTCGGCTCTGGAAAGGATCGTCCACACAGGACCGGCGATTGAAATACATATACAGAATCTCGGCCACGAAGGCGTCTTCATCCTTGGGCTGCACAATGCTGTTGCCGCACTGAGCGAAGTATGTTCTGGCGTTCTGAGTCATCGTCTGAAGGGCGGCGTAGACCTCGCCGTAATCGAGATCGGCCTGCCGACGCACTGCCTCATACTGAAAAATAAGGAAGAACCGGCGGGTCAGAGCCTCTCGACTCCCCTCCTCTTGGATAAAACGGATGGTGCCCTCACCCAGTTCCCGGCAGGCAGGTACGTCGTCCTTCTCAATGTCCGCCTCCAGACCAGCCACATATCGGTCCGAATCGGCCTTTCGTGTGACGGATTTGAACTGCAGGCGCATGGGTGAGATCTTGAGCCAACTTGCAAATGTGGAGATGATGCCCCACTGTTCCTCATTTGAGCGAAGCAGGAAATTGATGGGCTCAATCTCCAGTATCTTCAGATAACGGCCGTCTGTAGTTTCAACGATGCCGTTTCGGATTTCTTTGAGCGGAATGTAGTCCTGAACGAACTCCAGCCGCTCTGTCTTTCTTCCCCGGCCGGGCGGGGCCTTTCGCCGCCGGCCGTTTCCTGTGCGTATTTGTTGAGCCATAGTGATATCCTATCCTCCTGTAATGGAGCTGGCGCCGCCTCATCCAGAACAGAACCATGTGCGTGGCAAATTGGAGCAGAGAATCGCCTCCGATCCCCATAAGGGCGAATACACCCAGCGGCAGCAGCGTCATGGTCATCACCACGATCTTTGCAGTGACCGGCAGGTTCATCCACATCAGTTCCGGGTAGCCGACAAGCAGAAGCAGAAACCCTGCCTCAATCGTGTTGCGGGTCTCCAGCAAGCCGCCCAGCAGCTTACCGCTATCGGTGTAGTTGGGCGGAATTGTATAGACATTGCTGAACTCTCGGTCATCCACTTGCGCCAGCCTCCTCCACATCAAATGCCGTCTGGAGCAGATCTCCTTCCAGGTCAACATCGTTCCTGCGGCGGTACTGTGTCACATAATCGGGCGAATTGAGGACCACCCCCGTTGAGCTGGCGCAGTGTACCCAGAGTTTGTTGCCATCGGCATCCTTTCCCGCATAAAGCAGGACATGGTTGACGGGGACGGTTCCAGGCACCGCCATAAAGCCCAGATCGCCGGGCAGCAGTTCGTCTTCTGTGATAGCATGGGTGGCGTCCCACTGGTTCCAACTTCCGTCGTAGAGGGTGACACCCAGGGCAGTCTGATAGACCCATTCCGTAAATCCCGAGCAGTCCAAACCATAGGGACGAATCGTTCCCGTGCTGCTGGACCCAGCTGCAGTTACCAATTTTGGTGTATTCCATTCGCTATTCCATCCAGGTGCGCTTTTCCCGCCCCAGAAGTATGGAACCCGTCCTACCAGTGATAAGGCACAGCGCATTAGTTCCTTCCGCTTTCCACTGCAGTCCAGACTGGCCAGGAAAAGGTTCAGTTCCGCATCACTGATTGGTGGCACGCTGCCGTTGCTGGTGGTGCCATACATGGTCATCTTCAAGGCATTGGACATATTGAGAATGGCCTCTCCATAGGTGATATTGAACTGGTCGTATGTGGCATCCACATCCACCCCAAAGGCCTTCAGAATTACAGACTGGTCAAAGGGATGAATGGTGCAGACAACATACTCCACCGTCTCCATTTCTGGTTCTTCTGTATCAGCCTCACCACTGCTCCCCTCCCCTTCTGCATTTTCGCCGCTGTCTGCTGGGACCTGCGCCTCCTTTACCTCATAGGTCACGGAATACATCTGGTCTGCCACCGCATTGAGCTTATTCTGCAAATCAGCCTTTGTGGTGCCGCGCTGGGCCATGGAGGCAGAATAGGCAGCCAAGGCGTAGCAGGTATCGTAATCAGCAGACACCAGGGCGTTGTTGACGACGGCTTGCATAGACAGTTCATAGTCGTAGCCGCCATCTGCAATAATCTGATCCACCCTGGCCAGTGCGGCATCGTAGCCGGCCTGGATACAATCCGATACCACAGCAGACAGATCATCGAAGTTGGCCGAAATCTCCGTCGGTCCATTAGGATCGACCGTAGATGGATCCGTATGGAAAATGTTGTTGAACACGATGGAAGGTAGAGACACCACCGCAATAATGATGAACAGGAGTACCAGGCAGATAAAAATAAGGACCTTAAACAGGGTGTGCCGGAGCGACCATGCGGCGGACAGAACGGCTCCCCATGGGCCGCCTGCCGCAGTACCGGCCGCAATCTCTGATACCGCTTTTCCGGTCTCGACACCTGCCTTTACTGTCGCTGCAGCAGCGTTAGCTGCTGCCTCTCCTGCAGCGGCGCCCGAGGCGCCTGCACTGCCAGCTGCACTACCGAACTGGCGTGCTGCTTCCGCGGCTTGCTGCATTCCTTGCAGGTAATTGTCCTGACCATCGCCGAATCTCTGTTCTTCAGACAAGTGGATCACCTCGCTTATATGCTTATATTAAAAGAGGCGGGCAGACGCGCTCGTTATCGACGCGTCTGCCCGCTGATCAGGGTTTCTTGCGGTTGGGTGGCTTTCGCTCATCCACAGGCCGCTTCTGGGGCTGCGTATGGCGGGACGGTGTGTTTTTGTAGCGTATGGTCTCCACCGTCGTCGTCTGCAGCTTGTCGCCGTCATAGACCGGCCGGCCATCTTCATAGACAGGCCGACGCTCCACCGTGGGCGTACCGGGAATGGCATACCACTGACTGCCGCCGCTATCCTCATACACATGATAGTCTCCACGCGGAGCCTGATACATAGTTCGGTCATAGAAGGCTGTGGCAGTACCGTCCTCATGGCGCACCTCAAGGATGCCATCAGCAGACCGGGAGCTGTCCACAGACACCACGGGTTGGTCAAAGCCAGGCATAAATTGTCCAAAGAGTGCCTGGTTGTACTGGGCGGAAGGACTGAAGCCTCCGCCGGAAGGCGCCGGTGTCTCCGGCTCAAACTCCGGTATGGAGGCTGCCGGTGTCATGGCGTACCAGCTCAGGCCATCAGCACCCTGAATGACCTCATGAGGCGCATCCGGCTCCTGGAAGTAAGCACTGCTATACCAGAGGCTGTTGCCGCCATCCGGGTAACTGGCCTCCAATGTACCATCGTCCACCTGTCGCAGCAAAGTGCCGTCAGGTGCGCCAGGAAACGCTTCAGCCACCTGCGCCGCCTCGGACACATCGCCGGTAAAGGCGGGAGTGGCATAGAAGGCGCCCATACCGTTTCCGGAGGCGACCTGGTACCATTGGCTCCCATCGGCGGCTGTGACCACAGTATGGGGCGTGTTGGGCACTTCGTGCTGGGCAGTATTATAAAGATCTACCTTGGCCTGCCGCCCATCCGGGGCGGTTGCCGTTGTGCTGATGTGACCACCCGTGATCTGGGTACCGGAGTAAGTCATATTGCTCGCGGGACCACCTGCCAACTGCGGCATATAGCCAGTAATGCTTCTGTCTGCAATTTGGCCTCCAATCGTACCAGAGACGTTGGGCGGCCGTGTGGCCACAGAGGAAATGGAGTTGGGGGTCAGAATAGCTCCGTTGCGGGCCGCCACACTGCCGAAGGTCCGACCGACAAAGCCAACGCCTCCTCCCGCACCCATGCGGCTGCCACCGTCCACGACGGCATCACGCACAAAGCTGTTGGGCTTGTAGCGGTTCATAAAGCCGGACAGGATGCCACCAGTGGCAACGCCACCGGCAGCACCTGCTGCCGCTCCAGCGCCGCCCTTCGCACCGCCACCGAATACCGAGGCTGCACTCCCGCTTCCACCCTTTGTAAAGCCGGTCAGTGCTCTGGCGGCCATCAGCATCTCGATGCCCATACTGCTGCCTGTCTGGGCAACAGACAGGCCCAGGGCTGCCAGATAACTGTCGCACTTCTGGGCAATCTTCAGCAGAGCAAGGGCGCAGAAAAGCCAAAGGAAGATGTTGCCCTGGCCGTTGGTCAGCGCGCCGCCATTTGCAACGAACTGACCAACCGATGAATTGAATGCACGGAGGAACCACACATTGAGGACCAGCAGCAAAAGCTGGGAGCCAACCATCCGGCACCAGCTCTGAAAGACCCGGGATGTGGCTTTGGACGCGCCCATAGCGTAGGCAAGCGGCGATGTATAACAAAGAACGCCCACCAGCACATACCGCTCCACGGTCTCCAGGAGCAGCTTAAAATAGTTCCAAGCCAAGGCAATCATGAGGATGATTAAAAGAATTAGGCCCACCACCGTGGCTACGGAAACGAGTGTGGTGAGCCCATTGGTAAGCGCTTGCTCGATTCCCGCGAAGGTAAAGTCGCCGGGGTCTAATGTGGAATCCATCAGCGCCGTATATGGTGCTCGCGCAATATCCAGTGCGAGGCTGAAGATGGGTTTTGCATAGGAAATGAGGATGCCAAAGATAGCGCCCCGGGCCAGTACAGTGAGAGGGTTTTCCGTCTCCGCCAGCGGGCCGCTGAAAGCGCGGAAGATCTGCCAGACCACCACCAGGAACAGCAGCGCCCACGACGTGTACTGAATGATGGAGTAGGCACTGACTGCAAATGGGAAATATTCCTCCATCGCAGTCATGTCCGTACCCAGAGCTCCAATAAATACTCCGGAGATGGCATCCATGATCTGGGTCATCACACTGGCCACCCAGGTCGCTATGCCCTCAAAGATCCAATCTAACATAGTTTTGTTTCCTCAACATGGATGGGGGCGGCGCGCAGGCCGCCCCCATCATCGGTCGGTGATCTTTAATAGCCTGTCCGGGGCAGGGTCGGAACCGGGCCGCCGCGGTAGACGATTGTCACCCACCGGTCGGTTGCCTGGATCCACTGGTTCTTCCACATACCACCCACATCGCACTTGTTGGCAAAGCGGTATTCATGGGGCAGGCTAGACAAGACATCACAGTAGATATACGGAGTTTCCACCTGCCGGAAGCCGCCAGGGACGCGGCCGAACAGGAAGGTAACCTGGGTCACATACTCGTTGGACGCCAACCCAAGTGCCGCCGGGGAAGCGTCCAGAGTGTAATTCTGCAAAGTATTCAGGTTATCCGCCAACACCCGCTGGGTGTTAGAGAGGTTGGTCTGGAATACGACCTTATAGTTGAGCCGCGCAGAGTAGGTGCCCGTGATGATCTTATCCAGCCGGACTGCGTCGGTCGGCAGCGTGTCTCTCCAGTAGAAACTGTCCAGCGGCACGGTGCTGTTGTTCCCGATATCCTTGAAGGTGTAACGGATCTCCTGTCCAGGCACGACCTCCGTGTAACCACTCTTGCTGATAGAAACATTGGTGTAAACACTTTCGTTCAGGAACTCAATCTGGACGATCTGCCCCTCATGCTCCAGGTAAACCGTCACTTCCTCATCGCTGACAGAGTAATACTGGGGACTGGCCACTTCTTTTACAATGTAGCGTCCCAAGGGAAGCGGTTTGGAGACTGCGAGGCCTCTGCTGTTACTCTCAATGGTGTCCACAAGAGCATTGGCCTTATTGTAGATCTCAAACACGGCGCCTTCCAGCGGAGTACCTGCCGGGAAGCCATTGATCGCATTGTCGTCTGCGGACTTCTTCCAAATCTGAATCTGGGCTGTGATTGGGGTATTTTCCCATGTCACCTCGGTGGTGGCGCCGTCCCGGATGTAGACAGTCTTCAGTTCGTCGTCCACCAAGTACCCTTCATTGTCCAGCTCACGGACATAGTAACGCCCGCTGGAGAGATCATCCACATAGACATAGCCGCGGTCATCACTGACATACTCACCAATGGGGTTCTTGTTGCTGTCGTACACCAAGAAATGCACACCATAGATGCCTTCACCAGTGGTCGAATCGATCTTATGGATGAGGAGACCACTGAACGCCTCATTTTCAATGCGGATGGAAGTGGTCTTGCCGTTTTCGATTTCGAAATAGTGCGGCGTATCGTCTAAGCGGTACCCCTCCCCTGCCTCGATCTCCACGGCGTAGTACGAACCGTCCTCCAGGGACAGGAAGGCGCGTCCGTTCTTGTCGGTCGTGATGGTGTCGATCAGTTCGTCATCCAGTTTCCGAATCTCAAATGTGGTATTCGGGATCCGCTTACTGGTCCGGTTGGCGTCAACCTTCAGGATCTCGACACCACCGACGGGGGTATTGTAGAATGTGAGGGTTTGCGTGTCCGCAGCATTGACCTCGACTGTCTGGGTCTGGGTGGCGGGGTCGATGGTGTACCCCTCGATTGTTTTCGTTTCCTTGACCACGATGGTTCCGGTCACTCCGCTGATGCGGATCTCACCGTTGGCGTCGGTGGTATAGATGCCCTTACTTGACAAATGCCCATTATCGGCATCGACGTAGCCACCGTTCGCATAGGTCAGTTCAAACTCCACGCCAGTCAAGGGTTCGTGGGTCACGCTGTCAAGCTTCCGGATGACCAGCGTTCCCTTCGCCTCATTGTAGAAACGCAGGGTCTGCACTTCGCCAGCTTTGATCTTGATGGACTTGGGGGTAGTGTCCAGCACATAGCCTTCCAGCGTCTTGGTTTCCCGAGCGGTCACCGTAGTGCCGGGCTCCAAACCGTCGATGACGATGCGGCCGTTTTCGTCGGTGATGTACTCACCGTTGCTGGGGCCTACTACCTCGCCGCTGGAATCAGTCACCAGGAACGTCACGCCTTTCAGGGGTGTCGTCGTTCCCTCGATGTACTTTTCGATCACCAGCGTGGTGCTGGGGGTGTTATAGAACGTGAGCGTCTGGGTGTCGTTGGGATTGACAACCACAGTTTGGGTCTGGGAACCGGGATCAATGGTATAGCCCGGGATGGTCTGGGTCTCCGTGACTACCAGGGTGCCCACCACTCCATCGATCTGAATCTTGCCGTCCTTGTCAGTCTTGTAGAGGCCGTTGCTGGAGATATATCCGTTTTCATCGGGGACAAATTCACCAGTGCTGGTCGTCACCTTGAAGGTAACACCCTCAAGGGGCTCACCAGTTTGAGAGTCCCGTTTGTCGATGATCAGGGAGCCAGCCTTGGAGTTGGTCACGACCACCGTCTGGGTATCCCCATTGGGACCGATGACCACATTGGTGGAGGGCTGGTCCATCACATAGCCGGACGGGCTCTTAATCTCCGTCAGCACGTATGCCCCAGGGGCCAAATTCGTGATGCGGATCTCGCCATTGGAGTCGGTCGTAAAGATGCCGTTCTGGGTCAGTGTGCTGGTCCCGATGACCCCGTCCAGCCCGACTTCGCAGCCGGCCGCGGTGGTCACTCGGAATTCAGCACCAGGAAGAGGTTTGCCGGTGGCGCTGTCGCGTTTCTGAATAATGAGCTCGCCCTTCGGCTGGTTCTTAAAGGTAAGGCTGACCGTCTTGCCCTCCTTGATCTGGATGGTCTGGGACTGGGTATCAATGATATAACCCGGCGGCGCTGTGACTTCTGTCACGACCACGCTCTTGCCGGGTTTCAGTCCCTCAATCCGGATTTCGCCATTCTCATCAGTCCGGTAAATGCCATTGGAGTCACCAATGAGAGTTCCGTCTGCGTACACGATCTTGAACTCTGCATCCGGGAGTGTGATGCTGGGATTGACCGAGCACACTTTCCTTACAAGCAGGATACCGTCCGGCATATTCTCAAACCGGACAGTGATGACAGACTGCTCTCCGCTCTCCGCCAGATACACCGTCTCAGACGACTGAATGATGCTGTATCCGTTTGCGGGATCCACTTCTTCCAGGATATAGGTGCCAGCCTTGAGCCCCGTCCAGATGGCAGTCCCGTTTTTCCCTGTCACTTTCTGGCCGATCACGGTACCACCTGTGCCGGAGGTTCCACCGAGGTATCTCAACTGGAAGGTACAGCCCGGCAGCGCCTCACCAGTGACACTGTCATATTTTTCTACGATAATGGCGTTGAGCGGTACATTTTCAAATTGGACTGTCTTTGTCTCACCGCCGTGGATAACAACCTTTTGAACAGTGGGTTCCTTCATTTGGAATCCAGGAGCAGGCGCAACCTCCTCAATAGTAAATTCGCCGGGGTACAGACGCTGCCCCTGTTCATGCAGGCGAATTTCTCCATTGGCATCGGTCGTGATTTCTCCAAAGTCAAAGGATTCCGGCGCGTCCGCAGCTTCCCCGGTGCTGGTGTAGGTCACGTGGAAGCGCGCACCCTCCACGGGGGCGCCGGCGACACTATCCACCTTATAGATTGTCAGTTCAGGGGCTTTGTAGTCCTTGAACACCACCTTCTTCGAGTCACCAGCGTTGAGTGTGATGGTCTGCTCACGATCTGCATCCTTGTCTGGCAGATAGTACGGAGCCGGGACAGACAGTTCTGTGATTTTATAGGTGCCCGGCTGCACACGCAGGGTGACAGTACCATCCTGGCCAGTAGTCACATCGTGCTGATAGTCGCCGTCGATCGCTTCAATCCGGAACACGGTGCCAGGGATCGGTGTAGTGGAATCAGCGGCGTCAACCTTGGCGATTGTCAGTTCAGGCTGCTTGAGGTTGTCAAAGATGAGCTGCTGATTATCGCCAGGCCCCAGCCAAATGGTCTGGGTCGGCTCCGCAGCCACCACATAGGGGTCCGGTACAGAGATTTCTGTGACCTCATAGCTGTCAACGGGGATCCCCGTTAATGTTGCGGTCCCGTCCGGGCCGGTGGTCACATCCATATGGTAGCCATAGTGGATGCCTTTGATCTCAAACACAGCACCGGGGACAACATCCCCAGTCTGCCCGTCTCTTTTCAGGATGGTCAGTGTCGGGAGCATTTGATCTACCGCCGTGACGGTAACAATGCCTCCCCCATCCACAGTAGCCTGATCTACATGGGCGATGACCGGCTGCAGCAGTTTGGCGTAAGGAGCCGGCACGGAAACCTCGAAGAATGCGTACATTCCCTCGGTGACATTGGGAACAATGATGCTGCCGTCTGCATCCGTAGCCTCTGTGGCGATGATTTGGCCATCTTTGACTACATTGAACACAGCGCCTTCAATAGGATTTTTCGAGTCATCCAGCTTGATCAACTGTACTTTGACCTTGGCATCGTCCTCAAAAATCAGGTCAACATCATGTTTGCCGTCCCAATAGAACTCCTGTCTAACTTTGTCCGGGTCGCTGCTGATGGTGTACCCATTGGGCGGAGCGACTTCTGTCGCCACAAAGGATCCGATAGGCATGGAATCCCAAGGGACATCCTCCAGATATCCACCAGCACCAGTTGTATAGGTGCCGACAAATTCATTGTCCACGCCCTCAATTTTGATAACTGCTCCGGACAAGCCCTTGGTGGGGTCATCCGCATCAACTTTTCGGATGGATCCATCGCTGGTGATAACAGGCGTGTCGGTAAACGTCACAATGACAGTCTCTCCGTTGGAATTGGGAAGAACGACATACTGAGGACCAGCATTGTCGATCTGATAATCCTCAGGAGGCTCCAATTCCGTGACAGAGTATGTCGAGGCCTCCAGATTGGTGAGCGTAACGGTCCCGTCGTTCCCAGTAACAACTTCCTTTTCAAAGGTCCCGTTGGCATTCTGCACCAGGAAACGGGCACCGGGAAGCGCCTTATTGGGATTGGTGGCATCCACCTTTTTGATGGTGAACTGATAGCGCTCCCGGGTGATGGTCAGGTCGCCGATGATGATGCTCTGGACATCATAGGCAGGGTGCTGGGCCGAACCCGGGCCAGCGTAGTCATATTCATAGACTTCACAATCGCCCCATACCCCCTGGGCACCCAGATCCAGAATGTACTGGGCCTGATCCCGCAGGGTGGTCCCGTCTACGACATCATCAATGCTGGTGTAGTTGGTATGTTCCAGATTGTTATAGACATACATCAACTCTTCCGCACAGACGGCAGCAGGATCATTGAGAGTACCCTGCTTATAGCGCCAGATCACTGCCTGCACCCAGGCATTCATGGTCCAGACGTAGTTAGAACCCCAGACATCATCGACGCCCAGCGCATGAGCCTGGTCTGTAAAAATGCCACGGCTGTGGGCATAGAAATAAGCCATCATGATTTTGACTGTCTGATCATTGACGGGCTTGGGACTGTCCCATTTATGGCCATTCAAAGACCATCCCATTCCGCCACCATGGTCGGCGCAGAAGCCCATCACGGTATCACCATTAAAGTCAAAATTCATTTGATGGAGCCAGCAGGTGCTGAGTGCAGCAGACTCATAATATACACCGTTGTGAGTGCAGTCCTCCATGACAATAGTATCCGGACTGGCTGCAAAAGCGGTGCTGGGCAGGAGTCCGAGCATGCAGACAAGCGCCAGGAAGAAACACATGAGCCGCATGGGCACAGCAGGAATTTGTTTCAATTTTTCCATGCAGATAAACTCCTTTTTGCTCATTTTTACATAAGAAACGCCTCCCAGCATCTCTGCCGGAAGGCGTTTCATGTTGAAGGGATTATGCATATGGATTGATAGTGCCGGACATGCCGACAAACAGATAACAGTAAGTCACCCCCTTATACCGCTCCACACCGACACCCAAACTGTCTGCCTTTGGATCAATCATCGCCTGAAGGTGTCCGGGAGAGTTGGCCCAGTTTTCTACTGCGGTCTGAGCAACTTCTTCAGGTGGCACCCCGGTGAACACCGTAAGATTGCAATTGAATCCATGCGGATATCCGTGGGCAAGAACCAGTTCACACTCTTCTTGACTGTCATGCCAAGTGTTTCGGCGTGTTGCGTAATCCTGTGCAGCATCCATGAGTGACGGGTCAGCCGGGGCTGCAGGCAGGCCGTATTCCTGCCGAACCTGATTGACCAGGGTAAGGATTTCCTCTCTGATCTCCAGATTGTCCGAGTAATCGGCTCCAGTCCCCGGATCCGTCAAGCCTCCGGTGTCTCCCGGTACGATCATCACGAGATTGCCCCGCTCTCCGTCAGCTGTGACAGCGAAAATTCTTGCGGATCCAGGAGATTTTGCAACTGCAACCCAATTTCCAGATACCTGTTCCACCGTAATCACATCTGGATTGCTGGACACAAGTTCTTTGACTTCCTCCGATGGGGACACAATCAGGCCGCTTCGGGTTCCTACCTCCAAAGTAGTTCCTTTGTAACTGCTGATGGAGACGGATGCTTCCGTTACATCTGTTGGCTCATGAAAGTTGCTCCAGGTCAATGCACGATAGAGCATAATTGCTAGATCTCCGCGTGAGATTTCGACCTTTTGCGAAATGGCAGGTGTGCTCAATCCAAGGTCGCAGGCGGTACTGCAAGCATTGTTATAGTCCCACTCTAAATCTGGCAGTGCGAGATACCGCAGGATCACCGTACAGGCTGCTGAGGGTGTCACATGATCCTCCGCACCGAACACATTTCCCCCATAACCGACCATGAGGCCGTGGTAGGCACAGTATCCGGCATACTGCCGGGCCCAGTCCGGGACATCCAGGAATTTGCACTGAGCGATGTAGAACTCTTGATTATCCTCCACCTGCGTAGGCCCTCCATGGATGCGGGAAAGGATTGTGGCCAGATGAGCTCGGGTCAAAGGAGCACTGAAGTTCATGTTCCCCTCTCCGTCTCCAACCATGATCCCATGGCTGCTGAGGTACTGCGATGCGGTTTCCAGTTCGTCGCTGACATCTTCTGAAGCAAAAACTGGCAAAGCCAGAGATAGTGCGATGGCAGTGACAAGCAGCGCAATAGAGAGTTTATGCATACCGTTTCCCCCTTTTCTTTGTGTTTGATTTCATTACATCAGAAAGGGGTCAGTTTTGCAAATGTTTTTTCAGGAGACCTCCCGTGCCTGCACACACCAGCGCAGTTCCGGCACATTCCGGACGCATGTGATGAGTGTGATCAGGTTCTCGTCGCTCCGTCCAAGCCGGGAGAAATCCGTCTCCTCGATCTGTCCAACAAAGAATACTTCGTAGGTGCGGGTACCGAGTTTCGTGGTGTAGGTAATCCGGTCTCCCTTTTCCAAGGTATGGATTTGACCGAAGTGGTTGGCCACTCCCCTGTTGTGCGCCGCGATCCCAACATTTCCAGCCCAGCAGGATGTGGACTTAAAGTGGCCGGCGCCTTTTGCAAGGCTTTCCAGGCTCTCGTCCTCATACACCTTTACGGAAAGCCCAAGAGCGGGAATCTTCAGCGTTCCAAGACTGCCGTCATTGTAAAATAGCCCGTCTGGCAGCGTGAACTTATTGCTGCTTTGGCTGGTATCCTGCGAAGGTGTGCTGTCATCGTAGGCTGCCGGCGGGAGGTAAATTGTCTCTCCGC
Source organism: uncultured Clostridia bacterium (assembly GCA_949289625.1). The sequence goes on along the minus strand of CASEPH010000112.1, from coordinate 5,099 downwards.
TGATGGTGCTGCCTGTGGATGTACTCGTCTGAGGAATCAGAACCGTACCCGCTCCGGGCAGATACGACTGCGGGCTGCCGAAGGGCGGTGCGATAACAGCGGTGTTTTTACTGCGGTCAATGTTGCTGCTCTCCGTCTCCCCACCTCCAACAACGATAACCTGATCAACGGAGGTGGGCGGCGCATACATAGGACCTTCGGAGTCACCAAACTCATAATCCGCTGCCAGAGCCGGCGTCGCCATCATCGCTGTGACGGCCAGCAGCAGCATCATTGTTTTCAGGCAATTCCTCATACGTCTTGCGCTCCTTTCGCTTCATAATAAGATATGTTCCTCCGGTGCCAGCGCCAAGGGCCGCCAGCACAGGCAGGGCCACCATCAGCCAGTTCAGGCCACCGCTCTGGGACTGCTCATCAACAACAGGCTCTACGGGTGTGCCGGTAAAAATAACGGTATAACGGATCACTGTGACGCCGGTGCGGTAGACCTCACCCGAATAGGTCGCCGTCGTGGTATATCCCGTCACATAGCTGACCTTTTTGCTTCCGCCATAGGTGCAGACAGCGGTAAAACGGTCGCCGATCTCATAATCATCGGCGTTGTAGGTGTTGTCTGTCTGCCACTGGACATCCTGCAGCGTCAGAGTCCGGCCGCCTTCGGTAATGCTTTTCGGCAGGTGGTTGAGATCCTGGTTTGCAAGATTGGGGTAGGTTCTGGTAGCCGTGACAGGCTGGGTGCTGCTTCCATAGCCGGCCGCCTCTGTCTTGATGCTGTCCAGATCCAGCGTGAGGGTGCCGGTAAATCCCTCTTCTGTGGTGACCTCTTTCTCTTGAGGCAGCAAGGACAGGATCGTGTCCATGTTCTTCTTTTCGCTTTCCACCGTTTCCTCCTGTGTGACGACCTGTGTCTCACTGCCGATGATGACCTCTCGCAGCACATCAGTGCACTCATACAGAAGGCCGTCTCGCTCAAACTGTCCCATAGGAAGCGTGGAGGGATCGGTGTTGGGCGAGAGATCATACACCTTGCGGATCTCTTTGTTGTCCTGGTCGAGGATAATATCGACCGGCAACATGGCATCCGGGTCCGCCACATCCACGCTGACCGCACCCGCAGGCAGTGTCAGAATGGTCAAAAGCAGGAGCGATGCGGTGACAGATAAGATTTTGTTCTTCACTGACATATCCTCCTCAATTTTGATTTTGCCCTGTCTGGAATCAGTGTGGTTTAGGGCGTGTACTGACCGCCCTGGATCAGCGGCTGCAGATATGCGACCACAAAGCCCAAGGTATTGAGCACAATCCAGGTCACGACAATTCTCTTCAGCCAGCTGGTCGCTTCGGCAACTGCCCGCTCATTGCGGGAGATCATCCGTACCAGCAGGGCTACCGCAGCCGCCGTCACAGCCACGATGGTGGAGATGCCCACTAACTCGCCATAGACATCCGCGATAATGGTGGAGAATCTTGTCCACATGGTATCCGCTGCAGCTGCCGGCTGGGCGAAAAGCACCATCATGTAACAGGACACTGCCACCATCTGGAACCCGTTGCGCAGTTTCTTGGACACCTCTACACAGCGGTTCCGCCTGCTCTCATCCTTTGCCATTTGCTTCCCTCCTTTTCGTAGTATTGGCAGCAAAAAGCCGCCTCAAAGCGACCTCTTCTAATCGCTTCAAGGCGGCCTCTTGCCGTCAGGTCCAGTTTTGGACAATAACAGGATAGCACATCTGCACTCCTCCTGTCATCCGCACCAACCTTGCCAATTTTCTGCCATTTTTATGCCATAAAGTCGGACATTACCCCTCCAGCAGCGTCAGCAGTTCCAGCCATGCATCCAGGCAGCCAACTGGTGCCGTCCACAGACGGATGGAGAGGATATTGACTGCCTGCTGACGAAGTCGGTAATAGTGGCGCTCCGAGATGTCCAGTCGGTACAGAATATCCGTATGGCTGGGCTTGTCCGGTGTGATGAATGTCTGGAAGATGATATTATACATCAGTTCTCCGTTGCCCGGCTTATGGCGCAGGACAGTCAGAGCCTCATTGATCCGGTCCAGCAGAAGGCGAGATTTCCGAATGCTGAGCAGACGATGCTCAAGTTTTGCATTGCCTAACGCCACCTGGGTATCCACCACGCTGAGCAGCGCATCCAGATCCTTCAGTGGCTGATCCAGCTCCTGGGCGACCTCACTGGGAAAACACTCCAAGGCCCATACTATGTCCCGATAGTGCTTGAGCATGACTTGTGTGTTGTGATACATATTCCGGCGAAGTTCCTGCTCCGCAAGCCGGGCTTTTGCATTCGGAATATCGGGATCCTCTACGATCCCCCTACGCTCCAGCAAATCGCGCAGCTGCTCATTTTGGAGCATATTCTCATGATTCGGCAGTTCACCACAAAGGAATGCCTTCAAATCTGCCATTTTCAATACCTCCATCGTTCTGATCAGCAGGCCCGGCTCGTGGCGTGGTCCCGCAGAAAAATTCAAAGTTTGGCATCACAGAAGAAATCCCTTGGCAGTCCTCCCAAACATACTCTAAAATCTTACACGGAGAAAAATACGCGCGCGTAATATTGCAGTCCGCAGGTGCAACACGGCCATTCGCCTGCTCTTGGGACAGCACGGCACGGCTGTACCAGGTGACCAGTTTGCAGATGCGAGCATGATCGCTTGTCTGCTGGCTGTGCGCATTGGTGTCCTTTATGCGTATTTCGTGTAAAATACGCTCAACTTCGTCCTGGGACGGCAGGGAGAATTGTTCTCCGATTGGATAGCCTGCATTGAAGATGAGGCAACCGAAAGAGCCTGGCAGCTTATACAGCGGGAAGGCATCCGCATGTTTTTTGAAAAAGCGCCAAACCTTCGTCTTTTCCCATCCCCAGCGCCTGCCAAGGGATTCCAGTGTCAAAACGGCGCCGTACTGGCCAAATTGGACAGCTGGCGCCAAATGAGAAAACGCATTGCTCGGCTCCTGCCAAATTGTGTGGCACCAGAGATCCAGCCATGCGTCTGACTCAGCAAATTGATAATGCCGCTCTACAAGCCTCTGTGTGATGTTTCTGGGCAAGCAGAGGAACCCATATCCCTCTGTCGCATAAACGGCCTCACGGCCCATACAGGGCTCTCCAGAGCATTTTATTACCCAGTCTGTGACCTGGTAGTTCAGTTTCTTTGTCTTTGTGTCCAGCGTATATGAAATGTAACCGAGAGCTGTAAGATCGTTCATCAGCTTCAATGCTTGCTGCCGGCGTTTGACCGCCAGGATGCTTTTCAAGCCCACAATGCCGCCTGCCCAGCCCCCAGCATTGATTTTATTGATGTAACGACAGTAGTGCGCCTGCCCACTTCGGAAGGCTGCACGGGAGGCCAGACGCGCCCAAGCACCCATTATGCCCTTCCCGGGCGGCAACTGATTTCGTGGCAGTTTGACCCACTGGTATTTAAGCAGACACTTCATTGCGCTGACCTCCTTCCTGATAGATTGAAAAAAGCCACGCTCCGTGCTACACTGATAAACACGAAAGCGAGGCTTACTAAAAATGTTATATACTTGTGATAATTGCCACTATATATTCCCCAGAACATCTGAGGAGACCTGTCCTGACTGCGGGAAGGCCACGATCCGTCCGGCAACGGAAGCCGAAGAAGATGACTACATAAGTCGGGATAAAGAAACTCTTTGGGAAGAAACTTCTTCAAAATAGTTTGAAAACCAGAACATATCGGCCCAATTCATGACCTGCCCCCCCTACTTCATTATATAGACTACATATGGAAAGCCCAGAGAGCAATGGTCTCTGGGCTTTTTTCTCTAATTTAGTTTGTCAAAAGAGATTATCAATACTAGCCTCACTCTACCGATAGCACAATATGATACGTCCAGAGGAATGGCTGTTTTCCCTATTTAATTACTAAATTGTTTTGATAATTCTCTTCCAATAATTGCAATATTTTCTTTTCCATCTGTAGTGCGGTATAGCCTTTAGGGAAGTATTTTCTCAGTTGATTGACATCAATACGGACTCGCTCTCTCTGATTGGCTTTTTCCTCTCTCATGATCTCATAGATGCGCTCCGGGGTGAGCTCGCCTTTCTGCGATAGCTTTTTCAGACGGACTGCCTGGGATAGGGACGGGGTACTATCCTCGGAGTTCATGATGTCCCATAGTTCAGCCTGCTCCTGCCTCGACATAAATGATAGTTCTACCGCCGGAGAAAAGGCGATGCGGCCTTCATCTACCTGATCCAAAATAGGTTTCACGAGATAGGTCAGTCGGATATAATTCTGAATCGTTCTGGCACTGACATGAGCTTCTTGAGCAATCATTTCATCCGATCTTGTCTTTGTGCAGTCTTTGCACGAAGTCACCTTTCCTTGGTGCTTCATCGCCTCCAGTTTCATCTTGTAGGCAAATGCTTTCTCGCTTGGCAACAGGTTCTCCCGCTGGATATTGCTGTCCACCATCAGAATCACCGCCTCATCATCCGTCATGCTCCGTATCAGCACCGGCAGTTCCAGCAGACCCAGTTTTAAGGCTGCCAGACGTCTGCGGTGGCCAGAGATTACCTCATACCCCTCCCCTGCTGGTCTGGCCAGAAGCGGAGAGAGAATACCATACTCCTGAATGGAACCACACAAAGCCGCCATGGCTTCATCATCCCTTACATGGAACGGGTGGTATTGAAAAGGGTATAACTGGGAGATCGGAATGCTTCGCACCTGTTCGTTCATTGGGCAGCACCTCCCTTCTTGAACTCACGATCATCAGGTAGTGCCACACAGACATCCACCTGCCATACGGGCTTCACCTTACGCCGGGTTCCCTCCTGCTCCAGATCCATGGAAAACAAGTATCCGGGAATCGGCACATTCTCATTTTGAGCCTGATACAAGGCTGGAATCCCTTGCAGCACAGGCGGCTTCAGTCTGGGGTTCCATTTTGACCCCTTTGTAGGTACCGAGGAGCTGGGCCACATGGAGATGGTGGCGGCCATCGTCCACCAGCTGACCCGGAACCTCACCGACGAGGACGTGCGGAACAATCCCACGTTCGCTCCCTACTTTGTGGATCACACCGCCGGAGTCTACCCCACC
>CASEPH010000111.1 GCA_949289625.1 uncultured Clostridia bacterium | reverse complement strand
GCCGTGGACGCCCAGCTCATTGCAGATGTGGTTCGCTTTGGCCGGGTCCGGTCCAGCAGTGTCCCCCAGGAGGAATTGCTGGCCCTCCGGGAGTTGTGCCGCAACCGTTTCTACCTTATGGACCTGGCCAGCGATCTGAAGAGGAAGATCACCGCTCTGTTAGACCAGGTATTCCCGGAATTTGAAACTCAGTTTGACTCTATTTTTTGCAAATCCGGTCTTGCTGTGCTGCGGCGATACCCGACGCCGGAACGACTGGCAAAGGCCCAGTTAGGAAAACTCACTGAGATTCTCCAATCCGCCAGTAACGGCCGCTTTGGGGAGTGGAAGGCGCGAGAGGTGCGTGAATGTGCCCGAATCAGCTTTGGCCTCCCGGATTCAGAGGGCGTTTATTCTACTTTGATTCTGATGTACCTGGAGCAGATGCAGCATCTGATAGACGCTGCTGCCACTCTGGAGCGTCATATTTTGGAGCATTTCTCTCGATTCCAGACCACTCTCACCTCTATCCCTGGTGTGGGTCCTGTCCTGGGTGCAGCGATCCTCAGTGAGATCCGAGACATCTCCGTATTCTCTTCCTCGGACAAACTGGCCGCCTACGCCGGTGTGGACCCCAGAGTAAAGCAGTCCGGAGAGACGAAATTGGGCGGCGTCCATATGTCCAAGCGCGGTTCCCCATATCTGCGCCGGGCCATTTGGAGGGCCAGTGTCGTAGCGGTCCAGCACGATCCCGTGTTCAAGGCGTACTACGAAAAGAAAGCCGCGGAGGGCATGCGCTACATGAATATCATTGGCCATGTGACCCGGAAAATGACAGCCGTGATCTTCGCCGTTATGCGAGACAACAAGACCTACCAGCCCATCATGCCTTCCGCTGCGTAGCTCCCTGCCCATAGGTCCAAGCCCGGAACGCCCGTGTGCGGGCCTGCTTCTTTGCGCCCTTTTTCTGCTTCATATATTCATTCGCTTTTATATTTTTATTCTTGACAAACCCTTGGCCGGCTGCTTTTTCTTTCGTCCCCCGGTTCACTTCCAGAAACATGGAAATCTGCCGACGAAAGTGGGTCCAATCGTTGTGGGGAAACCTCATGTCATCTTGGAGCTGTTGACAAAAGATCCACGTGGGAACAAAACTATGGTAAAATAAGGGCATACGGAGGTGGGAAGATGCAGTTGAAGCTCCATATGGTGACGATAGAAGATCTGGTACCGAAGGGCCATTTTTTAAGGACATTGGATGCAGTATTGGATCTTGGATTTGTATATGAGGAAACAGCTCACCTATATAGCCAGCGGTATGGGCGGCCGCCCATCGACCCGGTGGTGCTGGTGAAATATCTGCTGGTGGGCTTTCTGTACGGCATACCCTCCGAGCGTCAGATTGAGCAGAGAATTCAGACTGATATGGCGCTGCGGTGGTATCTGGGGCTGGATCTGTTTGACCGGGTGCCGGATCACAGCACGATTTCTCAGCTTCGGCGGCGGAAGCCAAGCTTTCGCAAGATCTTCCGGCGTTTGTTTGAGCAGGTCGTGGAGCAGTGCGTCGCCAAAGGACTGGCCAGTGGACGACTGGTAGGAACGGATTCCACCCATGTGAAGGCCAATGCCTCCCAGGCCTCGGAGGAGCTGGTGGAACTGCCGGAGAGTCCGGGAGCATACTGGGAACGGCTGGACGCCTATGAGGAAGAAGGGCTGGAGGAATTGGAACGCCGAACGGGAAAACGGCGGAAGAAGCGGACCAAACAGCTCAAAAAGGATCGGCGTCAGACCTAGAAGCGAGTGAGTCGGACT
>CASEPH010000110.1 GCA_949289625.1 uncultured Clostridia bacterium | reverse complement strand
AGCTTCCAGGACGATTGCTCCGTGGACGATGGCGTGGAGGACCCGGCCCGACTGGACGAGCTGCTCCACCGAACTCCCGGCTACTGTGGCTGGCAACAGGAATACTGGCGTGCCCACTGCGGCGACTATTGCGCCTATCTTGGTCGTGTGGGTGCCAGAGAGCTGCGGGCGCTGGGTGTGCTGGAGGATGTGCTGGACGATCCCATGTGGGATGACGAACATAAGGAAATGATTCAGAAATCCGTCAATGGCGGGCATCTGCAATGCTATCTGTTCCAGTGCCTCCACTGCGGGAAGCACCTGGTTTGGATGGATTTTGATTGAGGAGTTTTCAAAAGGTGGGATACAAGCGATGAAACCCAAAACACTGACCATTCAACTGAATGATGAACAACTGCCCATCCTTCCAGTGGAACCGGAAGCCCACCTCTCCTTTACCACTCATGCTGATGGAAATGAATTGGAGCTAACGGGAAACCGGGCGGGGCTGCTTCTATTGGCGAAAGCCGCTTTGGGTATGGCAGAAACTCTTCGCGGGGATGGATTCCACATCCATCTGGATGACCTGTATAGCATCAACTCCGAGGGAAAAAGCATCCTGATCGGAAAGGAGGAACGGTCAAAACCATGATTGAAAAAACCTTCCTCAACCCCGCCACAAATAAGCAGTGGCGGATTGAAATTGACGGACATACTATCCGAACCTGTTTGAATGGCGGGAAAGTCAAGGAGCTTTTGTGCGACTCTGCCTTTCAGGTCAAGAGCAAAGCGGCCAGCGCTATGATGGGACAGATGCGGAAAGGATTTGTTTATCAGAATCCAAACGCTGCTTTTGGAAAAGCACAGTGCCACCGATTTGTCGGGAAAGACAACAACGGCTTTATGCCTCTTGCTGCCTCTCTCAAAAGAGATGATTTCTTCCTTACCAGAGTGGCAGGCGATTTTGAGGACGAGATCCTCTATCACTTTAATGGTAACGGAGAAATCATTGAAACGATCTCACTGGGTGCAAAAAGAATGACCTATGAGCAGATTCTCTGTCCAAATGACACTCTGCTGATGAACAACAGCTACCTTATTGAGCAGTTCTCTCTCCATACCCATGAGATCACGCCTTTCGCCAACAAGAAAAACAGCATGAGGACTATGCTGGATGTCAGCGGTGATCTGGCTATGTGGTACACAGGCGAAGAGATCGTCGTCTTTGACTTTGGCAGCAATACTGAGGTATGGCGGGAAACTGTGAAATGCAAAAAGTCAAAGGATCCGAATTTTGTTTATTACTGCTTCGGTATGCTCTCTCCCAGGCAGACTAAGGCAGTTTACCGCGTCGCTGAGAGTGAGTATGTGATTGTTGACTTGAAGTCTGCTGAAAAAACAATAATCTCAAACGATAGATGGCATCCATTCTTTTCTCCGGACGATCAAATCTTCTCTGTTGGCGGTAAATTCTATGTGAGTCAGACGGGAGAAGAAACAACCAATCCTCTTCCCTTTACTGTCCGACAGGGCCTGAGTTTTTCGGATACCTGTACAACACGAACAAGAGGCAAACTGATGGCGGTTCAGCAGGATCGTGGCAGCTCCCCCATAGAGGTGTGGGATACCGGCAGCGACCAGCTGCTGGCCACCATTGATGACCCCTTTGTGGTGCGGCAGGTGAATTTTGCCTTTACCCAAAGCGGGCTTGTCCTGCACACCGATTACGGGGCCATGAGCATCTATTCCTGCGCCCCTGAAACGGAGAAATGAACTATATTTATTTTTACGATGAAAAATGGAGAGGCACAATGAACTTTAACGAAGCAATGCAAATACTTGGAGGCAAGTTGCAAGGAAAGTACGGACATTTAGGCTTTAAGTATAAAAAATCCGACAAAACGCTTACGAGGCACAGCAAAAATTTCACCTATATGATTGCGTTTTCCTCATTTGGCGGGAACACAAAGGATAGCATAAGCATAGAGGTTTGCTATATAATCAACATCCGTCCATACGACCCTTATGGTTATGCCAAACCAGACGCCAACACACAACCACTGTTTTACAGTTTAAGAGACAATGAAGTATATCTTGATATAGGGAATGAAGAAAAAATTGACAACACCTTTGAGATTGTTTGTCAGTGGATGGATAAATTACTGATTCCAAAAATGAATGAGCTTTGTGCTACCGAGTAATGTGGAAGTTAAGGTTGGGAAAGAGAGTATTTACCTATGGACAAAGAAACATTGATAACAAAACTTCTGGACCTTGCTGAGGGCCGAGAAACCCCCGAAAGCTGGCGGGAATGGTGGAATGAGCACGAGGCAGAACTGGAGAGTATGCTTAACCGTGGAGAATATCTGAAACTAAAGCCCTGTCAGCATGGCTTTCAATGGGTCCCGTTGTTTGGCAGCCAAAAGGGAGCCATTGCTATTCTGGAAAAGAACAGTATAGCATTTGAGGCCAGCAATCTCTATCAGGAGCGATATCTGGCCGAGCTGGACGCTTTCTGCAAAGAGCAGGAGCGAGTACAGCGGGAAAAGCAAAAGGAATTCAAGACCAACAACCCGGAGCTGTTTGGCCGATACCCAAAGTTCTCCAAGGCGTTGGCAAAGGTGCTGGACTCCACTGATGAGATCCAGCCTGCCGCCACGGAGGAGCAGATCGGGAATCAAGAGAGCGTGCTGGATTTCGCACTTCCGGCCCAGGTGCGGGAGTTTTTCCTGTTGACAGCAGGAATCAATGTGTCTACTGGTGTGATTATTGAGTTGTCTGGGCTATTCGAGCTGACCATACACGGAAATCGGTATTGTGTGCTGGGCGAGTTCTGGAAAGAAGCAGACGGTGACCAGCTTCTGCTCTGCCCTGGAGAGGAAACCATCTGGTACTACGCCCATGAGCAGGACAAGGTAAAGCGCCTCTGCAATGATATGACAGAACTGCTGGAGAAGAAATTGGCGAG
>CASEPH010000109.1 GCA_949289625.1 uncultured Clostridia bacterium | reverse complement strand
CCCATTGATTTTACAGGGAATGTATTCCAAATTCACTGCCAGGCGAAGACGTTTCGCTTTCCAATTACAGGCAATCTGCGCAATAGCTTTCGGATGGAAAGATAAACCGACGCTGACAAATGGCCCGCAAATTTCAAGGATTTTCTCCTATAAACCAAACAGTGATAACTACTTGGTTACTATCTATGAGCTGGTCACCGTGAGATCTGGCCAAAAAGCCCCTCTTAACATACGCAAAACAAGTCTTCACATATTATAGCTCTCAAGTACAGCTTGCCACTAAAATAACATCAGAAATATAAAAAACCGTCGGAGCAAAGCGGACTTTGCTCCGACGTGGAGCTACTGGTGGGAATCGAACCCACAACCGCTGGTTGCTGGTAAGGATACATCATCGGAGGCGTACTTGCGCCCAAATGCATCCGTCAAAATTCAGAAATTATAGGTTGAATTTCTCCTATTATGGCGTATAATAAAGTCAGAAGGAGGGTGATCGTATGATGATCAATTCCAATACTCTGGTGTCCATCACAGAGGCCAACCAGAATTTTTCCAAAGTGGCCCGGCTGGTGGACGAGCAGGGCTCCGCCGTTATCCTGAAAAATAATGTGCCCCGGTATCTTGTGGTGGAGTTCAGCCAGGTGGAGCAGATGCAGGCGGCTGAGGATGAGGATGTCATGCAGATCTCGAAACGGCTCATACAGCAAAACCGGGCGGCTTATGAGGAACTGGCCAAATGAAGGTTCTGAGCAAGCACCAGATCCTGCTGCTCCATGAGCAGCTGATCGATGAGACCGGCGGCAGTCCGAGTCTGCGGGACGAGGGGCTTTTGGATTCGGCCCTCAACGCGCCATTTCAGGGGTTTGGCAGTACCAGCGCCTATCCCTCTCTCCAGCAGAAGGCCGCTCGGCTCTGTTACGGTCTGGTGAAAAATCACCCGTTTGTAGACGGCAACAAGCGGATCGGCGCTCACGCCATGCTGGTTTTCCTGGCGGTCAACGGTCTGGAACTGTCTTATACACAGCAAGAGCTGGCCGACATCATTCTCCAAGTTGCCGCCGGAGAAAAAGGCTACGAGGATCTGCTGGCCTGGCTTCTCACGCACCAGCTGTAAACGGAAAATCACGGGGGAGCCGCTTTCAAGCGGCTCCCCCTACGTCGTTCTCAGGCAGTTTGTGAACAGGATGACAGATGTTCCTGAAGTGCGGCTTTTTCCGGTGCCGCATAGCTGGCAGGGGACCGCTTCCGGTTGATACATCCGATGAACTTGTAGTAGATATCCACCTGCTGGCTCTTGCTTCCGTCCGCAGCCACTACCTTTTCATGCACCACGATCTTTTCGATCAGCTCGTTGAGCACATGGGCGTTCAGTTCTGTGAGATTGGTGTACTTCCAAATGACAGGCAGGAACTTTTCTACGTTTTCGTAGATCTCCTCACTCTTGGCGATCTCCGCGGTCAATTTCTCCCGCTTCTCCCTCAGCAAGATCTGCTCTCGCTCATAGTCCGGTGCCATGGCCTGATACCGCTCCTCGCTGATCTTCTCCAGGGCCAGATCTTCATAGAGCTTATTCAGGATCTTGCTCAGTTCCGCCATGCGTTTATCCACCTTCTTTAGTTCCCGTTTCCATCGATCCGTTTCCTCTTTTTTCTTCTCTGTTCTGGAGGAGATAAGCATATCCATGTAGTCGCCGGTACAAACCCGGGCTTCCATTGCGTTTCGCCGGATATCCTCCAATACCAGCTGGTTCAGTGTTTTCCAACCAATGGCGTGGGAGGTACACCGTTCTTTTCCGTAATTTTTGTAGACCCAGCAGGAGAAGCCGGTATACCTGCCCTTTTTCTTATCATAGCTTACATTCAGCGAGGAACCGCAGTCGGCGCATTTCACCAGTCCCGCGAAGGGCTGTACCTCACCTTTCCCGTTTTCGCGCCGCCGTGCCTTCATCATCTGATGGACGGTATCCCAGAGTTCCTGGGAGATCAGCGGTTCGTGGGTGTTCTCCGCTACCACCCACTCCTCCTCGGCTGCCTCCACCCGGCGCTTGTCAAAGAAGCCCTTGGTTTTGCTCCGGCCAAAGACCACCTTGCCCAGATAGACCGGGTTGTTGAGGATGGCTCGGATCGAGGTGGCGTGCCAGTCAAAGGGTTTACGCCAGTAGTCACTGTTTTTGTAGTAGTCTGGATTATTTTGGTTGAAATATGCCTGTGGGTTCAGGATTCCCCGCTGACGCAGGATCTTGGTCATCCGCACATAGCCGATGCCATCGGCAAACATCTGGAAAATATCCCGCACCACATCGGCGGCAGGTGGGTCTATGATCAGGTGGTGGCGGTCATTGGGGTCTTTCTGATAACCGAAGGGCGCCCGGCTTCCGATATACATTCCGCTTTTGACCCTGGCCCGGTGTGCCGCCTTGGTCTTGGTGGACGCCTGCCGCGCGTAGAAGGAATTGATGACATTGGTGAAGGGCAGTACCAGGTTGTCGATCCCGTTTTTCGAATCAATGTTCTCCGCGACAGATATAAACCGGACGCCCTTTTCCTCAAAGTAGTGTTCGATGTACAGACCCATCTGAGCGTATTCCCGTCCAAACCGGGAGAGATCTTTAACGATGACCAGGTTGATTGTTCCGGTTTCAATGTCCTCCAGCATCCGTTTGAACTCAGGCCGGTCGAAGTTGGTACCGCTCCACCCATCGTCGCAGTAGTAGTCTCCAATTTCTATGCGGTGTTCCTGGCAGTACTGGGTCAGCAGAGTTTTCTGCGTTTGGATGCTGCCTGATTCGCCCACACTGCCATCGTCCTGGCTGAGCCGGCAATAGACTGCCGCGATCTCCTTATTTTGCAAGGCTTTTACCCCCTTTCGCAACACACAATACCGTTATTGGCCCTCCATATCCATATCCAAATCCACTGAAGATTCCTTCGTAAGTTTGTGGATCTCTGATGAACAGAAGGAATCTGTGATCAGGTCTCCAATCACTTCGAAGATATCCCGTTCTCCGCTGTAGTGGCTGACGGTAACATACTTGACTCCGCGAATCACCGTTTCGTGGCGTAGTTGATCTCCCTCAAATAAAAACATGATGTCCTCCTAATACTTCATAGTTTGCTCCCAGGTCTGCTCCTCCTCGTGGTCGTCCGCCTTGTGGCCCAGGGCGATCTTCTTCTCCTGCTCCCGGCGCAGTACTTTTCGGTCCGTATGCTGGGAGATGGTGGTGGCGTCCCTCACGGGATCAGAATCCGAACTGCGCTCCAGAGCGCGGACAAGCCGGACCAGATCGTCTGCAAGGCTACCATCCCAACCAGAGTCCCCAGCAAAATCAGGATCAGCCAGATCAGCACGGAGAGGGCTGTCTCCAGACTGGGCGGTGAAATAGAAATCTCTTTCTTCCTCCCAGCCTGTTTCAGCATGGCCTGAATTTGGGCCACATCCCGCGCCAGTGCCTCCAACTGGACCTGGGTGGGCAGCTGCCCCGCCTGCCGGGTCAACGCCCGCAACAGGGCCTCCTGTGCGCCAACGCTGGCCTCCAGGTGTTTCAGCCGGTCGCTGTTGATCCTCTCCAGGCGGTATAGGGCGCTGACGGCGGTCAGCAGATCCTCCCAGTCCTGTTTCGTGGGGGCAGCTGATGGTGTGGTCATCATCTGTACGCCCTGAGATCGATTCCGCTGTTTCAATTCCTCCAGAGATAATCTCTGCTCGGATTCGGAATTCACGTTCCATGACCTCCTTAGTGTACTTTGTTTCGTGGAGCCGGTCATCCCGGCACTTCATACCGCTGGGTGTTGTGTAGGTAATG
>CASEPH010000108.1 GCA_949289625.1 uncultured Clostridia bacterium | reverse complement strand
GGGACGCCGGTAATCTCGCTGATGGCGGTCACCAGCCGCTTGCGGCTTTCACCGGTGCAGTTGTAATTCAGTTCCATGTTCCATCCCTCCAGCCCATCAAAAACAATACCGCGTCGGCAAAACCGGCACGGTAGTAACACTGCATGGTTTCTCCGTCCACCAGCGCATAGGCGTTCTCACATTCTCTATAGAGAATTTCCTGCTGGTCGGATAAAGACCGCTTCAAGTTTTCGGTGCTAAGTTTCCATTGCTCAATGGCCGTTTGCAGGCCCTGGGATTCATCTGAGCCCCAATCGTTGATTCGCTGCAGAATGAATTCCTCCACCGCCGCCCGCATTTCTTTGTTTGGCATATGTCATACCACCTTCCTTTTTTGGGTGAGTACATATTCCCTCTAAAGGAAGGTAATAGCAAGTGGAAAAGAGCTAAATCGCCACATTCTACCTTGTACACAAATCGAGAGAACTTGTGTTGTCAGTTGTGGTTGGTCGGGACAAAGATCTTCACAGGAATACCACGGCTCTTGCAGTTGTCAATCACAAACTTCGTTCCCCGTGATGTCCCGTCCCAAAACGCCAATACAAGATCGGCATTTTCAATAATTGTGATGTTGCGCTTCAATGGGGCAGATCTCCCATACTTCTCATACTCCGGCAGAAACTCTGTCAGCTTGATGCCGTTGGAGACGGCATACTCTCTGGCACAGGTATCGATCCCTTTTGCACCCCCGGACACGATCTCCGTCACGCCATTCGGGAGATATTTCTCCAAATTGGTCACGCTTAGCCCTCTGGATCCTACGATTGCCACTCTCACATTTCAACACCTCGGACACATTGCAAAATTATTGTAGATATACGGTATATCTAATCAAAACATTTTACCACATGGTAGCCATAAAATAAACACAAAATATATTCAACGAGGTGATTTTATGGCAATCAAAAGCGTGTCCATTCGCATAGAGGAAGAAATGCTGGAGAAACTGGGCTTTGTGGCAGACTATGAGGGACGCTCGGTCAACAGCCATATTCTGGTGCTCATCCGAGAAAACATCAAGGCTTTTGAGCAAGAGCATGGAAAGATTGACGGCACCATCAATCCGGCGGTTAATGTAAAGCCAACCAGAAAGAATTGAGAGGACGAGGAAGCGGTTATGCCGTTTCCTCGTTTTTTAACGCCCACACGATGCCGGAAAGCACAAAATAGACATTGGGAAGCGCCACGCCGTTGCCCCACATCTTGTATTCCGCGGAATCGGAGTGCGGGTCTTTCAGCCACTTGATAATTTGATTATGGCTTTTCGGTTTAGAGGAGGTTCCCATGATCTTTCGGTGTGTCTCAAACACTTCTGTCCAGAACTCGATCTCTTCCTCGGATGGATTGTCTATGGCAAGCCCTGCGCACCACCAGTCCGGAAAGCCCTGAAGGCGGGCGCACTCGGTAGGCGTCAGTCTGCGAACGATGTACTCCGGCTCGGTTTCATTTACCACAGGCGGGTCTTTATAGTCCCTTGCCATTAAGGTCGGGGACTGCTCCTCTAATGTCTGGGTGTAAGAACCCGAGGTCATACAGTAAGCCACCGCATGGCGGTCGGCGGCGTCCAATGTAAAAGACACATCCTCATTGATACCGCTGCCCTGGGGGCCGTTCTTGTCGGACCTGCCGATCATGGAACCCTGCACCGCCACCACAGCCATGCCGCCCTGGTTGCATATGGGATTGCCGCCGCCACTGTCCAGGCATCTGGAAGTGTCTGCTTCGTAAAATCCACTATGAGGATTATCCGACAGCATGGCGTGACTTTGCTTGGAGCAGATGCCATAAACCTTAACCGCCAGTTCATTGCACCGGGTCTCGCCCACATCATAGGTGTTCAGTGTATTCGCCACATCGGACGGTTTCCATTGCTGTCCTTCATCGGGAGTGTGAGGGCGAGTACCTTTCACGAACGGCACAAAAACCGTCTGGTCGTTGTTGCACCCCAACGTAGCGGACTTGTCCTTCTGGATGAGCGGTCCCTTCCCGCCGCCCTCGCAGCCGGAGCGGATCTTCAGCACCAGAGGCACATTCATCCCGCCTGTCCCCATGTGGGAGGTCAGCGTCTGGACGGTACCGTCATTGGCAATTTTGATGCGGCTGTCGATGGGGTGGCTTTCCAGCGCGATAGCGGCGGGAACCACACCGGCCCGGAGCGTGGGTGCGCGTTCCGGCTCAAAACCGATGCCTCGGCTGTCCGCCGAGTGTTCGGTGCAGAAGCCAGCGGCGTCCAACACACAGGGCGGATGCCCATGGTGTTCCGCCCGGAGCGTGGCGGCGACTCCGCTGGACACGTCCATGCAGTTCCCGCCCTGGTCGTTCAGGCAGAGGCCTGCCGCTCCAGAGCCAGCCGCAGGATCTCTGGCAGCTCTTTGCCACGCACGGAAGCCCTCCGCAGAATACCCTGACAGGCCTTCGGACTCAAATAGTACTTGTCCGGCACCCCAGCCTGCAAAATCTGCGACAAGGAAGATGCGGCGTCTTCGCTGGGGGACTCCCCAGTGTTGCGCGTCAAGAGTGCGGTACGCAACGCTCCACTGCTCTCCCATGTACAGGTCGGCGTAGGGCCAGAGGTTTTTCTCAGGCATAGGCACCTGGGCGCCCGGCTCCTTGATCCCGATGACCGCTTCGAGTACGGCCTTGAAGTCCTCTCCGTGGTTGGAGCTGAACGCGCCGGGGACGTTCTCCCATACGATGTATCTTGGATATTTGCCATGGGTGGCATCCCTCATTTCCTGAATGATGCGGATGGCCTGGTAAAAGAGGACGGATTGCTTCCCGTCCAGGCCGGCCCTCCGACCGGCGATGCTCATGTCGGTGCAGGGGGAGCCGAAGGTGATGATGTCCACCGGCTCGATCTTCCCGCCATCCATCTGGGAGATGTCGCCGTAGTGCTTCATAAAGGGAAACCGCTTGGTGGTCACCCGGATGGGGAACGGCTCGATCTCCGAAGCCCACACCGGAGTAATCCCGCAGAGCAGACCGCCCAATGGAAAACCCCCGGAGCCATCGAAGAGGCTGCCGAGGGTCAAAGCTGTATTCAATTCCATGGGCGCCTCCTCAGAACAATGGGATGTCTTCCGCATCGTCCCCGGCAACCTCGTCATAGCGGTAGGTCAGACCGGCCCGTTGGAGGGATACATCGTCCGCTTTGCCCACCTGCTCGATGTACCGCTTCACGATGACATCGCAGAACTTTTCGTCCAGTTCGATGGTGCGGCAGATGCGGTCGGTCTGTTCACAGGCGATGAGAGTACTGCCGGAACCGCCGAAGGGGTCCAGCACGATGGCGTTGCTCATGGAGGAGTTGAGAATTGGATAGGCCAGAAGCGGGATGGGCTTCATGGTCGGATGGTCCTTGTTCTTCTTGGGCTTGTCGAACTCCCAGATGGTGGACTCCTTCCGCCCGGTGTACCACTGGTGTCTGCCTTTCTTCTTCCAGCCGAAGAGGATCGGCTCATGCTGCCACTGGTAGGGCGAACGGCCCAGCACCAGGGACTG
>CASEPH010000107.1 GCA_949289625.1 uncultured Clostridia bacterium | reverse complement strand
AATAAGATCATGGAGAAATATCACTTAAAGGAGCCGTTTATATGGACATGAGAGAGAGGTTCACCATTGACGGCCGCCGCTTTTCTAACATAGCCGGTTTTTATGACGAGGTGGAGCAGCTCTGACCAAACCCAAAAGGAGACATTACGATGGGACTTGATATCTATGCCGGAACGCTGACCCGGTACTACTCTCACAACTGGAAAACCGTTGTCCAGCAGTGGGCGGAGGAAAACGGATACGCCTTTAACCGGATCACGCCGGATGGAGAACCTGCTGATAACGAGGAAGAAATGTCCACGACAGAGGTCCAGGCGGCGGTGGAGAACTGGCGGGATCAGATCTTGAGCGCCATTTCTCAGCCGGGCCAGCCCCCCTACGCCCCCTGGCCTGAAGATAATGAGAAACCCTATTACACCGACAAGCCGGATTGGGATGCCTTCGGCGCTATGCTGCTGGTTGCCGCCTGCCATACATACGATGAGCCGGTGCCCCCCACCGTGGAGAAGGACTGGAACTTCGGGGAGCATCCTCTGGTCGCCCGCCTTGGATCGGATGAGGAGCGGGTGTGGTCCCTGCTGCGCGGGGCTACCTGGTGGCTGCCTCTGCCGGATTCCTTCTTATTTCAGGCGCCTCTGCCCACCGATGATCAGGCGATGATCGCCACCCTGGGCGGACTGCGGAAGGAACTGGAGAAGCTGAACCAGCTGGCGTGGCAGGCCGATGAGGATACCATCCTTGATTGGGCGGATACGGAAGGATACCCGGTAGACGGAACTATAGATGCAGATGGGCAGTACAGCAAGGCGGACATCCCGGAACACACTCAGTATGACACCCAATCCCTGGCCAGGTTCGCCTTCTCCATGTTCTGGCGGGCCATGCGGTTTGCCGAGGAACAGCAGGTGCCCATCCTGCTGGATTATTGATGAAGTTCTGCCCAGAGGCGGATAGCTATGTGACTTTGAAAAAAGGTTGTAGATGAAAATGAGAGATGATTTTTGTAATAGAAAGGCAGGTGACTGCCATTTATGTATAGCGAAAAATGCAATGAATCAGATAAAGAGTATATAATCGATAAACTTGTTGCGTATAACCTTTCAAAGGTTAAAGCTGAACAGCAAGAATTATTTATTGACTTAAGCAGAAAGTTTGTTAGAGAAGGCAAAATTATAGCAGGGATTATCGCTCAAATGTACTGTTGGAACATGGTATATGTCGATACATTATGGGTGGATTCTGAAAGCAGAGGAAAAGGGTTGGGATATAGATTACTATCAGAACTTGAAGATGATGCAAAAAAGAAAGGCGCAAAACTGATTCACCTGGATACATTTGATTTTCAGGCAAAAGAATTCTATGAAAAATGCGGGTATTCTGTATTCGGTAAATTGGAAGATTGCCCGTCAAGTCATTGTAGGTTTTACATGAAGAAGCATTTAGAATAGTGAATTCTTTTAAGGGGGTGAATGGAGATGGAACAAAAACGCCCGGCAGATATATTTCAGGAGCTTCTGGACTACCTGTGGAACGGCCTGGGCCTGGAGGAAAAGGGCTGGAAGCGTCTGAAAAAGGGCGACTTCAAAAAGAGAATGAAAAACGGACTGACCTATCAGATCTGGTTTGACCGGAGCCACTACAACTACATCGACTACGAAATCGGCCATGGTAATGTTGAGGTGGGCTTCAGCTGTATCATAAAGCAGGGAGATGACTACCTCTACTCTTTCAGAATTGAACCCACAACAGGCGGTTCATTCTTTCGGATGCTGACAGAGGACCTGCGGCTGAACACCGGGCTGCTGGACACCTTTCTGCCTCTGGTCAAAGCCAACTACCTCGACTTCATCGACCGCTTCGAGGTAGACCCCGTGGAGGCATTACAGCCGGTCTGCGCCCCCTTCACCGAGGCGGAGGACTACAGCTGGCGCATCCATGTGGACGAGCAGATGGTGGAACGATACGGGACAGTGGAACAGCTGGCGGAGTACCGCCGTCAGGCAGAATTGCGCGGAACGCCGGAGTGCAAGGCGAAGACCCATACTGGAAAGTTGCTGTTCTACCAGTCCCATGCCAAGGATGTGGATCATACCTGGGCCTCAAGCCGCACCAGAGAGGAACTGGATCAGATGGTGGAACCCTTTGTGCAGGCCAAGCGGCAGACTGGACAATGGACGCAGGAGGATGAGGCGGGTTATCAGCTCTACCGGCAGGAAACAGATCCGAGGAAGCGCACCTTTCGGGTATGGTATCTCATTGCCAATCCCCGGG
>CASEPH010000106.1 GCA_949289625.1 uncultured Clostridia bacterium | reverse complement strand
GTGCGCTGCTTTTCGCCGCCGGAGATCTCCGCCGGGTACTTATTCCGGATATGGCCGATACCGAATACATCGCACAGTTGATCAGCTCGCTCCTCGGTCTGGGAGTTGACGCTGCCGCCGATGATGGCGGGCAGGAGAATGTTCTCCCGAACGGAGAGACCATCCAGCAGCAGGAAGTCCTGAAACACAAAACCCAGCTGCCGGTTGCGGACCTGGGCCAGGGCGTTCTCCTCCAGGTGTGCCAGTTCTGTGTCACCCAAGGTGATGGTACCGCTGTCGGCGGGGATGTAGCAGGAGATGCAGTTTAAGAGGGTGGTCTTGCCGGAACCGGAAGGACCCATGACGGCCACGAATTCTCCCTTCTCCACTTGAAGGGATACGCCCTTCAGAACCTCATAGGTGGCCCTCCCCACCTGGTAAGATTTGTGCAGATCGTTGACAGTCAGCATGATAAACTCCTTTCGCGCCGTAGGCTTCAAGGCAAAACGATATTTGCTTGAATTCAGTATGGCGGGAAGGGGAGCGTATCGCAAACGGCCATGTCACTTGCGGCGGTTTTGCTGTTAAATTTTACGGCAACAAGAGATGGGATGTCATTTTTGAACCTTTTCCTGTCAAGTTTGGTTTGGCAGAATACCGGCCCTGTGATAGAATGAGGCCAGCAATTTGAAAACCGAGGTGATGGAATGCTGCGAATCGGAATCTGCGATGACTTGGCGGACGCGCGCCTTGTGCTCCGGTCTTTGCTGGAACGCATTTTAGAGGCTCGAAAGGTGCAGGGACAGTTTTTTGAATTTTCTTCCGGGGAAACCCTGCTTCGCTGGTATGATCATCACATCGGTGAGTTGGATCTCATTTTCTTAGATATGGAGCTTCATGAGCTGGACGGCATGGAGACTGCCCGGCGGCTCCGGGCGGCAGATGCCGGTCTCCAGATGGTATTTGTCACCGGATATGCCGACCATGTCTTTGACGGCTACAGTGTGGGGGCCCTGGGGTATTTGATGAAGCCTCCCAAGCAGGAGCAGTTGGAAGCGGTGTTGGATCGGGCACAGGGGGCGCTGGTTCGGGAGTTGGATCGGGCTTACATCTGCCGAAACGGAGATACCTATTATCGTGTTCCCATTTCCAACATTCTCTACTTTGCGTCGGACCGGCGTCAGGTTCAGTGCGTCACAGAGGGGCGGACCTACACCTTTTATGGTAAATTGGACGCAGTGGCAGAGGAGATCGGGGCCGCGTTTGTACGTGTGCATCAGCGATATCTGGTTCGCGCCGGGGCTGTGGACCGAATGGAGAGCGGAGAGGTAATCCTGCGGAATGGGGAGCGGCTGCCTGTCAGCCGCTCCTGTCAGCGATCCGCCCTGCTGGCCTTGGCGCAAGCGGAACTGGAGGGCTGATCGTTGGGAACAGTGCTTTGGAATATCTGGTTCTATGGACTCTGGTGGATTGACATTCTGGCCAACGGCTTCTTCCTGTACCATCTGTGCCGGCCTTTCGTTACGTTTCGGAGTGGCCGCCTGTGGAAGGCCGTATTCCTGCTGACTCTTGCCATCAGCAGCGGTATGGTAATCTGGATCGGAGATCCCAACCTTCTCTACACGCTGCCGATCTACTTTCTGTTGTTCTTTCTCTGCACAAGGGGAGACTGGGTGGGACGGCTGACGGTCTGCGTCGTTTTCTTCTGCCTGGAGATGTCCGTCTGCGCCCTGCTGGACACCTATATACAAGCCGTGGATACCGGCCGCCTTTACGACCTGCTGGTAAGGCTTCTGCGGACAGCAGTCTTCGGCGCTCTTTGGCTGCTTTTGCGCCGGCGGTTCCCGGCGGAGCAGGTCCACCTCACCCGGCGGCTGTGGCAGGTGGTGCTGGGGCTGGCGGTTATGCCCCTGTGCGCCCTCATCGCCGTGGTGCTGCTGACCTTTCAAAAATATGAGTCCGCCGCCGTCAACGCACTGGCACTGAACCAGGGTCTGGTGGTACTGCCCTTCGTACTGGTGACCTCCCTTGTGCTGTTGGTTGCCATTCTGATTCTGGCAGATCATGAGCGGTTGGAGCGAGCCAGTCAACTGGCAGGGCTGCGAGAGGTCTACTACCAGGGCCTGCAGCAGCAGGAGCGCCAGGTGCGGCAGCTCCGTCATGACATGAGAAACCACCTGACGGTCGTTCAGGGCCTCTTGGAGAGAGGAGATACACAAGGAGCCGTTGGCTACCTGGAGCAAATGGCTGGTTCCCAGGCCCTGCAGGGAGTCAGACGCTTTTGTGAAAATGAGTCTGCCAATGTGGTACTCTCCGCCAAGGCTGAGGCCATGGAACAAGCGGGGATCACGGCAGACTTTGCTGTGTCTCTCCCTAAAGATCTGCCGGTAGCAGATACCGATTTGGCTGCCCTGTTGGGAAATGCCTTGGATAACGCCATCGAGGGCGTACAAAATGCAGCGGTAAAGAAGATTACCCTCCGATGTAGGGTGGATAAGGGCCTGCTCATGCTGCGCCTGGAGAACCCTGTGGGCGGAGAAGTTAACCCAGACCTGTCCACCACCAAGGCGGACAAGTCCTCCCATGGATTTGGCATTCCCGGTATGCGGGAGATTGCGGAGCGATACGGCGGGACCTTGAATGCCAGTGTAAAGGACGGAAAATTTGAGTTGATGGTGTGCTTTCCAGAACAAATTAAATAAGTCGATTGCAATTAGAATATCAGAATAGAATTGCTGTGTTTTAATTTTAATACTTTCTAGTATTGCAAGTATTGGCGCTATGTTGTAAAATTCGATGTAAAAGGAGGGATGTATATGCCAAGTTGGGGCGATGTTTTGAGCAGCCTTAAAAGTGCACCTAATCCCCTTGATGAAATGCGTCGCAAGTACCTAAAGAGAATGTTCGAATATACTGGGCGCAATGTTATTGCATATTATTCCGGGTTTATCCAAAAGCCAAGAATTGATGGAACGGGTATTGACGATAATGATAAGAATGCCTTTATGCAGGCTGTATGTGGTTTAGATCGCACAAAAGGGCTAGATTTAATTCTACATACGCCAGGTGGACAGATAGCGGCGGCTGAATCACTGGTCTGCTATTTAAAGGCTCTCTTTGGAAAAGATATCCGAACTTTTGTTCCGCAAATGGCTATGTCCGCAGGAACGATGATGGCGTTATCTACAAGCGAAATAATTATGGGAAAACAGTCCAGCCTAGGTCCTATCGATCCTCAGTACGGCGGAATGTCTTGCGCCGGAATTATTGAAGAATTTAACGAGGCATGTGCAGCAGTATCTAAAAATCCAAATTTAGCCGCTGTCTGGGGACCAATTATTTCTAAGTATCATCCTACATTTATCGGTGATTGCAAGAAAGCTATGGATTGGGCCGACGTTACAGTAAAGAAATGGCTCACCGAAAATATGTTTAGTGAATATGATGATAAAGAAGAAAAGGCAGCAAAGGTGGTTGAGACTTTATCAAGTCACAATGCAACCTATTCTCATTCGCGTCATATTCATGCTGACGAATTATGGAGCCTTGGGGTAAAAGTAATGCAATTAGAAGGCATGGATAATCGCCAAATTGAAGAATGTAAGGATCTCCAAGACTGTGTCCTCACGATTCACCATTCTTATATGCACACTTTTGCTAGTTCAAATGCCATAAAGATTGTTGAAAGTCATTCTGGCAATACTATGATTATTGCATCTAATGGCAAATAGATTTGAGGTAAATGTTATGAGTACAGATTATATAACTGCATACCAAATCATCACCAGAGGTTTTGGTCGCCCTGTGTATGAATACACCACACCCGAGGAGCAGGGAGCAGCGATTGAAAAATGTACTATTCTGGAGGCAA
>CASEPH010000105.1 GCA_949289625.1 uncultured Clostridia bacterium | reverse complement strand
CCGATGATGGCCACATCCCGCAGCTCCCACAGCCACAGGGTGGCCTTGGCCTTTAAGTTGTCTGGGTAAATAAACATGGTCCACCTCGCAAAAATGGAAGGCCGCCACATCAGTGACGGCCTTCCCGTAATCAAATCTTTTATTCTTTTTCCTGTTCTGTCAGATGGGCGGAGAGATCCCGGCCCTTGGTGCAGACAGCGCGGATATAAACGCAGGAATGCTCCTCGTCCACGCTGTACAGGATCACATCGTTGCGAAATGTAAACAAACGGATGCCTTTTGAATGCCACGGCTCCAGACTGTACAGTGGGTACTTGCTGGGCATGGTCCTCAGCTCCCGCTGGATCGCGTCCCGCAGACGGGTATACCAAGTCAGGGCCAAAGCGGGGTCTTGGAACTGGCAGCTGATATAGTCGGCCTTTTCCTCCAGATCCTGAATGGCTGTCTCCGTATAGGAGACCTTATATTGCCGTGGTGTTTCCATGGGCAAGGCGCTCCTTCATCCGGGCATCCACATCCTCCTGGGAGAACACCCGGCCCTCACGGATGTCCGCTTCACTCTTGGTCAGCTTGGCGCTGATCTCCTGGGCAGTCATCTCGTCCCAGGTTTTCAGCGTTGGGCGGAAAGGCATCCCGCCGTCCCGCAGACTTTGCTGGGCGAAAATGCGGACCGCCTCGGCAAAGGACGTCCCGAGACTTCGGTAGAGCGCCTCCACCTGCGCTTTGAGTTCACTGTCCATCCGAACCTGAAAAGTCGATTCCATCGCCATGGCGATCCCCTCCTTGTAGTGCAATCGTACTACATTTTGAAGAAGCTGTCAAGCGGCCTTTGAACAGGCACGCCGCCGGATGTACCGGCGGCACGCCTGCTCGTCTTTTCATTTACTCCGCCTCCAGCGGCTCTGGATCGGAGGCCGGCTCGTCTGCCGGGCTCTCCTCTGACAGCGCCCGCTGAATGCAAGCCAGGAAGAACTCCTTCTGCTTGAGGTGATTGCGTTGGAGGTATGCCTTGAACTCCTCGAACAGCTCGGGCGGCACCTGGAAGGCCACAGTCCTTGTCTCGGTATTCATATTCTGATTGTCCTCCTTCATGTGAAAGTAGTTGGTGATGAGCTGGGTCATGTACTCGCTCAGGGGCTGGCCGGATGCCTCCTGCTCCTGCCGGACACGGCTGTGCAGGCTGATGGGTATTTGCGCGCAGAGGTTGCGTTTTTCCTCCGCCATGGTGACTCCCCCTTTCCGGATGGCAAAGCAAGTATATCGAAAGCCCTCTGGAATAGCCATTCACAGAAAGCAACAAAGAAGTTGTGTAAATACAAGCGTAATGGACAAGCCCCTCCGCAAAACTTTTGGTGGCCATCCGCCGGCGTGTCAGGTATAATCAGGGTAACATTATGAAGGGGAGGCGGCGGATATGGTGCGGTGCCGTTGGGCAGATCCCAATTCAGAGATCTATCTTGCCTACCATGACCGGGAGTGGGGCCGTCCGGAGCACGATGACCAAAAGCTCTTTGAGATGCTGATCCTGGAGGGCTTTCAGGCTGGCCTCTCCTGGCTCACCATTCTGAAAAAGCGGGAGGCATTCCGATCCGCCTTTGATCGTTTTGATCCCACTGTTGTGGCCGGCTATGGCCCGGAAAAGGTGGAGGCGCTGATGGCCGACGCCGGGATCGTCCGCAACCGGGCCAAGATCCTGGCCGCCATCCAAAACGCCAAGGTGTTCCTTGCCATCCAGAAGGAGTTCGGCTCCTTTGACCGCTACCTCTGGGGCTTTACCGGCGGCGAGGTTATCTTGAACACGGACGATGTGTTCCACACCAGTACAGACCTATCCGACCGGATCTCCCAGGATCTGAAACGGCGGGGCATGAAGTTCGTGGGCACGACCATCATCTATTCCTTTCTTCAGGCGGTGGGGGTCGTGAATGACCACGAGCTGGCCTGTTTCTGCCACCCCAATCACCTGTTATAGCGGAGGACTGCCACAATGCCCCGCATGATGAACTCCACGCAGGGGATGGCCACACTGTTGCCCAGCGCCCGGTATCGGGCGGAGTCCGAGGCGCCGGGGATATCCGTCCAGCCATCCGGGAAGCCCTGGAGCCGCTCACACTCCAACGGAGTGAGGCGGCGGATCAGCTGAGGAGGTCCTGTCCTCGCGGCCTGATAGATCAGGTCAGTGGCGTCTTTGTGCTGGCGGGCGCTCTCCGTGGAGGCCACATCACTGGGAGAAAATTTGTCCACCCTCTGCCGGGAAAAGACCGCGTGGTGATCTGTGGCGGTCAGGGTATAGGCAATGTCCTCCTGATAGCCGATCCCGTTGCCGCCATTTTGGGGCTGGCGGTTAATGGCATTTCCTGTAATACAGAAGATCTCCGCTGGATCCTGCTCCACTAAGGGCAGGTTATTCCCGCCGGTTCCCGCCCTGGCGGACAGAGTCGGTGCAACAGGGTGCGGCCCGGTGTACCGGGCGTCAATGCCGTGGTTTTCGTAGACGAGGGGCTGGTGGCCGTGCTCCTGCGCCCGGAGCGTGCCTGTTACATCCTCGGAGCAGTCCATGACGTTGCCGCCCTGGTCGTTAAGGCAGAGGACGGAGGGCACTTGATTGGTCCCGCTCTCCGACGCCTTCAATGTGGGGGAAATTTCCTCCCGATACCCGATACCTCCCGCAGACGGCGCGGCTCCAGCACAGAATCCGGCGGCGAACAGCAGTCCGGCGGGATTTCTGCCGCCGCCCCCATCGGCTCCCGCCAGAGTCGGCGCTGTGCTCTCCGGTGTGAAGATACGGGCCTGTTGGGTATCCCATGGCGTCAGGCAGTCCTCGGTACGCGTCTCGGTGATAAACGTCTGCATCTGCATATTGCCGGTAGCCATCAGAGCTCCGGACACGCCGCCCAGGTCGATGCCCTCGTTCCGCTGGCTGATGTGATAGGCTTTCATCTCCCGGAATGCCTGGGATGGCATCCCCAGACCCGCCTGAGCCATCAGCGCCGCTTTGAGTTGCGGCGGTAGCTCTTTGCCCCGTTCCTTTGCCCGCCGCAGGATGCCCCGGCAGGCTCTCACAGATAAATAATATCCCGCGTCAGGGTCGGATTCCAGGATCTCCGACAAGGAGCTGTGGATCGGCTTTCGGGGCGCGGGTCCAGTGTTGAGGGGAGGTTTCCCCTCCCGATAGGGGGAGCGAAGCTCCCAGTAGTGGTTTCCAAATAGATCCACATGGCCGGGAGATAGGTCTAAATACAGGTACGGGATGGCGACCAGTTCAGAAACTGATTTAGCCGGGGCTTTCCGCCTCGGCGGGGCCGCTGTATCTTCTGGGTTGCTCAGTTCCAACAGGGTCAGCTGGCCGTCCGGCTCGTGATAATAGCTCATATCAAAATGGTCCCTTTCTCTGGTTTATCCGGTCTATCCGGAAACAGTTCTTCCAGCACATCGAACAAGAACTTAGGAGCGGTATTTCCAGCAAAATCGGCCACCAGGTATATTCGTTTTCGCCTTTGGCCGACGCCCCAATATTGGGCGTCCAGGCAACGCCAGGCCAGAGAAAAGAAGCTGTCTATTTCAATTTCCCCCGCGTCATGCCAGGAATACGGAAAAGAGCGGGGCACCGATGCTCCGCCGCAGTGGATGCGCAGGATCTCCTCCAGCACGATACGAAAGTCCTCCTCTTTGGGCGATCCGCTACTAAAAGCGCCAGGCACATTCTCCCATGCCATAAAGCGGGGGCGGATGCCGGCACCTGTGCGGCCACGCTCCTGTTCCGCTGTTCGCATCTCCTTGATGATGCGGATCTGCTCCATAAAAAGGCCGGAGCGGGCGCCAGCTAATCCGGCCCTCGCTCCGGCCACGGAGAGATCCTGGTTATCCCGAAAACGGGATAACCAGGATTATGCCGAGAAAATAATTATTCCGAAGTAGTTGTGTAGAGCCCTGTAGAACAAGGATTTTCTGCAAAAACTTCGGAATAAGAAAATGACGTATATTGTACTGTTAGCTTCAGACCAGGCCGGACAGTTTCAGAATCATTTCTTCATTATCTACCCAGATTGCATTGGGCTCAGGCCTGGTTTTTCGGACAGCATCGGCCTTCTGGATCGCTGCTCGTTTCATCTCGGTGTCCGCATATGCATAGATCATAGTTGTTTCAACCTGTACGTGGCCAAGATATTGAGAGAGCAGTACCATGGGCATTCCGGACTGGTATAGGTGCATTGCTCGTGTGTGCCGCATCATATGTGGGTGGATGTGCTCCGGAACTTCCGGACAAACAATCTTTGCCATATTGCCGTACTTCTTAAAAAACGCAGCTACTGTATCAGAAGACATTTTCTGTTGTATCCCGTGGATCACAGTATAGAACAATGGAGCTTCGCTGTGGCTATTTTTGTCGGGATGGAATTTATTCAGATACCGTTTGCAGTGTTGAACTGTTCTGTTCAGCAACGGCACGGTCCGGGTTTTTCGGCCCTTACCATGCAAGTACGCAATTGGATGTTTTGCGTCAAGGCGCAGATCACAGACCCTTATATTAAGAAGCTCACTGCATCGGGCGGCGGTATCATACATGAGGATCATGAATACAAGATTTCGCAGGTCTTTCTGTTTGGAAGGATTGGGCTGTTGAAGCAGTGCAATCAAAGCCGGTTCGGTCAGGAATTCAACAATCCGCCCGTGAGCCTCCTTGGAAGGGATATTGCAGGAGGAAAGATATAGTGCCGTCTGTGTACAATCAATCTGTCCAGCAAAATTCAGAAAAGACCGCAATGCCATTAAACGCTGGTTGCGGGTAGAGGCACTGCATCCCCGCACATTTTCCAGCCAAGTCAGGAAACCGAGGATGACATCTCGGTCAATGCAAGAGAAAGTCAGTTCAGTGGTGCCAACCCCCATCTCATCCCTCATGTATTTCACAAAAAGGTTGAGCGTTTGTCTGTAGGAGAGGATCGTATTTTCGCTGAGGCAGCGCTGCTTGGGCAAATAATCCAAAAGGAAGCGCCGGACCGCATCAAAAAAATCATTCATCGGTCTTCACCTCCGGCAAGAACGCCTCGGCAGAAGAAAATACAAATCCGGACATTTCCTCCAACAAACCAGGGACCAAATGGATATAGTAGTGGGTGTCCGAGATCTGTGTGTGGCCCATATACGCACTCAGGTAGGGGAGCATAGTGTTCAGATTTTTGCCTTCACGCATCCAGTAGTACAGTCTGTGGGTAGCAAAAGTATGACGAAAGTCATAAAGACGTGGAGCGCGCTGGCCAGTTCCTGTAACGCCAGCCTTCTTCAAAACCTGGCGGAAAGTCTTTTCCAACCCCCGCTTTCCGTAAAAGCCGCCCTCAGAGTTGGGAAAGAACGGCTCACGTTCCGGCATAACGGAGGCTACAATGGCGTTGCAATCTGAGAGCATCTGTGTCACGTCGTCCGTCATCATAACAATGCGGCTCCTATGTTGCTTGCTCTCCATAATGTTCAGCCGCCCAATGTCCAAATCCACATCGTTTACGCGAAGTCTTCTGGCCTCAGCCGGACGCAGACCGCAGCAGTACATTAGCTTTATCATAGTTGGGATCACAAATTGCCGCACCGGGAACCCACTTCTCGGTTTCAAGTGGTCGAAAACATCCCAAATGGCCAGAATTTCGGCCTCGGTATAGATGTATGGGGCATATGACGCATCTTTTCTGGCAATGTTTGGCGGCAGAATATAGGCAGCTTCGCCGCTGCGATTCAGGTATCTGGCAAATTCACGTACTGGCATCATACGGTTGCGGAATGTGTTGTTGCCTTCCGTATCCTTTTTTGTGGCCCAAGCCAAGCAAAGCTCCTTGGTCAGTGAATTTTCTTCCGGAAAATGTGTCAGGCAAAAACGGTCAAAGTCTCGCAGGAGACGGGAGGACTCCAGATAACCAAACCCCAGAGCGTTTTTCTGCGCAATGAAATCCTCAATCTGAGATGCAAAGCAACTCTCAAAGGTGTACACCATTTCAGATCCCTACCTTTCCATGAGAGAGTAAGGGCAATGCACACTGCTTCAGTCCCTGTTCGTCAATAGACAGATACGGCTTCGCTGAATCAATATGAGTCTGTCCAAGCATCTGCTGAATCAACTCAATTGGCACTTCGTTCTGAAATAGATTTGTAGCAAAGGTGCGTCGGAAACTGTGAAATCCACGGTGCTCAGAATGAATTCCTGCTCTCTTAATGTATTTGGAGACAATTGCACTTCCCGTTCGACTTTTCAAAGCGCGAACAGTACCAGTGTGACAGAGGAAGATTTGCGGCAGCGAACTTTTAGGGCGACCATTCAGCAAGTAATCTGCTATAGCATTACCTGTTTCTGGTTCAAGAGGGATTACGATTGGTTGTCCTGTTTTGTGTTGAACAACACGAATTTCCCTCGTTCTCCAATTGATATTGTCAAATGTGAGTCGTATGATGTCGCAGGATCGCAAACCGCTTTGCACTGCCAACACCATCATAGCGTAGTCTCTTTTCCCAACTGCAGAGGTTGTATCCGGCTGAGAAAGTAAACATTCCAATTCATCACTGGAAAATCCTTCGTGAAAATTCTTTCGAGGGCAAACAAATTCCGGCAGTGCCTTGCAACAATTATCCGTAGTAATCCCGGCCTCGTATAAAAATTGCAGAAAGATCCGAATACCAAAAAGAGCAGATTTCATTCCACCAGTGTACCGCCCAAGCATTTTTGTAGCACATGCGGCAATATCCGTCATTGCAACATTTTCAACGGAGGCTACTCCATAATCCTCTAATCCAAGTAAAAAGACATGAGCTACACTTGTAACTGTACTAACGGAACTTTCAGCCCAGTTTCTCTGTGTTGTGACATGAGTCCTGAATTTATCCAGAATCGCTTTGTGCTGAGGAATAACTCTGCGCCGTCCCCAATCAGGAATCCTGTCCAATGTTATCTTCCCTGTCTGGTGGAACTCCTGGAGCATAGCTGCGGCTTTGCGCAAGTGCTGGTAAGCAGTTCTTCCAACTACACCTTGCTCATATTGCAGTCTCCGCTCCTCTGTAAGCTGGGATATAAGTTTGTCTGAGTAACATTCTGTGCCAGAATCATAGTGCTTTTTCAATATGACGGCTAATCCCTCCTCAGTGTAATGTCGAACCGTACTTTCTGAAAGGCCAAGTTGCTTCATATGCTTGTTAACCATCCAAACAAGCACATAAATATTTTCTGGATCTGAAAATTGTTTTGTCGTTGGCGTATCGTGTTGGATGATTTGTTCTGGACGATTCCATATAGGATCCCATGGGCGAAGGGCAGGCAAATCAATAGAATCCATTGCAGCACATTGTTTCAGAAGTTCACAACTCCTGCGGACAAGTCTCCATTTCCACTGTGAGATGTCTCCTTTGTCTAAAAGTGTGCGTTGCTCCAGCAAAAAATTATCGAGCATTTCTGCTGTAGCATATAATATGCCTTTCCCGTGAAAATACCGAAGTATGCCTCCGAAACCTGTATGAGTATAGTCGAATATGCCTCCATCACTCATTCCAGCATCGGTCAACAACTCCAGGGCACGCTGTGCAGTTGCGTTTAATTCAATCAGTTCCATAGGGCCCTCCTTATATTTTGTAGTGTCAGGCGGTTACCTGCATGTCCACATTATAATAAAATGAGGG
>CASEPH010000104.1 GCA_949289625.1 uncultured Clostridia bacterium | reverse complement strand
GCAAATACTCAAGAATTTTCGTTGGCTTTTCGCTTTTACACGATTCGCTCACTTGTTTTTGTCCAAGGTGCTAGTTTCATGTTTCTCGTTGTTTAATTTACAAGGTACACTCCGCAAACGCGGAACTCATTTAATATATCACACTGTCGTTCGTTTGTCAAGAACTTTTTTCGAAGCCATTCGTTTCCGTTCTTTCCTTTTCGTGGCCTTCCGGCCTGACAGCCTGATTATTGTAGCACGTCCCGTTCACTTTGTCAAGAACTTTTTTTCGTTTTTCTCAACGATCTCCAATCCTTTGCAAAGATATTACAGGAGGTAAGGGTATTCTACCAAAATGGCCACCAATTGTCAACACCTATTTTAACTTTTTATTGAGATTTCATACACGTTGTGCTAAAATATCCCTAGTCATTTCAGGGAGGAATTATCATGCCCATCAAAATATCCGATTCATTGCCGGCAAGGGCTGTTTTGGAAAGCGAGAACATTTTTGTAATGACAGAATATAGAGCATTGCACCAAGACATTCGTCCCTTACATGTGTTGATTCTCAATTTAATGCCCACCAAAATCGTTACAGAGATTCAGCTGATGCGTAAGCTTTCCAACTCGCCGCTACAGGTGGACGTAGAGCTGATGTATACCAGTTCCTACAACAGCCGTCACACCAGTATGGAGTATCTCTCCTCTTTTTATACCACCTTTGACGCTATCAAGGACAAACGCTATGACGGCATGATCATTACCGGCGCACCCGTAGAAAACTACGATTTTGAGCAGGTGGACTATTGGCCTGAGCTTTGCGAAATTATGGAGTGGAGCAAAACCCATGTATTTTCCACTCTGCACATCTGTTGGGGCGCATATGCCGGTCTATACTATCATTATGGTATTCAAAAGCACAACACAGATAAAAAAATATTCGGTGTCTATCCTCATCGTGTATTGGACAGCACCCAGCCGCTTTTCCGTGGCTTTGACGATGTCTTTATGGCTCCCCACTCCCGCAATACGGAAGTGTTAGAATCTGATATACGTGCCTGTGAAGAATTAGAGCTTTTATCCACTTCTGACGACGCTGGTGTATTTGCCGCTGCGTCCCCGGATAAGCGTCAGATCTTTGTTTTTGGTCATCTGGAATATGATGCCGATACGCTGAGTACCGAGTACTTCCGGGATGTGAACAAAGGCCTTAGTATTGCCGTCCCTGAACACTACTTTCCTAATGACGACCCTACGCAGCCGCCCATTGTCTCTTGGCGTGCCCACGGGCAGCTGTTTTATTCCAACTGGCTGAACTACTACGTCTACCAGGTCACCCCTTACGACCTCAGGGACCTGTAAGGATTTTGGCAGGAACCGATGTGGTTCCTGCCTTGTTTTCACGATCCTAAAATAACCGGCTGCAATTGTTTTTCCTCCAGCGCAGCTTCTGCCGCATCTACCAACAGATGCATATCCGCCTTTAACGATGTTGGCTTGCCATTCGGGTCATCCTGCCCAAAGGGTACCATAAAGATATGTTTTCGTTGAATCAGCTCCATAATATTGGGACCGCTGGCACCAAGCCCATCGTTGGTGGAAACCGCCAGCAGCACAGGCCTTTGATTCCGGAGCTGGGCCTTTACCGCCATAGTCACCGTGGAATCTGTAATGCCCCGGGCCAGCTTCCCTAAGGTATTTCCGGTACAGGGCGCCACAATAATTAAATCCAGTAGTCCTTTCGGCCCAACTGGTTCCACCTCCCGTATGGACGTCAGCGGTCTACGTCCGCATAATTCGGTGATCCTCCGAACGTGATCCTCTGCCGTGCCAAAGCGCGTATCGGTACTCGCACTTGCTTCGGACAGGATTGGGATTACCGTGGTAAATCGTTCCGTTATCTGCTTGAGTGCCTCCATTGTTTCAGCATAGGTACAAAATGAGCCGCATAGTGCAAACCCCACCGTCTTATCAATCATTCCAATGTTCTCCCCTCTCCTGCCAGACACGCCCAGACGGCGGACGCCAAATTCTCCCCAGCGGTTTTAGGCGCTGTTTTTCCTGGAAGTCCCTGTGCCATGACGATATTCCGTTTTTCCTGTATTTCCGGTGCAAAGCCTCCGGGCAGAGAAGCCAATTCCACCAGCACGCAGTCCTCTCTGAGCGACTGTCCCTGCTCCGCTGCCATCACCCGAGCAGGAACTGTATTGAGTACAACGTCATAGTCCTTCAGACCATGGTGAAAAACGCCAGTCTCCTCTGGCCGCATTCCCAGCGCTTCGATCTCCGTCCACTGGGATTCTCTTCGGGCAGACACTGTCACGTGAGCTCCCAATCCTTTGAGCTTTTCCGCCAAGAATCTGCCGATTCTTCCCCAGCCAATTACCAGAATCTCCGCCCCAAACACCATCCGCTGCAGCTCCCGCAAAACCAGGAAGATGGCACCCTCTGCCGTCACA
The DNA here is from genome assembly GCA_949289625.1 of uncultured Clostridia bacterium. Next base: position 400 of record CASEPH010000104.1, on the reverse strand, counting down.
GCGGCATTGGACATTTGATAGGATTCCAGTTCCAAAAAGCTTCTGCAAAACAGTCCTTGAGACTGAAGCCACGCCTCCTGCTCCTCCGGGAAACTTCCCGCGATCAACACAGTGTTTTTCTCCACCACTCGGGGCAGCAGCGCAGCCTCCACCTGTTCTTCTCCAATACAAAGCATTTCTCCTCGAAAAGGTTTCATTGGAAGTAAGACCATGTTTGCACCCTGCAGAGCATCCTGCAAATGGTCAGCATCCTGCTTCATGCCCGAAACGCCCCATGTTTTGACCGGAAGTCCACTTTCTCTAAGGGCTTTGACCGCCCAATAATATCTCGAATCTCCTCCCAGCACCCAGGGACGCAAGAGTTTCGTGTCATCCATTCGACACACCTCCCGTCAGCATC
>CASEPH010000103.1 GCA_949289625.1 uncultured Clostridia bacterium | reverse complement strand
AGTTTTCTGATGTTAATTTTATTTCTGACATTTTATCTACCTCGTTTCATGTATAATGTAAAAACTGATCCCATGATATATTATTACCTCATAATCGGCCGATAAATCGCGGATTTGCCGTCAAACTTTCTGTTTTGCCGTTTTCGCGCGCAAATAAAACGCCCCGTCTTAAAACGGAGCATTTTCATCTGCAAAGGACGGTTAAAATCGATATTTTTGTTTTTGGTGTAAAAGGGTCCACAGCTTATAAAACAGGACCAAGCTACTGGATGCCAGTTTCCTGTGCAGGGTTGATATTTAGTTCAGGCAAATCTTTCAGGCATCATACTTTATCGCTCTCAATTAAATATGAGACTACATCAACATATTGTTTCAAAAGAGACCTTCGAAATATGCGCTTTCCAGCCCGATGATATGGCTGATCGGTATGTTTGATCCGTCTTTCAAAAGCAGCATACACGCGGATTCATCAAACCTTTTCAGCCGTCCAGTAGTCGTAATATATTGGCCGCCATCCTTTTTCTCATCCGGCTGGAACCATGTCACCATGATCTCCGGGTGTTCATTGATATGCTCCAATAGGATGCGCTGCTTTTGATCGAGCACAGCCTTATCATCATCGCTCAACTCGATTTGCTGGTCCGTCAGCCGTGCTGTTTCGGCAAGTGCAGCACTATGGCCGGAGAGAGCGGCAAAGGGTGAAAATTGTGCCGCACGGTTTGAGAGGGACATCCTCGGATGTCTGGCCGAAGTGGGATGCGGCAGCTGGATGATATCATCGTATGGTCCGCTCATGCCTGGTGCCCTCCAATCGTCTGGTTTCGCTCTCTGGCGGTTGCCCCATCCTCCAGGTTCATACCTTTGAGGATGGCATTCTTTCCGAACTTCTTTTTAATCCTAAGCATGGTCTTCTGAATCTTCCGCTCCCGAGCGTGCTCAGCCTCATACTCCGCCTGTTGCTCCTCCCTCGCCACATAGTCGGTGAAAAGATCCAGCTGCTCGGTCTCGTCCTGCTTGGGCGCTTCATCTTCACGAAGCAGGCGATTGGCACTGATGCTGAGACGGCGGATCAGCAGAGTCCTATCCACGATTCGGTCATAGAGAGTAGTGACGGCTTCCAGCAGGTCGTTTGCCGAAGAGGTATAGGAGAAGTTCTCCGTCCCCACTGCATGCTTGGGGATCTTTCGTCCGTAGCGATCCGTGGTGACCGCTCCGGTATAAGCCGCGGTGCCCTGTGTGAATACCAGATTTTCAATATCATAGCCTACGGTCAGCACCAGCTGATTGGTGACCAGCCCCTTGTCCACCAGATCCAACGCCAGTGCATCCGCCATCTCCCGGACAACCAGTCGCGCCTTGTCAAAGGAATAGGGGCACTGGAGTACCTGACCGGAAACAATGCTCTTATTTTCGGGCTTATATGCCTTTACATCCGCTATGGTACAGGGTTCCCAGCCCCAGGCATGATCAATGAGCAGCTCTGCGTTGACTCCAAAGAGCCGATAGAGCATCTCCTCATTGTGATAGTCTGTCGGTTTCCCGATGGAGCAACGGGCAATATCACCCATGGTGTATAGGCCATGGGCTTCCAGCTTGGTGGCATAGCCTCTGCCAATCCTCCAAAAATCCGTAAGCGGACGATGAGCCCACAGGAGCTTCCGATAGGTGGTCTCGTTGAGTTTGGCGATCCGTACCCCATCCTTGTCTGGGTGGACACGCTTTGCCACAATATCCATGGCGATTTTAGCCAAATAGAGGTTGGGACCCATTCCAGCGGCAGCAGTGATCCCAGTGGTTTTTAAGATATCCAGAATAATTGTTCGTGCTAAATCCCTGGCAGTCATCTTGTAGGTATCCAAATAGTTGGTGACATCCATGAACACCTCATCAATGGAGTAGGGGAAAATGTCTTCGGGCGCCAGGTATTTCAGGTACACACCGTAGATCTTGGTACTCCAGTCGATATAATGCGCCATCCGGGGCGGAGCGACAATATAGTCCAACGCCAGGGATGGATTGTGCTGTACCTCCGGATCGTTCCAGGACAAGCCGGTCAGCTGCCGGCCGGGGGCTGCCTGCCTGCGTTTGGCATTGACCTCCGCCACTTTCTGTACCACCTCAAAGAGTCGTGCCCGACCTGAGATGCCATAGGCTTTCAATGATGGAGTGACCGCCAGGCAGATGGTCTTTTCTGTGCGGCGGAGATCTGCCACCACAAGATTGGTGGTCATTGGGTCCAATCCTCGCTCTACACACTCCACGCTTGCGTAAAAACTTTTCAGATCGCAGCAGATGTAGGTCCGTTCCTTCATACCTGGCTCACTTCCTTTCCCCGTATAGTCTTTCCTGCTTGTGCAAGGTTATTGTACCACATAAGAGATTTTCAGTCCATTTTGAATCTGTGAGTCTCCACTCAAAGCCAACAGCGGATGGTCATATACCACCCGCTGTTGATTTTAAAGCTCTAATCCGGAGATTTGCTCCCACTGGAGAATGTATCTATCATCGATGATCCGATTGTCATGGTAGTGTCCGAAGAACCAG
>CASEPH010000102.1 GCA_949289625.1 uncultured Clostridia bacterium | reverse complement strand
GCCTTTGCCGGACTCAGCCTGACCGTCTGGGCGGACAACTGGCAGCTCTGCTGGCTCAATCCCTGCGTATGGGCGCTGTCGGATGATTTTTCCAATGTCCGCATTTTCCGCTCGGCGGCCTGGATGCGTCTGACCTGGCTTTGGCTGCTGGCCGGGATATGGACCCTGTCCTGGCTCTGTATCCGGCAGTACCGGAAAGGCCTGCTGGGTTCGCTGGCCCGCAGCGTCCGGCACGTCTGGCGTCCGGTCCTGGCACTTTTGCTTCTGGCCTGCTCCTGCACGGCCTGGGCCGCACAGCCCATGGTGGATCATAGCAATCCGGATCAGACGGTGATGTCTTTTTATGAGATTCCCTATGCGGAGGATCTGGTCTGTACCGGGCGCTCCGTTCAGGTGTACCCGGATACCTCTTCAGGCACTGTTTCCGGAAGCGCTTCCTACCGCTTCCGGAACACTTCCGGTCAGGAGCAGACGGCCGCCTTCGGCGTTAACCCCGGTTATACCATCTCTTCCGTTCAGGCGGACGGCGTGGACGTGCCTTTCTCCGTGAGCGACTATCAGGAATACAATGAGGCCATGCTGGAGGTTACGATTCCCGCCGGGGAACAGATGGAGCTGACGATCGAATACGGCGGATTCCCCAGAGAAAGCCGGAGCATGGCGACCATGCAGGGCGGCGATGAGGTCAGCGAGGAATATCTGTGCCTGGAAAACGCGGAGCTGGCTCCCCGGCTGATGAATGTTCTGCCGGGTGAAAACGGTTATCCCGCTTCCGTTGAAATCACCCTGCCCGCCTCCATGACCGTGATTCCCTTCGGAACCGGCGAAGCTGAAAGGGTGAAGGAAAACGAAGACGGTACGATTACCTGGCGGTATGAAGCCAACGGAACGGGCGGAATTTTATATGCGGGCGATTATGTACGGGAGGAAATTGAGGCTGGCGGCATCACCATAGAATTTTACTACGGCAGAAAGCATCAGGCCGTCATGGAAGCCGCAGGTGCGGTGGATGCTGTCAGGGCTGTGGTGGACTATTGTACCGGACATTACGGCGCCCTGTCCTTTTCTGACGGAGACACACTCAGACTCATTCAGAGCCGCGTTTCCGGCGGAGGATATGCCGCGAACGGAGCCAGTCTGCTGGATGAGGCGGATTTTACTGCAAAAAATCTGAGCGATGTGGGCAAGGGGGCTGCTTCCGGCGAGGTCATGATCCATGAGCTGGTTCATCAGTGGTGGGGACTTGGAAATATGTTCGATTCTTCCGATGAGGATGGCTGGTCCGCGGAAGGGCTGACCGTTTATACCACTTACCGCATTGTCAGACAGCTCTATGGAGAGGAATACGCGCTGGAACATTATGTGAAAGAATGGCAGAAGGCGGTGGACGACTACAATCTGAACTTTTATGTCCGCTGTCCGGAATACCTGGAGATGCTGCCCGTAGAAAAACGGCTGGAGATCACCAACAGCCTGAGCTATGTGCGGCAATACTGTGAGATGCCGCTGAAAATTCTGAAAGCCGAACAGCTGGTCGGCGGCGAGGAGGCCATGGACCGGATTCTGAACGGCCTGTTTAACCGTGAACTGGATCCTGCGTACCCATATCTGACGTATCAGGAATTTTTAGATGCCTGCGGGCTGACGAAGGAGGAACTGAATCTTGAATAAAATATTTTTGTATGAATGCAGACGGCTGCTCTGGAACAAATTCTTTTTTGGGATTCTGCTGATCCTGCTTCTTTTTGGATGGCAGGTGCTGGATCAGGTGACCATTCTCGGAGTAGCCCACACCGCTCCCTTCTCTCCCTGGAGCTTCGGGGATTATCTGAGCCGGATGCTTCCCCTTTTATGGATCGGTGCTCTGTTTTTTCTGACCTTTTTCACTTCAGAAAAGGCGCAGCGGGTAACGATTCTCACGGACGCCGCGCCTGTGCCGCCCCGGCGCTTTGGTATGATCCGGTGCGCCGCGGCGCTTGCGGGAACCGGACTTCTGGCGTTTGCCTGCCTTGCGGAGGCGGCGGTCTTCTATGCCTGGTATTTTGACTGGTATGCCTGGGGAGAACTGCTTCTCCCCGCTCTGGCCACCCTGCTTCCTTCTCTGGTCTTCGCCCTTGGAAGCGGCTGGCTGCTGGGGCAGGTCAGTCCAAAGCTGGTCTATGTATGGATGGTACTGCCCTTTCTCTGTATGGCGCTTCCTCTGCCGGAGCCTCTGGGAATCTTAAACGGCAGCTTCTTTACCATCCGGCCGTCTGTGCTGGAAACGCTGGATCCGGCGCTTTCCATTCCAGTGTCCGTCGCTGCGGTTCAGTGCCTGCTTTTTCTTGCAGGGGTTGTTCTGCTGGCGCTGCGGCCTGTGGGGAAAGGAGGAAGGAAGAGAGATTGAGAACAAGAGTTATTATCTAAACTGTAGAAAAAATCCCTTTTATCAAACTAGCCATAGGGATATTCCAACCAATCAACAAATGCACACAGACAGGCCGCCGCTAAATTGTAGGGATTTACTTCAAAAAAACGCATAAATCCGCCGTTTTCGGATGGTGGATCCTTGCAGGCAGAGTACAGTGACCTGCTGACAAAGAAAAAGGCCGCCTATTAAGATTATAAGCGGCTTAGGAAAGAGAACCAGGAATTGCAGACAGTGAAGTCCAATGTGGATGCACTGTTAAGGATTGAGCAGGTGAAGGAGTACCAGCAGGAGAAAGAAAACAATCAGGAGCAGGGCCGGTAAAAACGCTTTGCGGTTTTGTCGCCTTGTCTGCTCAAAAAGAAAGCCGGGGTTTGGGGAAATCCCCAACAAGCGGGAAGGACATTCCTTTCCATTGCCTGCAAAAAAGAAAGAGGACTTAAACTTCATTAAAATGTTCTTTCAGCTTTTCCATCAAAAGTGTTGCTACCGGGCTGAACACCTGATACTTTCTCCAAATGATATACATAGGGGATTCCAACGCCGGTTCCAACGGTCTGAAACATAGATCACTGTCTGGCCCCGTGTAGACCAATCCTTCAAACCCTAAAACGCAGCCAAACCCCTCCCGTACCATAACGGAAGTATTGAACAGCAAATCATAGGTCGCTACCACATTCAGTTTGTCCTGAACCTCGCCAAACCAACGCGGCATTTCCTCCCGCATGGCTTGACGTGATAAAATCAGGGGGATCTCAATCAAATCGTGCAGATGGATACAAGAATGCTCTGCCAGAGGATGATCCTTGCGCATAATCAGACCCCAGCGATCTTTTGATGGCATTTTCAGATAATTGTATCTTGTCAGATCTACCTCCTGGATGATGATGGCAAAATCCAAAAGCCCGCGATCCAACCGTTCATTTACGGCATCGGTTCCACTACTATAAAAATGGTAGCGAATACGGGGATGTTGTTCTTGCAGCGATTGGATGACTTGGATAAAAGGAGCTATTCCATTGGATTCTGCACATCCAATGTGAATATCACCGCCATTGATTTCGTCCAGTGCCTGAAATTCTGCAATGGTCTTATCAGCCATATCCAGGATGTCCTCAGCACGCTTGCGAAGAAGCATCCCTTCTTCTGTTAAGCTCACACTGTAATTGCTGCGGTTGAACAGTTTCTTGCCCAGTTCTTCTTCCAGCTCTTTAATTTGACGCGATAACGTGGGCTGCGAAATGTGAAGCCGCTGGGCGGCATGGGTTACATTGCCTTCTCTTGCAACCTCCAAAAAGTAACGCAATACGCGCAGTTCCATTTTCGTGTCTCCATTCTACTCTGACTTGAGTTTAGTATAGCACAAGCCAGGTATTCATATCAAGAATAACTGGAAATAGAAATCAAATATTTTACATCACAGTCGAGGGACTCTATAATAAAATCAGGAGGTGAGAACAATGGCTCACGCATCCGATTACCGCGCATTATTATTGCAAAATCTTGAGGATGCTGGATGTGACAACGAAACAATCCAGAGCTGTATGTCTCAATTTCTGAGGAATGATTCCGCAGGAATGCTCCGAATCTTATCCCGGCATAGACATAAACTGCTGGATACGGTTCATACCTGCCAAAAAGAAATTGACTGTCTGGACTACCTGATGTTCCGACTGGAACATGGAAAACACGAAGGAGGAATTATCTTATGAATATGCCGAAAATCGCAATGGGAGCCTGGTCTTGGGGCGCTGGTTCCGCCGGTGGGGATCAGGTATTTGGAAACCATCTGTTTGAGAATGATTTGAAGCCTGTCTTTGATAAGGCGATGGAACTGGGACTGAACCTGTGGGACACCGCCGCCGTGTACGGTGAAGGAACTTCCGAGTGTATCTTAGGTAATTTTGTGAAGGATCGCTGCCGGGAGGACGTGATCCTGTCCACTAAGTTCACGCCGCAAATCGCAGATGGTACTCCCAATGCCATGCAGCACATGATTGATGGCAGCAAAGAGCGTCTGCACACCGATGTGATCGACATCTACTGGATTCACAACCCGATGGACGTAGAGAGATGGACACCTGATCTGATCCCGCTGGCGAAGAGCGGCCAAATCAAGGCCATTGGTGTGTCCAATCACAACCTTGCGGAAATCAAGCGGGCAGGTGAAATTTTGGCTGCCGAAGGACTGAAAATCTCCGCTGTCCAAAACCATTTCAGTCTGCTGCACCGTTCTTCGGAAAAGGCAGGTATTCTGGACTACTGCAAAGAGAACGGCATCATCTTCTGCGCCTACATGGTGCTGGAACAGGGGGCGCTCACTGGCCGCTTTGACACCGCTCACCCCTTCCCGGAAGGAACAGGCCGTGGCGAAGCCTACAACCCGCATTTGAAAGAGCTGGAGACGCTGATTCAGGAGCTACGCAGCATTGGAGAGGCCCATCAGGCCAGCCCTGCACAGGTGGCTACCGCATGGGCTATTGCTAAGGGAACATTGCCAATTATCGGGGTGACCAAAGTGCGCCAGGTGGAAGAAGCTGCCGCTGCCGTGCAGATCATTCTGAGCGATGAAGAAGTTTCCCGTTTGGAACGCCTTGGTGATGAGGCTGGTGTGGATACCCTGCGGGAATGGGAAAAGGAAATGGCGTAAGCCGGAAAGAAGGTTTTGACAATGAAGGTTCTTTTATTCAATGGAAGCACAACGAAAGACGGCTGTGTTTACCGGGCCTTATCTGAGGTCGCATCGGCGCTGAATCAGGAAGGCATTGATACAGAGATTTTACAAATGGGAACCGAACCCATTTGGGACTGCATGGGCTGTGATTTCTGCCATAATGGCGGCAATGGCAGGTGTGTCCATGAGGACATGGCCAACGACTGGCTGGAAAAGGCTGCCGAGGCGGATGGCTTCGTCTTTGGCTCTCCAGTCTATTACGCTCATCCTACAGGTCAGTTTCTATCCCTGCTGGACCGGATGTTCTACGCTGGTGGTGAGTATTTCCAGTTTAAGCCGGGTGCCGCTGTGGTGACGGCCCGCCGTGCGGGAACTACTGCTTCTCTGGACGTTTTAAACAAGTATTTCACGGACGCCTGTATGCCTGTGGTATCCTCCACATACTGGAATATGGCTCACGGTAACGCCCCGGAGCAGCTGGAACAGGATCAGGAAGGGTTGCAGACTATGCGGAACCTTGGACATAACATGTCGTGGATTTTGAAATGCCTGGAGGCAGGCAAAGAAAAAGGGATTGTTCCCTCCACCCCTGAAACAGCCCACTGGACTAACTTCGTCCGGTAAGGAGGAATAAATGGAATACTTTACTTTGAACAATGGTGTAAAGTTACCGACTGTGGGATTTGGCACCTGGGATGTGCGGGGCGAGGCCGGTAAAAACGCCGTCCTGACTGCGCTGGAGCTGGGCTATCGCCTGATTGACACCGCCCAGATGTATGACAATGAGACTATTGTAGGCAAGGCTGTCCGGGAGAGCGGCCTTGCCCGACGGGACATTTTTATCACCACCAAACTCTACCGCCCCAGCAGCAGCTATCAAAAGGCGAAGGCTGGCATTGAAAAATCTTTGCAAGCGCTGCAGACAGATTACATTGACCTGTTGCTGATCCACGAACCCTATGAGAACGCTCTGGAAATGTACGATGCGCTCAAAGAAGCCTATGAAGCAGGCACGGTGCGGGCCATCGGTATCTCAAATTTTGGACAGAAGGAATATGACCGCTTTCTTGAGCGCTGCGGTGTCGTGCCCGCCGTCGATCAGGTGGAGTCCCATGTCTATTATCCGCAGCTGGAACTGAAAGAGCAGCTTGCCCGCCACGGTACGCAGATGCAGTCTTGGGCGTCCTTCACCGAGGGGCGGAGGAATATTTTTGCTAATCCGCTGCTGAACCAAATCGGCATGAAATACGGAAAGACTGCCGGACAGGCAGCGCTACGCTATTTGACCCAGAACGGGATAGCAGTCATTCCCAAATCGGTTCACCGGGATCGGATGGAACAAAATCTGCACAGTTTGGATTTTACTCTATCACAAGAAGATATGGAGCAGTTGGCCAGTCTGAATGAGGGGCGTTCCCTATTTGGCTGGTACTGAACAGGAGGTGTTTACATTGGGTTATGAGGAAATCGAGAAACGGGCTGCTGAGATGGGCCTTCCTGTTTACCAGTATCAGCGCGTTGCAGCCCAAAGGGCCATCCGGCTCACCACGGAATTGAATTTCCAGTACCATGAGCCGGAGGAAGTTACCCGCCTGTTTTCGGAACTGATCGGTAAGCCTGTGGGCGAAGGATTCTGCCTGTTCCCGCCGTTTTATACCGACTATGGGCAGAACATCACCATCGGAAAAAATGTGTTTCTCAATACAAGCTGCCACTTTCAAGACCAAGGCGGCATTACGATTGGAGACGGCACTCTCATTGGGCACAATGTTGTGCTGGCTACTCTCAACCATGACGAGGCTCCAGAGCGCCGCCAGCATACCTATCCAGCCCCTATCGTAATCGGCAGGAATGTGTGGATCGGGGCAAATGCGACTGTCACCCCCGGCGTGACCATCGGCGATGGTGCCATCGTAGCAGCCGGGGCTGTGGTAACCAAGAATGTACCGCCCATGACTGTCGTGGGTGGTGTTCCGGCAAAAATTATCAAAACGATTCCATCCAGAGAGGAGGCAAACGAATGAAGCGAGTTTTGGTATTGACCCTGACGTTTATGTTTCTGCTGGGTATGACTGCCTGCGGTCAAACTCAAATACCGCAGGAAACGCCTGTCGCCAGCGAAAGTGCTGAGTCCTCGGCTCCTGCTGAGAATGGAGCAAGCGAGACATTGTCCAGTGATCCTGCTGCGGAGAGCACCACGCCCGCCCCAGAGGAGGACATGGATTCTACTACGGAGAATCCGGGCCATTTCAATTTAGAGACAGCTACGGTTACACTGAACAGGGGCTATGAAATGCCTATCATGGGCCTGGGCACCTACTCCCTCAGCGATGAGGAGTGCTATAACTCCGTCACCGCTCTGCTGGAAGCGGGCGGGCGGCTCATCGACACGGCCTATATGTATCACAACGAAGCTGCCGTGGGCCGGGCCATCCGGGACAGCGATGTACACCGTGAGGAAATCTTCGTCATAACGAAACTCTATCCCAGCCAGTTCGGTGACCCGGAGGCTGCCATCGAGCTGGCGCTGGACACCCTTGACATCGGTTACATTGACATGATGCTGCTCCATCACCCCGGTGATGGAGATGTGGAAGCCTATCTCGCCATGGAGCAGGCAGTAGCGGATGGAAAAATCCATTCCATCGGCCTCTCCAACTGGTACATTGATGAACTGGAGGAATTTCTGCCGCAGGTGAACATTACACCGGCTTTGGTGCAGAACGAGATCCACCCTTACTATCAGGAGCCGGACGTGGTGCCATATATCCAGGAGCTGGGTATCACGGTGCAGGGCTGGTATCCCTTCGGTGGGCGGGGCCATACCTCGGAACTGCTGGGAAACGAAACCATCTCCGCCATAGGGGAGAGTCACGGCGTCACTTCCGCCCAGGTGATTTTGCGGTGGAACCTTCAGAGGGGCGTGGTCGTCATCCCCGGTTCCAGCAACCCTGACCACATTCGGGAGAACCTTGATCTGTTCGGCTTCGAGCTGACAGATGAGGAAATGGCGCAGATTGCCGCGCTGAACCGGGATGAGAAGCACGACTGGTATTAAAAAAGGAGAAGCAGACAATGAAAGTTTTAGCAATCAACAGCAGCGCCCGGAAGGACGGAAACACCGCCATTTTAATCAACCGGGTATTTGAGGAATTTGAAGGAAGCGGACGGTATTCTACTGGGTTCACCGGTCTATTCAGCCAATATCTCTGCCAATATGCAGTCACTTTTGGAACGGGCAGCGGTGGTTTGCGATATGAATCCCGGCCTGTTTGCCCATAAAGCAGGTGCCACGCTGGTGGCCGCTCGGCGTGGTGGAGCGATGAACGCCGTGGATGCGATGAACCACTTTTTCCTCAATCACGAAATGTTTGTGGCGGGATCTACCTACTGGAATATGGTGTATGGCCAGTTGCCCGGTGATGTAGAGAAGGACGCCGAGGGATTTTCCAATATGGTGAACCTGGGGAAGAACATGGCCTATCTTTTGAAGGCGCTGAAGGTAATCGCATGACATAAACTGGTTACTTTATGTATTTCAGAAGATCCCAAAGACTGTCTGTCTCAAGAGAAACAGACGCGGCCGCTTTTGCCCCTGAATCGGCCCTGCCGTAATCAACAGACACTTTATATTCCATCTATGCAGAAAGCGGATAGTTTCAGGAATATACTCCAAAGGCCTGGCAATCTGCAGAAAGTGTTTCTTTATCTCTGTTTCTGGCAGGCCCAAAAACAGTTCTGCTCTGAGGCGGTCTGCCGCCTCATAGTCCAGCACTCCGTTTTCTTCCTGTTCCTGAATGACTGCATGCTCCTTTTCTCTGCCATTCAGAATGCATGGAAGCATGACGGAATGAATTTCCCTGATTAATGTGTCGTCCAGATCAAAACTGATAAGCTTTGTTTT
>CASEPH010000101.1 GCA_949289625.1 uncultured Clostridia bacterium | reverse complement strand
CAACTCCGGTTCCTTCCACGACGGCGAGTTCTTCCATGGTCCCTTCGAGATCGTGGACAAGGGCGTTCCCTTCATCCTGCTGATGAACGAGGGAAGGACCAGAGCTCTGGACAGCCGCGCCCTGGATTTCCTGAACCGCTTCGACGCCAAGACCACCGTTTTGGACGGCAAGGATTTCGGCGTAGGTTCCGAGATCCCCGCAGCAGTCTGCGAGTATTTCAATCCCATGGTACTGACCGCAGTGCTCAGGGTCTATGCAGAGCAGCTGGCCATCGTTCGCTGCCATCCGCTGACCATGAGACGTTATATGTGGAAGCTGGAGTATTAAACCAGATAAAAAAACAGGCGTGCAGTGCTGAAAATTTAGAACAAGGCCTGCAGTGTTGAAACCTGCAGCCGGATATTGACGGATGTACTGAAGGGGGACTTTGGGCCGGGACAGAAGAGTCCCGGCCCATTTTGACGAAAAGGATGAAAAAACAGATTTATCATGAAGCGGGGCATATCTTCCAGTCGCTTTTCGGGGTATTGCTGTTTGCGGCGGCCTACCGGCTGTTCATCGTGCCGCAGGGGCTTTACAGCGGCGGCTTTACGGGAATCGCCCAGCTGATCAAGCTTTTTCTGGAATGGGCCTTCCACTTTGACCCTGCGGGAGTGGATCTGACAGGCGTGATCTTCTGGTGCCTGAACGTTCCGATCCTGCTGTTTTCCTACCGGGGACTTGGGCGGGGATTTTTCCTGCGGACCATCCTCTGCGTCTGCGTTCAGTCGGTGCTGATGGCGCTGATCCCCACTCCGAAGGAGATGATCCTGTCGGATCCTCTGCTGAACAGCATCGTGGGCGGCGCCATCTCCGGCTTTGGCGTGGGAACGACCCTGCGGGCAGGAGGCTCCGGCGGCGGAAACGACGTGGTGGGCATGTACTGCGCCAAGATGCATCCAGGCTACAGCGTAGGAAAGATCAGCAATGCCATCAACGCCTTTATCTATGTGTTTGCAGCGGTGATGAACGACATCGACGTGGCGGCTTATTCCATGCTGTTTTCCGCTGCGGCAAGCCTTGTGATGGATCGGGTGCACACCCAGAACCTGAAGGTGAGCATCCTGGTGATCTCCAAAAAGCCGGAGCTGGGAAAGCAACTTATGGAGGCCATGCACCGGGGCGTTACCAGCTGGCACGGCGTGGGAGAATATACCGGAGAGCAGACCTTCATCAGCTTCGTGGTGGTGGATCAGTACGAGCTTTACCGCCTGAAACGGCTGCTCAGGGAGCTGGATGAGCACGCCTTTTCCACGGTGCTTTCTCCCAGGGAGGTACTGGGGAATTTTCAAAAGAGGCTGGAAGTGTCTTGACAAATGCTCCCAATTAGGCAAAAATGGAAAGAACGTTTCAAACAGGATCGGAAACATGCCGGAAGGAGCAGATGATACATGGAATACCAGAGTTTTTTGATCAAATATGCGGAGATCGGAACCAAGGGAAAGAACCGCTATATCTTTGAGGACGCCCTTATGCAGCAGATCCGGCTGCATCTGGAGAAGGTGGAGGGATCCTTTGCCATTCAGAAGGAGCAGGGCCGCATCTACGTCAATGCCAAGACGGACTACGACTATGATGAGGTGATCGGGGCCCTGACAAAGGTCTTCGGCGTAACGGGCATCTGTCCCATGATGCAGATGGAAAAATGCGGCTTTGAGGAGCTGCGGGAAAAGGTGCTGGCCTTTGTGAAGCGGGAGCATCCGGAGGGAGGCTTCTCCTTTAAGGTCCGGGCAAAGCGGGCGGACAAGCACTATCCCGTTACTTCAGACGAGATCAACGCAGAGGTGGGCCATGATATCCTGGAGGCCTTCCCGGATTCCCGTGTGGATGTGCATGATCCGGATTTTATCGTGTACATTGAGGTCCGCCAGCATGTGAACGTGTACACCAAGACCATAAAAGGCGCCGGCGGCATGCCCATCGGAACCAATGGAAAGGCCATGCTGCTGCTTTCCGGCGGCATCGACAGCCCGGTGGCAGGTTATATGATCGCAAAGAGGGGCGTCCGGCTGGAGGCCGTGTACTTCCATGCGCCGCCATATACCTCTGAGCGGGCAAAGCAGAAGGTGGTGGATCTGGCAAAGCTTGTGGCCCGCTATGCAGGTCCCATCAAGCTCCATGTCATCAACTTCACGGAGATCCAGCTCTACATCTACGAGCAGTGTCCCCATGACGAGCTGACCATCATCATGCGGCGCTATATGATGAAGATCGCAGAGCGCCTTGCGGAGGCCAATGACTGCATCGGACTGATCACGGGAGAGTCCATCGGACAGGTGGCTTCCCAGACCATGTTTTCCTTAAGGACTACGGACGAGGTCTGCGGACTTCCGGTCTACAGGCCGGTGATCGGCTTTGACAAGCAGGAGATCGTGGACCTGGCTGAGAAGATCGATACCTATGAGACCAGCATCCTTCCCTATGAGGACTGCTGTACCATCTTTGTGGCAAAGCATCCGGTGACGAAGCCCAATCTGAAATCCATTCAAAAATCCGAGCTGAAGCTTGCGGAAAAGATCGACGGGATGCTGGAGACGGCAGTCTCCACGGAGGAAGTCATCTGGTGCAGCTGATGAGGCAAAAAAATACCCGGCAGTTTCTGCCGGGTATTTCAAAGACAGGAAAACCTGTCGCTTGAACAAAACTGGGATCCCTGTCTGATCAGTTTACCAGATAGGGCTGCAGGATCTCCATGATCTCATCGACGTTCTTGTCGGCGTGGATGTTCAGGGTGATCGGCTTGGAAAGGTCCAGGGAGAAAATACCCATAATGGACTTTGCGTCGATGATGTAACGTCCGCTTACCAGATCAAAATCACAGTCAAAACGGTTGATGTCATTGACAAAGGACTTTACACGGTCGATGGAGCTCAGGGAAATTTTGACGGTTTTCATTGGAACATACCTCCTCAATCTATCTCCTGCCCGGCTGAAGCGGAGGGCTTCAGACTGACCGGATCGCTATGTAGTTACTGTAAATTTTACCATGTTGGGATATAAAGTCAAGCCTATGTTGAAAGATCAAAATCAAAAAAAATTCGCCATCCATACCCTGGGCTGCAAGGTCAATACCTATGAGTCCGACGCCATCTCAGAGGCCCTGAGAAAGGCGGGATTTCTGGAGGTCTCCTTTGCGGATCCGGCGGATGTCTACATCATCAATACCTGTACGGTCACCAATGTGGCGGACAAGAAATCCCGCCAGATGCTCCACCGGGCAAAGAAGCTGAATCCGGAGGCCCTCATCGTCGCGGCAGGCTGTTATGTGGACGCCGCCATGCAGAACGAAAGCATGCAGGCGGTCCTGCGGGATTCCGCCATTGACCTCCTGGTACCGAACCGGGACAAGGGCAGGATCACGGAGCTGATCCTGGAGAAGCTTTTCCCGGAAAAGGAAGGGGCAGAGACGGATCCGGAGCAGCACCCGGAAGAAGCCGCCCCGGAGGCAGGGCACCTCTTCGTTACGGAGCTGGACGGCCATACCAG
>CASEPH010000100.1 GCA_949289625.1 uncultured Clostridia bacterium | reverse complement strand
TACCGCGTCCATAGCGTCGCTCTCCTGCCGGAGCACCGCATAGGCAGTGCTAAACAGAAGCCGGTAATACCGGGCATAGAGCAGCTCAAATCCTATCGGGTTCTTTGTTCGGATCAAAGCCAGAATCTCCTTGAGGTCGGCGTGTTTTGTATCGTGTGTTACTCGAAACATACTGCTTATATTGAATTCAACTCTTTTCTCACATGGTACTTCGATATATCATGATTTCTTCCCCTTTGGTATCCAGTTCGCCTGTAAATTCAAATCCAAAGGAGCGATATAAAGCGATTGCAGGATGGTTTTCTGCGTACACGCTGAGATAAATATCTGTATTGGGATAGTGGGAGCGAATCTCCTGTAGGATCAGCTGGACCGCAGGCTTTGCATAGCCTTTACCTTGATGCTGCTTATCAATCAGCAAGCGGTCAAACCAAAGTCTTGTATAGGCGGGCTCCAGGATCATTCCGTACATGGTAAAACCGATCATGGTGTCGTTGTCATAGATGCACATGGGATGCTACGCCGCCAGTTGATCCGCCTCTTTCATACATTCCGCAATACTTTCGATAAACTCTGTCTGGTGTGGAAATACCTCCAACTTCTCAGCAGCCCTGCGATTTTTGCTGGTGACAGGTTTTAACGACAGATTACTCATGCTCACCTCTATTATGTTCCTGCTTTTCGGTGTTCTGCGGCTCTGCCAAGCAAACCACCGCAGTTACCACTTGATGATTTCGGATCTCGGTGACCCGGATCACCAGGCCGGCGGTTTCCACTTCAATGGTGGATCCATCCTCGGGAATGGTGGCCATGGCCCCAAAGATCAGTCCGTTAAAGGTATCGAAGTCTTCACAGGGCAGCGTGACACCAAGTGTTTGGGCAACCTCCTCCAGAGGCGCCTCTCCACGGATCTTCCAGGTGCCGGAGTCCACAGCCTCGATCAGGGGTAGGGCGTTTCGGCATATATCCTCCTCGCCCAGATCTCCCACCAGCTGCTCCACAAGATCGTTGATGGTAACAATGCCCGTCATGCCGCCATATTCGTCCAGCACCACCGCCAAGGGATGACAGCCACCTTTCATGTTGCGGAACAGCACATCTGCCTTGACGCTGTCAGGTACCAAATAGGGGGTCTCCACCGCCTGTTCCAGTACGGTCTCACGGCTCCGGTCCGTCAGGCGGAAGTAATCTTTTGCATTGAGGATACCCACCACATCATCCGCGGATTCTCCGCACACAGGATACCGGGTGTGGCGGCTGTTGTGGATGGTAGCAGCCCACTCCTCCATGCTCTCCTCCAGCCACAGAATGGTCAGATCGGTTCGATGGGTGGCAATCTCCCCGGCGGTCAAGTCGTCAAACTCAAAGACGTTTTGGATGAATTGCTTTTCTTCGTGGTCAATGGTGCCTTTCTGGGTACCCACATCCACCATCATGCGGATCTCCTCCTCGCTGACGGTCTCCTCCTCGGCATTGGGGTCGATGCCAAGCAGGCGGAGGACGGCATTGGTAGAAGCGGTCAGGAACCACACGATGGGGGCAAACAGCTTGGCGATGGCGGAGATCAGGCCGGAGATTCCCAGCGCCAGAGACTCTGCCTTACGCATGGCCACCCGTTTGGGAACCAACTCACCAAAGATCAGGGTAAAGTAGGACAAAACCAGCGTGATGATGACCACGGCGATGGCGTCCAGGGTAGCAGCGGGAATGCCCACACCCAGGCTTACCAGCCAATTGACCAGGCCGTCTGAAAAGTTTTCCGCCGCAAAGGCGCTGCCCAGGAAGCCGGACAGAGTGATGGCCACCTGGATGGTGGCGAGAAAGCGGGCCGGTTGGCTGGTCAGACGAGCCAGACGC
Source organism: uncultured Clostridia bacterium (assembly GCA_949289625.1). The sequence goes on along the minus strand of CASEPH010000100.1, from coordinate 759 downwards.
ACGGCCCGTTTGTCTCCCTCCGCCGCCATTCGGGCCAGCTTGGCGTCATTGATAGAAATTACTGCAATCTCCGCACTGGCAAAGACTGCGTTGAGCAGGATCAGAAACACCTGCAGTAAAATCATAAATAAGATAGAATTTTCCATTGTAAGTACCTCCTCAAATCATAACAATTACAGAAAAAGCGCAAAAAGACACGACCTGTCACATTATTCGCGAAAGTACAGGCCATGTCTCATTCGATTCTGTTCATAATTGTACGAGGGAGGCTTGGCGGGGGCGTTACTGTCACCGTCATCCATAAGTTGAAGACCTTCTCCTTTCATTGTAATGTTCCATATCTTATCAGACAATCTTCGGTTCGTCAACTTGTGAAGTGACTATTATACATACAGATTCTGTTCAAATCATGTCCCTGTCCCAAGTCATGTGGTAGTAAATATTTCTTTTTTGACCCGTCATGCATAACCGGACGAAAGGACGAAGATAGCTGGAATTATGGCTTCAGGTTATGGCTTTACTTAGTAAACAGTACAAATACAACCCGTATCCCGGTGACTGCCCACTTTCTCCTAATATCCATCTCTTCCAGTTTGTTCATGAGAAGAGTGTAAAAAATACAAAGAAGAGAACAGCCGGAAATCCTCAGGGATTTCCGGCTTAGTTCATGTATTCCTTTTAAACCTCACATCCGTCTTGTATTTGGAAAGAGCCAGCAGTTCTGCACCCGGACCCATGCCAAGCTCCAAAATGGTTTCA
>CASEPH010000099.1 GCA_949289625.1 uncultured Clostridia bacterium | reverse complement strand
GACAGCATAACCCCACAAAATTACTTGGGCCGCCGCAGTTGTACTGCGGCGGCCTCGTATTATACTCAGATTCTATCAGAGTTAACAAAATAGCCATAATTTTTTCAACGAATCCACAAATCCGGCCTGTATGATAAAGATGCAATCGAGATACTTCCGATTTGCTTTCATTTTCTCTCTCTCTTTTTCTACGGAAACACCGCGGCAGGTTTGGTCCCCTGTCCGCGGTGTTTTCATACTTGTGCTGAACAATTATTCCGGCAGATAGTCCATGGGATCCATGGGATTTCCGTTCTGGAACACCTCAAAGTGCAGGTGATCCGGCTCCGCCGTCTCCAGAAGGGCTGTATTTCCGATCTCTCCCAGGGTCTGGCCGGCAGTCACCGTATCCCCTACCGCGACCACAGGAGAATCCGCCAGGTTGGCATACATGGTGGCCAGATCTCCGCTGTGGGATACCACCACCACGTTGCCCAGATAATCGTCCTCATAGACTGCGGTCACAGTGCCGTCCTGGGTGGCGGATACCACCGCACCAGCCTCGGCCGCGATGTCCAGGCCCTCGTGGGTTCTCCAGTCCTCCATGGTCTGACTATAGGACAGAGTGTCCTGGCTAAAGGTAGCGATTACCTCTCCTACCAGAGGCCAGGCGATTACCGGATCCACGTCCGCCTCTGCCATGGTCTCTTCATAGGCGTCCTCCATCTGATCCGTCTCCGTAGAAGCGGAAACAGCGGGACTTTCAGACGTTGCTGTCTCCCCGGTCTTTGCACCGGTCTCCACCTTGGCCGAAGTTTCGGCCTTTTCCGATGCCTCCGCGGTAGCTGTGGGAGACACCGTGGCAACGGCCACAGTCTCCACCGCGGAATCGCGGGCAGTTTTCACAAATACATAGCCTGAGATACCGACTGCTGCAATGCAGGCGATCAGGGCTATGTAGTAGCCCTTGCCAGCAAAGCGTTTCTTTTTGTTTTCGTTTTGCATATTTTGCACCTCCGACGCTATTGTGGACGGCAAGCGGCAGTGTTATACATATATTGGTAAAATTTTTATGAATTTTTCTTATTCTTTAGGCAAATTTTGATTCAGCAGTTTGCTTCCCGCAAAAATTGTATTATAATGGACAGTGTCCCGTCCACCGTAGCCACGGGGCACTGTCACCGACTATCGTTTATAACAGAAAGGATACCTCTATGAAACTTGGTCTTGCACTGGAAGGCGGCGCAAACCGCACCATTTTTTCCAGCGGCGTCTGCGATGGACTGCTGGATGAAGGAATCATGGCGGATCATGTCACCGGTGTTTCCGCCGGCATCGCCTATGGCGTCAGCTACATTTCCCGGCAACGGGGACGAAATCTAAAGATTCTCCAAACCTATGTGAACGATGACCGCTACATGGGCTCAAGCCATATGCTCAATCCCCTCAACAACTGCTATTTCAATCTGGATTTCGTCTATGATGAGATCCCCAACAAGCTTATCCCCTTTGACTATGAAACCTTTGCCGCCTATCCCGGCGTGGCGGAAGCCGTGGTGACCGATGTACGCACCGGGCAGGCAGCCTACCTTCCCCTGCCCAAGCGGGACGAGAAATTCATCGCGTTACGCGCCACCTGCGCCATGCCTATGCTGTTCCCCATCATTGAAGCTGACGGCATTCCCAGCATGGATGGAGGTGTAGCGGATCCCATTCCCTTTCAAAGGGTGATTGACGCTGGCTGCGATAAGGTGATCGTGGTAGCAACCCGGGAACGGTCCTATGAGAAAAAGCAGGAAAAGCTGCTCTCTGCCGCTGCCAGACTCTATCGAAAGTATCCAAAATTTGTGGATGCCCTGAAGCATCGAGCGGAAGTCTATAACCGGCAGCGGGAGGAACTGTTCCAGCTGGAGAAACAGGGAGATGTATTTCTATTCCTGCCTTACAATACAGTTGGTTTTTCTCGGACGGAAAAGGATCTGGAAAAGATCCGGGCGCTGTGGCAATCCGGCGTGGATCAGGTCTACGCACGACATCAGGAGTTGCGGGACTATCTTAACAGCTAATCTTTCAGAGGGAGCGCGAAAGCGCTCCCTCTTTGTGCCCATTTCGTTTCATTTGTTTCCCCTCGCTTGACAGGCCCGAAACGGCTCTCTATACTATATGTTATGATATGAAAATATCGAGTTTTGCGCTCGGCGCTAAAGGAGAGATTCCCATGAACGAAAAAAAGGTCACCGGCCAGTGGGTGGTGGAGTCCAGTCAGAGCTTTTCCAGCCTGACCATCGCCCCAGATGCCGCACTGTCGGCTCCTGCCGGCAAATGCCTGACCATGACTGTGGACGGCGTAACCACAGAAATGCTGCCCGGCACCTATAACGGGAACGTGGTCCTCACTGTCAGTGAGCCTGTTGCGGTGGACTATGAAAACCATGGCCGGGTGGATCACTTTGAAATGGCCAACGCCGTAGTGATCGCCGACGGCAAGTATGTCCCAGAAAAATCCGTCCCTGCCGCCGTTCTGGCAGGCAATGTCACAGACACCACCGTGGATGGCCTCACCATCGACTCCCAGTCCGATAACTTCGGCGGCGTCTATGTAGACGGCAACAGCGTGGTCACCATCAATGATGCCAACATGAATCTGATTGGCAACGGCGGCAATGACTTTGTAGGCCATGGTGCTGGTATTACCGCCGCAGGCACCTCCAAGGTCACCATCAATCGGGCGAAGATCCATACCGTGGGTTCCATTCGTGTTACCGTAGTGGGCCGCGAAGAGGCCACTGTAGAGGTAAACGACTCGGAGCTGTTCGTCAAGGACGGCGATAAGCCCAACAATGTTTCCGGTATGACCAAGGTGCCGTGGATGCTGGGTCTGACCGGTCGTGTCCGGGCCACCAACCTGGTGGATTCCGCTACCGCCACTTATAATCGCTGCCATATCAAGTGCGAAAACTGGGGCTGCATGTCCACCGACGCCACCAAGAAAGCACGTCTGTACTTGAACGACTGCCTGCTGGAGTCCGAGAACTGCGGCTACGGTGCCTATTCCATCGGCAACTGCCTGGATCAGTTCACCGGCTGTACCCTGAACATGGGCAACTATCCTGTTATCATGTGCATGGAGGGCAACGCTACCTTTACCGGCTGCACCGTCAACTCCAAGAAGGTGGGCGTCATGGCCCACGGCGGAAACGGTCAGGGCACCCTGATTGTGGACAAGGGCACCGTGTTTAATACAGACAACGCTGTGTTCCAGGTCAAGGGCCGGGGCATCACCATGAATGTGGACGATGCAACCCTTAACAGCAAGGACGGCGTGATTCTCCAGGCCTTCCCCAACGACGATCCCAATGGTATGCCCGGTAGCGGCAAGGGTCCTGGTGGTCCCGGCGGTCCTGGTGGCCCCGGTGGTCCTGGTGGTCCGGGAGGTCCTGGCGGCCCTGGTGGTCTCGGCGGTCCGGGAGGTCCTGGTGGTCCTGGCGGTCCTGGCGGTCCTGGCGGCCCCGGTGGTCCTGGTGGCGGAATGCCTGCCATGCCTGACATGGGCCCTGCCCACAACGAAGTAGAGGGCAACTTCTCCAACTGCACCCTGAAG
>CASEPH010000098.1 GCA_949289625.1 uncultured Clostridia bacterium | reverse complement strand
TTGATACTCTTCAGACCTTTTTCTACGGCGGTCTGTGCCTGAAGGAAAGATGTACCGCATGAGCCTATCGCCCACACCAGTAGGAGAGAAGTGATTGTCTTTTTCATAATGAGAGCAAAAATAGGCAGAACTTATGAATTTCACAAACTTATCCTAAAAATTGAGATTGATTCCGGCCATCACAGTGGCACGCGGCATGGGATACCCGGCATTGATTTCATATTTCTGTGCTAACAGGTTTTCACCACGTGCCCAGATGTCCAGCCAGCGGTTCACACGGAAGGTGGCACGCAGGTTCCAAAGCACGAAATCTTCGGTCACCACGGGGTCCGTCTGCGTATAAAGTCCGGCAATGTATTGCAGACCCGTAGACACGTTCCACCGCCCTTGCGAGAAACTGGCTCCGGCGTAAAGCTTATGTTCCGGAGCGGCGATGACCGGATTCTTCATGTGAAGGTAGCTGTAATTTCCGTCTACCGACCAGTGGCGGTCGATACGGTAGGCAGCCTGTACTTCTACACCCGCATTCTCTATCTCTCCGGAGTTCTGGTTCAGCATACCGCTTCCGTTAGGATTCGGTAACGTCTGGATAAGGTTTTTCCCGTCAATGAAGAACAGATTGACACCATACTGCAGCCTGCCATTCATCAGTTGCTGTGAAAAGGCCAGTTCATAGTTCCACATAGATTCCGGTTGCAGGTCAGGGTTTTGTGGCGGGAACATGTACATTTCCCGAAGGATAGGGTAGCGGAAACCTTTTGAAGCCGATGCCTTCAGTTCCATAGTCTGTGGCAGATGGAAAGCCAGACCGACCTGCGGTACCCATTCCGTTCCCACACGCGAATGATGGTCTACCCGAAGTCCGGCATTGAACGTCAGCCACGAACGGATGTCCTGACGCAAGTCCACGTATCCGGCCAGTTCATCTTCCTGCTTATCCACCAAGTCGGCAGACGTACCCGCATTTTCTCCACTCACATACTCATTCCACGCATGTCCTCCGTAGCGGAACCAGTCGAAGCCAAAGGTAATGCGGTTTCCCTCAAAGAATCGGGTACTTTGATAGAGCGAAACACCCATCATGTGGTCGCGGGAGTTGAAGCGGGCATCTTGCGGATCCTCTCCGGCAGAAGGAGTATATCCGTCGTTAATCCAGTGGTTCCCCCAGTTATAGAAGAAGCTCCATGCGCCGGAAGTCTTTTCGTAGTGGTTTTCCATGGCAAAAGAAGTGACTCCGCGCGTAATGCGCTGGTCGCCGTCGAGTAACGGAGCAGCTATCGGACCGGGGTAGGAGGCATTAAAATGTGTCACGTTTACATCTCCACGCAGGTTCCAGTGTTCAGCCACTTCATATCCCAACTTGGCATATCCGCCGTATTGTTCAAATCCCATATCGGTCCGATGCCCGTCGGTACGATTGTATGAGCCCGATACCACGCTCGAGAACCGTCCCTTGCGGACACGGTTGGTCAGTTCCGTTTCCAGCGTGTTATACGAACCGTAACCTGCATGAAGGTGTGTATCGACCCCGTCTTCCTGCATTTTCCGTGTCACAATATTAATCACGCCTCCCATAGCATTCGAACCGTAAAGTACCGAGGCTGGCCCTCTCAATACCTCTACACGCTCGGCCAGAAACGACTGGTAGGCATCGGCTATCGGATGACCGAAAATCCCGGCATATTGCGGATGGCCGTCAATCATAACCATCAACCGGGCCGTACCTCCACTCAGTCCACGCAGAGAAATGCCGCCCGCCGCTCCGGTTGACACACCGTAGCCCATGGTACCTCGCGAAGTGACAAAGAGTCCGGGCACCTGCTCAGTAAGCACGGGCAACAAAGACGATTGCAAGGCACTTTCTATCTGGGCGCGCCCTACGACCGATACGGTCTGTGAAAGATGTCGCACATCCGTTTCATGGCGTACGCCAGTCACTACCACCTCATCTATCTGGTGAATCTTACTTGTCAATGAAAGTGTATCTCGTTGTGGCTTCTGGGCCATTCCTGCATGATAGGCCAGGCTGAGCAGTAAAACAGGTATCGTTCGTTTTTTCATTCAAGTCGTCAATTAAATGTATGCACGTAAAAGGATGCAAAAGTAAAAAATCCTATTAAAAAACAAATTGCTCAGAGCCAATATAATTGCCCCTGAGCAAGACCTTATTCTAATTCTTTTTGTCAAGTTTTTTATTCTGCTAGCGAAAGGGTTACGATAACTTCTCCTTTGCCACCCAGCAAATCCAGCATCTCATTGCGGCTGGACACGCCATCCACCTTTCCCAAGCGAGTAAAGTTCCATGAATTCGTATCGTAATAAATAACAAACGAGTTGCCCTGATACAGAATCAGGTCGCCGGGAGCTGTGGTTGTCTGCCGGTCATTTCTTGGCAAGGAAAAACCTAAAGAGCCTACCTTTTCCATATCTCCGTAATCATTCATGCGAATGTCTACACTTCCTTGCGCCAATTGTTTCATCAGCGCCTCTGTAGATGAATTCTTAACTAATGTAGCTGTAAAAGAGCGACCGTTTATGGTCAATTTAAGTGTATTATTTTCCATAGGAGTATCTTCATTTTCATCGTTTTCAGGATGTTCATTGGTTTCACTGTCTCCGGCATTCCCCGACTGT
>CASEPH010000097.1 GCA_949289625.1 uncultured Clostridia bacterium | reverse complement strand
AGACGCCTCTCTATGACATTCTGGATGGTCTCAACCAGATGGTGAAGGAGGGCAAGACCCGGTACATCGGCATCTCCAACTGCTTCGCGTGGCAGCTGTGCAAGGCCAACGCCCTGGCGGAGCGGGAGGGCTTCGCCAAATTCGTCTCCGTGCAGAGCCACTACAACCTGATCTTCCGGGAGGAGGAGCGGGAGATGGCCCCCTTCTGCCGGGAGGAAAACATCGCCATGACGCCGTACAGCTCCCTGGCCGGCGGCCGGCTGTCCAAACACCCTGGCGAGACCTCTAAGCGGCTTCAGGAGGACAGCTATGCGCAGATGAAGTATGGCGGCATGGCGGCTCAGGATGCGCCCATTATCCAGCGGGTGGCGGAGCTGGCGGACCGGCGGGGCGTTTCCATGACGGAGGTCTCCCTGGCCTGGCTGCTTACCAAGGTGACCGCTCCGGTGGTGGGCGCCACCAAGCTCCGCCATATTGAAGGCGCCGCGAAAGCGGTGGATCTGGAGCTGACCGACGAGGAGTGCGCCTATCTGGAGGAGCCCTATGTTCCCCATCCTCTGGTGGGCGTGATGGCCCAGAACACGCCGGCCGCGGCGAAGGAGAGCCACGTCTGGTCCGCCGGAAATCAGAACATATAGGGATATAGGAAAATCCGCCGAGCAGTATACTCGGCGGATTTTTCATGAGCCAGCTTTTCAAACGGAACATCCGTTCATCTCTTGATACAGGATAAACTTTGTCCTATTGATACATTTTTCACATGATATATGTCAACTTATGTTGATTTTCTCCTACCGCCATGCTACGCTTGAAGAAAAAGGAGTGACACCCCATGGAAATCCGTGTCTTGAAATACTTTCTGCTGGTTGCCCGGGAGGAGAACATCACGAAAGCCGCCAATCTTCTCCATCTGACCCAGCCCACCCTGTCCAGACAGCTGATGCAGCTGGAGGAGGAGCTGGGCGTCCAACTGTTTCGTCGAAGCAAACACCATATCATTTTAACAGAGGAAGGGATGCTTCTCCGCCGGCGGGCAGAGGAGATCGTGGCTTTGGCGGATAAAACAAAAGACGATCTTCAGCACCGCGAGGAACAATTGGAGGGCACCGTCTCAGTGGGGAGCGGGGAGCTGCAGAGCTCCAGCTTTTTGGCACAGCTGCTCACTGCCTTTCAGGAGGAAAATCCACTGGTCAGTTTTACGATCTACAGCGGAAACTCCGATAATATCAAAGAGCGCATTGAGCGGGGCCTTCTGGATGTGGGCCTCTTGCAGGAGCCCGTGGATATTACGAAGTACAGCTTTCTTCGCACACCGTGCCGGGAACAGTGGGGGGTACTGGTCAAAGAGGACTCGGAATTGGCTTCTAAGCCGTGTGTGAGGCCGGCAGATCTGGCTGCGGTACCCCTGATCCTGCCTGCACGCGAGATCGTACAGAACGAGCTGTTCAACTGGTTCGGACCGTACGCAGAGGGACTTCGGATCACAGCTGTTGGAAACCTGCTCTACAATCTCGCCTCCCTGGTACAAGCGGGCGGCAGCAGTGTACTGACCTTAAATCTGGAGTGCAGCTACCCGGGATTGCGATTTATTCCCCTCTCCCCTCCTCTGGAATCCAACACCGTGCTGGTATGGAAAAAGACGCAGATTTTTTCCGCCGCAGCCGCCGCATTCATCGAATTTTCTAAGAAATACATTTCTGGTATAGAACATAATTTAATATAAGCATTAGACATTATTTTGCCCCAGGGCTACAATATAGGCGTCCCCAAAAGGACGCCTATTTTTTGTAAAAATATCTGGCTGGAAGGGGTGAGGCAATGACAATCTACGAAGCCAGTGCGCGGTATAGCATCCCCCTGGAGATCCTGCGGGAATATGAGAGCTGGGGTCTGTGCGGCACAGTGAAAAAAGTTATGGGCAACTGGCAGTATGACGACACGGACCTGGAACGTCTGAGTATGATTATGACTTTACACGATGTGGGCTTTCAGAACGACGAGATCGAAACCTATATGAAACTTCTGCTGGAACACAAGGGCTCTGAGGCGCAGCGCCTGCGGATGTTGGACCAGAAGCGTGGGCACACCCTGGACGAAATTCATTTTCGGGAGAAACAGCTGGAGCGTCTGGATTATCTCCGCTTTCACATCCGCAAGCAGCAGGCAGTCAAATAGAGTGAGCCAACGGCCCAATGGAAACTATTGTATTTTTAGGAGGAACCGATTATGAAAATCCAGGACAAAGCCACCTTTGATGAACAAAATGTATTTGGCCAGGGAATGGCCAACACCGCCTTTGCCCAGTATTTTATTGGCAACTCCTATCTGAATCCCCTGACCAAGCCCGGTGAGAGCGTGGTGGGACTTGCCAATGTCACCTTTGAACCGGGCTGCCGCAACAACTGGCACATCCACCACGCAAAGAGCGGCGGCGGCCAGATTCTGATCTGCACCGCAGGAGAGGGCTGGTACCAGGAGGCGGGCAAAAATGCGGTCAGCCTGGTCCCCGGTACTGTCATTGTCATCCCGCCGGATGTGAAGCACTGGCACGGAGCCAAAGCGGACAGCTGGTTCAGCCACATCGCTGTGGAGGTCCCCGGCGAGGAAACCAGCAATGAATGGCTGGAGCCGGTG
>CASEPH010000096.1 GCA_949289625.1 uncultured Clostridia bacterium | reverse complement strand
GTCTTGCCGACACCACTTGCTCCGATCATCAGGCAGTGTATGTCGTCGCAATCCACTAAGGCTGTGACATGGTTCTTCCGGCCCACGCTGCCCAGCACCAGCCCCTGCTGCTTCGGCAGCTGTTTGCCCCTCCGCCAGCGGTGCGGCCGGAAAGGCACATGGCGGTACGTCTTTTGAACCTCCCGCTTTGTCGCCCAGCGGGCTGTGCCGTACTGCCCGTCACCCACAGTTTTACTCTTGATATTGTCCAGGGTGTAGTGCTGGGAAAGAAATGCCAGCCCGCCCACCACGATCAAAGCCACCGCGGCAAAGCCGATCAGTGACCAGACATTCTGATTCACGTGAGATTTTCACCTCATTTCCATCTCCATTCTCTGACGCCTTGGGGCTTCCCACAGGGCGCAGAGGTCCTCATTCCAATCCTTTTGCTCCGGGACCAGTCGACGAGTGGGAATACCGAACTCCGAGGAGATCTGTTTCGCCATCCGTTCGCAGCCCTAATCTCCCGCATTGTCGTGGTCCACTGTTGGTGCTGCGCTTCTGCGCGTGACGGGCAACGCCGTGTTCATCTGTTCCGACGAACACGGCGTTGTGATATTTCGCATCCTCATAGAGCGTTCCCGCCCGCGCGAAATGGGTGATGATATCCCGGTCGATGTGCCGCTGCTTCATAAGGTAGGCATACACCCGGCGCATATTGTGGTGGGGGAGTGGTAGCACAAAGAGCTTCTGTGGTTCCGCGTTTCTTTCCGACGCAGATCGAAAAGCCTGTCCTTGTTCTCCGCCCAGCAGCTTTGCGACTGCCTCCTGAAAGGAGCATCCGTCGTGCGTCCGCACGAAGTCGATAGCGTGGCCGCCCTGCTGCGTATCATGGTCGAACCACTTGCTGCCTCGGATGGTCACACTGTGATCTGAGGCTAGACGCTTATCCCGGCCCGAGGGAAGTAGTTTCTCGCCCCGGCGGAGCAGGTAATCCTCCAGATCCACCGCATTGGCCCGGCGCTTTTGCTCGTCACTGAATAGGATATATTCTTTTATGATCATCTCACCCCTAAAAGAAAAAGCACCCACTCTCCAGATGGAGAACGGGCGCTTCCAAATCGATCGTAAATTAAGCTGAGATTTATTTTGTCCCTAGTTTCTGAATCAGGTTTTTCAAGAGCGGATCGTACACAGTCCGGATATCTCCGAATACAGTTGTGGCTGTTACTTCATCGTAGATATGCGAGGTTTCATTGCGGGCATCCAGGAGGTGGAGCCAGCCTTCTTCGTGATCCAGAATACCGTCCGCAAACGCCTGCTTCATCACAGACTTCGGGCTGTTGATCTCTGTATACCCCTGGTCCAGCAAATACTCTCGCAGTGTCTTCCAGGCCAGCTCCGCACAGAACTCAAATCTCTGGATGACACCATCGCGGATGGAATCCAGGCCCATCTGATCGTAATCAGCGATGGCCTCATCCAATCGTTGAACGGCCTGGACCAGCTTTTCATACTTCTCCTGCATTTTGTCCATTAAAATCACACCATCCCGTTCAATATTGGCCACCAATTTTGGATCGGTTTGCTCTGTCACAAAAACCAGATCAAATTCCAGGAGGGTCGGCAATTCGTCCAGCTGCTCACGAAATGCAGGCAAGTCATCTGGGGACGCTCCGAAAACCGCGATATCAATGTCACTGCGGGAGCGGTTGTCCCCCCTGGCTCTGGAGCCGAACAGCACCACACGCTCTGCCCGGAACCTTCGTCCGATGGCAGCTATTTTTCGATACAGGTTTTCCATGGCTCCGTCCATGAAATCTCCTCCTAATCGATCAGGCGAACCTTCTCAGTTGACTATAGTATACTCAATACACGTTTCTCTGTCCAGCAGAAACTCGACCATTGCTCTTTAGATTGAAAATTATGCTTTACTGGAGCCTGATCTCCTCATTCTCATGGTCATCCGGCTTGTGTCCCATAGCCAGCCGCCGCTCCCGGAGCTGCTGCCGGCGTTTCCGGTCGATCTGCAGGCCGCGGTGCATGGCGTCTGTCTTGCAGTTGTCCTCGAAGATCCGGCTCATGTGATAAAAGAGTTTTGAGACGGCCTGCGCTGCCGGAAGCAGGCTGTGCTCCGGTGATGGCCGGGTATTATGATCTATGTATTCTGCATTATGAGCTGTGCTTTGTTCTGCCGCCTCCTGGTGCCCCTTCTCCTGGTGATATACCCTATCCACTTCATCTATCGCGGTGCCAGCCGCCGGTTGGGGTGGGGCTATGTCACTCCCTCCCTCCGACTCTTCTGCGATACTCACTTCCTGCTGACCCAGCAGCAATGCCTCCCGGATCACCATGTTGCGCACCGGCTTGAACTCTTTCTGCTTGGACAGGGGCTGTCGCTCCGGCAGGTGCTCAGAGTAGGTCCGGCAGATGGCCTCCCGCATCTCGTTCCAGAGGTCGTAGGCTTCTGCCACCCGCTCATCAGCAGCCAGCGCATCCACGATCCCATCCACCATCAGCTTTACCTCCGGCGGCAGGTAGCCGTAGACCTTTTTCCCTCTGACGGTTTGCAGGCGCCGTGCCAGTTCCACCATCTGCTGTTCCAGCTGGGGATTCTCCAGGGTCCCTTCCCGCATCTGCCGGATCAGCTCCCCCATGGCTTCCGCCGCATCCTGTTGCAGATGGCTGCGGTACTCTGTCTTCTGTTCATAAACGTGCATCAGGTCCTGCTGGAAGATCCGCCGGGCGAAGGCAGACTTCACCTGCCGGATGCCGTCCTTGGTGAGATATCCTTCCTTGGGATCCGAGGAGAAAATCACCATGTGGATGTGGACGCTTCGCTCCTTCCTGTGGAAGGCGGCGTACCACCGCAGGTGATCCGGGTGGATCTTGTAGCCCTGGGCGATGTCGCAGAGGCAGGCGCTTACCAGTGCCCGCCAGTTCTCCGCGCTGTCATAGCCCAGCCGCTCCGCGTCCTGCCGGCGGATGGCCACCACCGGCAACGTGTGGACGCCGGTGTGCTCCGCCACCTCCCGGACTGCCTGGGCTAGATTTTCTACCTTGCCCCCGCTGGTCCAGAGACCGTGCTCTCCCCGCAGTTCCACACCGGGGCGGTGGGACACGTAGTCCAGATAGTTCTCCCGCTGACTCATTGGGTCCACGAAATTCTCCCGGGCCTGCTGGATGAACTCTGATGCTGACAGTTGCGTTGGCTTTTTCAGATAGTCCTCGTATTCCAGCAACTCCTTCGCTTCCGGGAAGGAGCGCAGCAGCCGCCGGATGTAGGTCTGCTGTTTTTTCGTGGCCGGCAGATCATCCGGCGCCTCCCGGAGCACTTCCACGCCGGGCCGGGTGGCGAAGTACTGCATACGGTTTACCATCTTTGTGCTGCTGCCGCCTCCGCCCTTGAGATACGGTGACATGAAACGGAGCCTGCTCATACTTCGAACAGGTCACCCGGTTCATCCGGGAACCGGCGCTGCTGATCCAGCGCCCTGTCGAAGCTGATCTGGCCGTTGGTTCGCCGCACTTCATCCACGGCATAGGCCCGCAGCTCTCTGCGGTTGATGGGGTCTGCCCGGAAGTGGGCAGCGATGGTGTGGCCCATCATGTTCAGCTCCACGCACCACTTGAATATCATGGAGCGCAGGCGGTTGTGGCTGTCCGCCACGATCCCCTGAAGGGTGTCCACCAGGGTGCGGGAGAGGAACACCGATGTGTCCTCAGTTGCAAGGTATCCCATGTAGAACCGGAGGGCCTTCTCCGTGAACTCCCCACGGCTTTTGCAGTTGTCCGCTTTGAGCCATCCGTCCATGCGCTGCACGATATCCGGCTTCAGCCAGACGGTGATCTTTGCTCTGTTCTCTTGTTCCATATTCCCTCCAATTGTCCAATACGGCGGTGAAGCAGGGCGGAACCCCTTGATACACCGGCATTCCGTGAAACCACCACTGCGGAATTTTGAGAAACTCCGAAAACCGACGGCGGTGGTCCCCTGGTGACAAAGCCCCGCAGTGCGGGGCTTTGTGGCCGGACCGCCGGGGCACACCACGGCGGTCCTTTATCCTCGTACTTTTTTCGGTCAACTCCAAATTTCCCATTCACCGGCGATAAGCTTTTCTGAGAGCTATTGACCCTCTCGGACTGGTCCGACTCGATGGGCCTCGTCCACCTGTACCTCTGAGTCTCGCTTCTTCTCAGCAAGATCGGCAGCTTTGGTATGCCGGGGTGGTCTTTTCGGCGGCATGGGCTTGTTCTTGTTGTCCAGGTAGTCCCGCACCGCCTCCGGAACCTTTGTCTCGTAGAGCTGCCGAAGAGCTTCGTCCATCTGCTTCTGGACGGTGGTCCGCTCCTTCCGGAGCGCGTATTCCAGCGCGTCCATCTTCTCACTGTCAAAGGTCAGCGTGATCTCGATCTTTGCCATCTCACTCACCATCCCTCGCTCTTATTTCATCGTCATGCCCATTCCGGATATGCACTCCCTCGGCTCTGCCTGGATCGTTCGCACGGAATAGTGTCTTGCGATCCCCTCCAGGAACGCATTCTGATCCAGCAGTCCGCTCTGATCCAGAGCCTGATCATAGATGCCGGCTAGGCGGGAGATCATTCCACTGGTCACCGTAATCTCGTTTTTTCTGGGGCGGTGCGTGGAGATCACGCAGCGGTCATTGGGAAAGTCAAGATGCACCAACATCCCCGATCCGCCAGAACGATAGAACCAGTCCCGGACCTGATCGTACTCCTCTTTCGTAATCTTCTCCACAGCTCTGTCCAGCCCCTGTTCCAGGGAGCACAGATTGTAGTTCTCCTTATCGATTGCCCTGGAGAGCATCCCAGCCACATCTGATACCTCCCAGCTATGGGAGCACTCATAACAGCCTATGTCATCCGTTCCTTGGATTATAAACCAACTCTTTCTCATATCTCTGTCCCTCCTCAGTCGTACTGAATGTACGGGATCTCCAGCCAGGCGGTCCAGTTCCTGTCTGCCAGCTGGGTCTTGACCACACCGTAGTGGGTGCCCATGGCTTCGATGACCTCTCCATTTCCAATGTACACGCCGATGTGGCCGCTCTTCCAGACGGCCAAGCCCGGCGTCTCTGGGATGGTGCCGATGGTCCCCTTGACGGAGGCGTTGCGGTACATCGCGTCCGCACCGATGTCCGGCATCCCGTTGGTGCCGTATCGGATCGTCATGGAGTCCGTGTCCAGCCAGCCGTATCCTTTGATCAGACCGATGCAG
>CASEPH010000095.1 GCA_949289625.1 uncultured Clostridia bacterium | reverse complement strand
GCATCATAGGCCACATGCCGGAAGGGGCCGTTTTCGTTGCCTTGCTCACCTGACATATGGCGCAGACACACGAAGTTTGGATACCAAAGCTGCGCCTCTTGGTATGTCTCCTTTCCGGGTATATGGAACCAATAGTCCGATTCTCCTTCGCTATCCGTCCAGAAGGACAGCGAGTACAGCATCTGCTCTCCGTCGTAAACGCCGCCCCACATGCTGTTGTTGTTCTCCGGGAATACCTTCAAATATTCTTCGGAATAGAGACCAAGGTATGTATCGCTGGACATCAGGGCCATAGCTTCCTCGTAGTCAAAAGCATCTGTGGCTGCCGCCAGCGCCAAAAGCAGCTCCTGTTGCTCCGGCGAGAGTGCGTCCCACTGCAGCGCACCGGGTTCAGACACTATGGGCTCGCCAGCCTCATTGTCCGATGTATCTCCGCTGGGGCTGGCACTTTCTTCGACATAGGGAGCTTCGCTGCTTACCGGAGGCGCATCAGAAGACTGGTGGGAGACCAGCCACGCCCCGCCGCCGATCACGCTCGCCGCCAGGACTCCGGCCAGAATCTTTACGCCCAGAGAGATCCCAGCCTTCGTTGCAGCTCCTGTCGCCGCGCTTGCCGCCGTCTCCGCTGCAGTTCCGGCTGCAGGCGATACGCTGCCGCCCCCGGTGGCTGCGGCGCTTTGTGCCGCGCTTGTCGCCTCCTGTGCGATGGTGTAGCTGATGCGCTCCAGGATGCTGCCAGCGGTAGAGGATGGCAGCGAGAAGGCCTCGGCCTGACGGGCAAAGATCTCGGAGAGTCCCAGCATGGGAATCCCGGCGATACCGTAGAACTTCTGACCGCTCTTGCGCTCCTGTTCCTCAATCTCCGTGCGGATGGTCTTCCGAGCCAGGAACAGACGGGATTTGACGGTTCCGGTGCTGCACTCCATGACCTGCGCGATCTCCTCCACGCTGAGCTGGTCGAAATAAAACAGCATGACTGCCTGCCGCTGCACGTCGCTGAGGGAGTCAATGATCTTTCCCAGACGGCGGCTCAAATCCTCCTGCTCGGCATAGACCTCCGGAAGGAGCAGCTCCGTATCCTCGATGTCTGCCGGTGTGTCATCCTTTTCCGCATCCAGCAGCAGTACAAAGTTTTTCTTGCGCAGGTGGCTGGTAGACAGGTTTCTGGCAATGACCTGGATCCATGTATTGAACGCGGCGGGATCGGAGAGCTGGTCAAGATTTCGCCAAGCGTTCAGAAAGGTGAGCTGCAAGATGTCCTCTGCGTCCTCACTGTTTCGTACAATCGTGCGGATGAAGGCAAAGACCTTTTGGTAGTACAGGTTGTACAGTTCGGCAAAACTTGCGCTGTCCCCGCCCTGGGCGGCGCGAATCAAAGAAATTTCGTATGGCTTATTGACCATAACGTCCCCTCCTTACGTGGCTTCCGCCGCATCATGGTTCTTACAGGTTACCTCAATAAGGTGATTTTTATTTTCTCCTCCCTCACGGGTGAATTTTATGTGGTATTCATCCCCGTTATCAAACCGAAGAACATGCTTAGATTCTGTAGTGGATGGATCTATCGTGGTGAGCTGGAGAAGTTCAGGTTTTCCTCCGTATTCCCGCCAAAGCTCTCTGTGGAGTTTTTCTAAGTCCTTTGTGGGTTCTTTCGCATGGCGTTCCCTCGCATCCCGGTACAAGAGATATGACCGGAGGTGAGATATCTTTAGTCTATAATCTCTCTCTAATTGCTCTTCAACTGGTACCACGCCAGCAACAAGCGCCCTGTAATCCTCCAGATAAAACTCTATTGGATCAAAGACAGAAAGTCCCTCAGTAGCATATTGATATAATTGATCTATCAGGGGACGGAGCATGCTTGAAATGAGTTTTTTCTTGGCAAACTTCAGAACTTCTTGAACGATTGGATTCAGACGAGGCGTTTCAGTTCCTTTGAGGACTACATTTCGGGTAACTGCAAAGACAAATGTTTCCGCCAAAAAGGCGCAGGGATCATCTTCATCGTAAGTAACGCGAAACCTCTCCCGATATTTGTCCGGGATATCTATATCTGCCGAAATTATAATTGCCAATTCACGCAGGACTGTGGTGACAGAATCGCTGTTTCGCAGCGCAGGCAGTAGATTTGTTTCAAAGTGTTCTCTTACGATATCCACCGTGCCTTCCTCTAAATAAGCAGAAACAATTTTCTGATATAAGTCGCGTTTCCCGGTTCGGAACTTAGACAAAACAGCCGCTGACAAGCCACCTGTGCGACCGTCTCCGTCCAACAGTCGTGTCTCGTCTTCAACGCTCCTCATTCCTGCCGCCAAAAGAAGATGCCGATCCACAAACCATTGCTCCATGGGTTTTAAGGAAGATTCTCCAGTTTTATCCGGCAGCTCCACCAATTGCTTGCAGTACGGCTGCACAGTCTGCTCAAAGGACATGTAGTTTAATACAGTAAATTCTGGCATGTTTTCCCTCCTGTCCTTAGGTCAACTCCTGGTCAACTTCTGGTCAATGGGTAGTCAACGACAAATTCCGTGGTACCTGGTAAATTTTTATTGGAAACAGCCCATTTCCCAATAAAAATTTGGAGGCGATCATATGCGAGATATCAGAAACAGTGACGGACGCAAGGTCTGTCAGGTGGACGAGC
>CASEPH010000094.1 GCA_949289625.1 uncultured Clostridia bacterium | reverse complement strand
CCGAACCGTCTCCAGGCAGTCCACAGTGTTCCGGGCAAATCGAGAGAGGGATTTGGTAAGAATGGTGTCGATCCTTCCTTGCTTACAGGCGGCAATCATCTTGTTGAAATTGTCCCGCTTTTTTAAGCTGGTGCCAGAGAGCCCTTTGTCGGCAAAGATGCCGGCCAGCTCCCAATCCGGGTTTTCCTCGATTTTCTGGGTATAGTAGACTTTCTGGGCCTCGTAGCTGTTGATCTGTTCCTTATTGTTGGTACTTACTCTGCAGTAAGCCGCTACCCGCCGCTTGCCATGAGGTGAGGATCGTGGATCGGTAATCTTCTTGGTTGCCGGGATAATATGGACTCGTCGTTCCAATACCTGTTCCATGTATTTTCCTTTCCTGGCAGCCTATCGAAAAGTGACGGCCACCATATTTTCTGCCGAGATGGTAATATGAGAAACCACCTGCCGGATGCGGTTCCAATCCACATCCAGCGGGTGGTTTTCTCGTTCAGATGGAATAGCTGCGGGGCAGCAGTCATAGCGGGCCGCGGCGCCCTGCAAGATGAGGGAAATCACCTCCTCCGGGTGGTCCGGGTGCTCCTGCCCGCGGTTGATGGCGTTGGTCAGGCGGATCACTTCTCCGGAGGGCTGATAGGGTTCCTGGCTGGGAACATCGTGTTCCGTTACCTGATGTGTGACTTCCTCCAGCAGCATTTCATCCGGAATGGTGACCATAGCACCGCATTCACTGCACTTGAGATACAATGTATCTGCTCTGTGATTTTTTCCAGCCACCCGGCGCAGAGGGGCGCCGCACTTCGAACAACGCAGGTACCCCTTCAATCGCAATACGGGCCGCTCTGTTTTGGGTGCGTACCCCGCCGTCTTTTCATGAATATGAGATTGCGTCTCTTCAAACCCCACTTTATCAATGATGGCAGGGTATCCATCTTGACCTGTATAGCGGGGATTTTCCAGCAGACGCTTGACCTTATGCTTATTCCATGTTGGTGCCTCCGGGCTGTACGGGATCTTCTCTGCATTGAGGAGATCAGAGATCTTCTGGTAGGAAAGACCTCCGGCGTAGAGGGAGAACACTCGCCGTACAAGGGCCGCCTCCCCTTCCACGACGGCAATCTCGCCATCGCGGATCTGATATCCGTACAGCATTTTCCGATGGTTCATCTTCCAGTCTCCTTCAGCTTCTCTTTTAGTTCAATGCCTCCCTGCAGCCGGAAGCGGGCGCAGGTCTGGGACTCCACGACGATCTGCTCCACTAAGTCGTGGAACAGGCCCTCGTCGAATTCCTCCAGGCGCTCCGGCCCATGCCGGATAAGGTCAACCGTCTGTTGAAGGGCATCGATTGTGTCGTCTATGTCCTCATTTTCCAACAGTCTGCGCCGTTCCGCCCGCAGCTTCGCCAGCTGTGCGCTGATCTCATTAAACTTAGCAGTGCAGGCATCAGTGTCCAAGAGCCCGGCTGTCTGAAGCTTGCTGATGTTATAGCTCTGCTCACTTGCCTGGGCAATGGCCTTGTTCACGGCCAGCATAGCAGGATCGCCCCTTTGGATTACGTCCCTGAGTTCTTCCATCTGTTTCATGGCCGGCCACAGGACGACCCCCACATTGCGCTTCAACTTATTGTACATTCGCACGAACGCCGCGTAAAGCTCTGCCTCTAAAATTCTCCCCACTGGGCAGTCCGCTGTTCCCATGCCATGCTTCCAGCACATCCAGATATCTCTACCGTTCCGCCCTTTCTTCCGCACAAAACTCCTTCCGCAGTTTCCGCAGGTTATCTTTTTCGAAAGCGGGTAGGTTTTGTGTGATTCCCGATGGCCCGCCTTTCGATGAAGCAGGTCTTGTACTTTGCTAAAAACATCTTTCGCAATGATGCCTGGATGACTGTTTTCAATATAATATTGATCCTCTTCACCGTTGTTTCTGGATTTTACATACGGAAAACTTGAGGTGACGGTTTTCCGCACGAGAGCATCACCGATATACTTTTCATTCGTCAAAATGTAGAGGACCGTGGTGTGCTGCCAGTAGGGCTTCCCTTCTCTTGTTAGA
>CASEPH010000093.1 GCA_949289625.1 uncultured Clostridia bacterium | reverse complement strand
CGTCCTGGTGATGGGGTGCACGGGGATCGTCGGCGTCACTGACGAGATGACTGCCCGCCTGCAGGCTGACGGTTACGATGTGCCAGTGCTGGAGGCCGCCCAATGCGCCATGATGCTCACAGAGCTGTATGCCAGGATGGGGCTGTACCAGAGCCGGCAGACCTATATGGATCCACCGGAGAAGTGAACATACAAATCTGCTTTTGAAATCAAACGCCTGCCGATATTGGCAGGCGTTTGATACTATATAGTACTTTAAGCAGAATTGCACAGAAGCTTGATAAGGAATTCAACAGCAAGAAAATGACAAGCTCAAATAATGATTCGTTGACAATCCTCACGTTTTCTGCAGATCCTAACACCTTTGGTTGGCAAGAAGCGGTAGAATGGAGGAAGGGCTTGAGGCCGGAAATTGTCAGCTTGACAGCCCCTCAAAAAAGCGCTTAAATAATATCAGATATTAGCTGGGGGCGAGTATATGGCAATTTTGCAGGATTTGATGCGGCGGCTGTTTCTGCAACCGAACCATGCGGAAGGTCCTGCCCGGCCATATCGCCCGGAGCCCCGTCCACTGATATCCGTCGGCGGAAATCACGTCCGATCCCGCATCGTGATCTGCGCGCCAGAACAGCTCAATCAAACAGAGAACATCGTGGATCTGCTGCAGAGCGGCAGCTCCATACTGCTCAATCTGGAGACAGGCAGGCGGGATATTGCCAGGCGGCTGCTGGACTTTGTCGCTGGAGTGGCCTACCACAATGAGAATCAGATTCAACGGGTCGCCCCCTCCGTATACCTGATCCTGCCGTATGACGCGGAGGTCGAGTCGGATGGATACTACGGAAAATATTGTTCATAGACCAAGGCCGATTTCTTTCCGCATGCCAGAGACGTTATAACAGGCTTCCTGCCAGGTACGAATCACCTGGACAGGAAGCCCGTTATTGATGAAACCAGCATTGCCCTATGGTATTCAGCTCAACCGCATCTCTGCCAGCAGTTCCGCCAACATGGATATGGAGGAGTTATCCTCTGGCAGAGCATCCGCCCTATCCTGTTTTGCCTGTTCCTCTCTCTTTTCACACAGTTCCACTCGACTCGCACCCTTCCTCAAGTTTTTCCCATGATACCACAATTAGGGGGACAGAGCAAGAACCCTTTTTCCGGGCGCCTACCAGAGCCGGAGCTGTGCGTCGGCATTAACCGCCGCAGCGTGCAGCTCCGGTGGAACAGCGTGCAGAATATCAGAAGATGTGGACGGATCTTCCAGCCATGGACGCAGCTTGTCGCGGGTCAACACCACCGGCATCCGGTCGTGGATGGGGCGCATGGAACTATTTGGCGCTGTAGTCAGGATCGTGTAGCAGGGAAAACCGTCCCGCTGCGCCCATAGTCCGGCCATGTAGAGTGCTGGTTCCCCAGGCAATGTGAAGAAAAACTTTTGCTTCGCCGCGTCCCACTCCCAAAAGCCGGTCGAGGGGATCACGCAACGGCGGCTTGCCACGCTGTCCCGGAACAACGGCTTCTCAGCCGCAGTCTCCGCTCTGGCGTTGATCACCAGCGGCCCCGCCGTCCGATAGCCCCAGGACATGAGATCCGCCGCCATGCCGCTTTTGCCGGCCAGCAGCACGGGGGGCCTTGGCGGTCGGGCGGATCTCGCCTGGCTGCCAGGCGCCTGCGCCATACTTCTGGTCGATCATTTCGGCAATTCGCTGAATCTCCTCGCATTGCTCGACGGAGAATGGAAAATGGTTTGTAGAGGCAAAGAAATAAGGACAACAGAAAATATCTTGGAGTTTTGACCGGAAGAATGAAAGCCTTTTGAATCGGTCCACCCGAAAGTATGATATAGATATTTTACTCAGCAAATGTGCAATTCCCCGAAAAAAGAGCGCAGGCAGTCCAATAGACTGCCTGCGTTGCATTGTCTCGTGTGCAAGGTTGGATATGCAAGAGCCATACGGTACACCATTCCATTCAGCGTTTCGTCCACTTGCGTCCGAAAGTCCTGCGTTCAGTTCGCTGCCACCGCATTTCGCAGCACAGACAAGGACCGAGGCACAGGGCGGTTTCACATTGCGAGTATCAGATCTCCCCGTTCAAATCCCCCGAATCCCGCCTTGGGGTACCTAGACTGTCGATAATGGTGATGACCAATCCGCGGATGGAGTTCTCCGTGGTACGATAGGGGGCGATGCGCAGGGTGTAGGAGCGGCCGTTCATAGCGGTGATCTCCCGGTCAATGGAGGTCAGGTCTTTCAACACAGACCTGCAATCCTGCTCGATCTCCTCATCAGGGAAGCTATGGGCAAAGATCTGGATGGGCCGCCCGATGTCGTGTTCCATCAGCTGGAATTCCCGTCCCACATATTCGGTGAACTTGCGGATGTTCAGGTTGCTGTCCACAAAGAGAATGCCAATCATGGTGGAGGAGAGGAAGTTGGACAGGTCATCGGTCATCATGGTCAGCTCCTCCAGCTTCAGCTGGTGCTCTGTGTTGACGGTATACAGCTCCTCATTGACGGACTGCAGTTCCTCCGTGGAACTCTGGAGTTCTTCATTTGCCGTCAGCAGCTCCTCATTGGCGGCCTGCAGCTCCCCATTCACGGTCTCCAGCCGCTGGATGGTGGCCCGCAGATCGTTCTGGGACTCTTGGAACTCCCGCTCCAGGTCGGTGATGCGCCGGGCTGCTGTGGCATCCAGATCAAATTTTTCT
>CASEPH010000092.1 GCA_949289625.1 uncultured Clostridia bacterium | reverse complement strand
TGCGAACACAGATCATCAACTACGCCAAGACCCGAGAGGTGTATGAGGCTTACCGGAAAGCCGGGTACAGCAAAAAGTTCCTGGCCGAGCATGAGGGAGACATTCTGCTCCACAAGGCTGCCAAAGCAGCCTTTGACAAGCGGAAGCTGAAGAAGCTGCCCAAGGTCAAAGCGCTGAGTACAGAGTATCAGGAACTGTTGGCCGAAAAAAGAAAGCTCTACCCGGAGTACCGCCGCGCCCGCGATGAGATGCGGGAACTGCTGACGGTGAAGGCCAACGTGGACCGGATTATGAACCAGGACAAGGAAAAAGACAAAGAGAAAGATCGCCAGACAGACCGTGACTGAGATCAGAAACAAAACCGCCGGACGTGGAGGATGTATGCCTCTGCGTCCGGCCTTTTTGTTTGCGATTCTGCGTCAGCAGAGATGATTTTACGCGGGACTTGACAAACATACTCTTGGTATGTTATCCTGAATCCATCAATCGTCAGGGAAAGAGGTGAAGGTATGGCGCGGAACAAGTACCCGGAAGTGACGGAGGAGCGAATTTTGGATGTGGCCCAGCGGCTTTTTCTGGAAAAGGGCTATGAGAACACCACGATTCAGGACATTGTGGATGGACTGGGCGGCATGACCAAAGGCGCAGTATACCATCACTTTAAGTCCAAAGAAGACATCATGGGCGCAGTAGGGGACCGGATGTTCTTTCGGAACAATCCCTTTGAGGCGGTAAAGAAGCGGCAGGACTTGAACGGTCTGGAAAAGCTGCGGGAAGCTGTCCGGCTCAATCAGGCGGACCAGGACCGTGAAACCATGACGGCGCAATCGCTTTCGATCTATAAAAGTCCCCGGCTTTTGGTGGAGATGATCGACTCCAACCGCCGCGTCCTCACACCTTACTTTCAGGAGTTGATCGAGGAAGGAAACCGGGACGGTTCCATCCACACAGCCTACGCCAAAGAAATCGCAGAGCTGCTGCCGCTGCTCACCAGTCTGTGGCTTTTGCCGTCAGTCTTTCCAGGCACCAAAGAGGAGATGCGCCGGAAGTTTGATTTCCTGGCCGAGATGCTGGAGAAGATGGGAGTTCCCTTGTTTGATGATTCCATCCGTCAGCTGGTGGACCGCTTCTTTGCCCAGATTCCGGACGAAAAATAAAGTTGCCGCGAGGCAATTTTATTTTTAGCCATATACATACCAAAAGAATGTATATGGTGCTATAGATACCGCAGAGAAATCTGCGGCACATTTTTGCAAGAATACATACTCTTAGTATCTATAAAACAACCTACCATTGCCGCCTGGCATCTCACCAAATCGGAAAAGTGATGGTTAGATTGATCAAAAAGTTTTTTTGCATCTAAAGAACAGAAAATCCGGGCGGTGAAGCGTTCCGCCAAACTGATCTGGATAACGTTCTCTCATCGCATCAGATATATGAGACTCTTCACAGTGTTCAATCGCAAGCCCGGCATTTACGATCGAGTTGACAATGCTGGAAAAGGTCCGATGATAAAGTTCATAATTATCGACAACCCAATGAACGGTTCGTTTGCCTTCCACCATATAGTTGCTAATATTTGCATAAAGACGCTGGCCCGATTCCGTACGAGTATAGCGATCATATCGACCATCCCAAGCTGTTGCCAGAGGATGAGACATACTGAACACTAAACAAGCGTTCTTTTTTAATAAACCAGCGATATGTTTCATTAGTTCGTCTAGATTTTCAGCATAATCAAATGCCAAAGAACTGGTAATTAAATCAAACTGTTGATTTAATTCAGAAATCTCCTCCAAAGCCATTTGTTGGTAAGTAATATTAGGCGCATTAAAATGCTCTTTGGCATAAGACAACATTTTTTCTGAGATATCGATGCCCAGTATCGATTTGGCGCCTAGGTCAGAATATTGTTGCGCATGTTGGCCCATTCCACAGCCAATGTCAAGAACATCCTTGCCATGAAGATCCGGGAGCATAGCCAGAAGAATCGGCGTTTCTATACAATCATTAAAATTAATTTCATTGCTGCGAATCGCTTTGAAATTTTCAAAGAAACGCACATTGTCATAAATATTTTGCTTTGCCACTAATTTTACCCTCCAAATATCATTTTAAATTACATTATACCATGTTGCATTTTTCAGGACAAGCAACACGGTATCCGACTTCGTTTTACCAATTCAATCACAAGAAAGGAAAGATGATCCAGGAAGCAGCAATGGAAGTCTTGCGCCGCCGGCATCCGGCCGGGATGGAATCTTATCTTTTATCGGTGATGCAGGGAGGTGAACCGGATGTGTAAACTGATCGGTTTGGAACTCCGGCGGAACCGGCTGGGGCCTTATCATGGGGCAGCGGCCATCTGCTGTGTTTGTATGCTGGCTTTCCAGTATCTGATGGCGGCAGTCCCATACCTGGACCCAGCAGATCGGGATGCGGAGCTGTTTCGTTCCTATTCTTTTGTGACCAGTATGACAGGCCTGGTGTCCATGGCCATCTTCACCATTCTGGGATCGGTGATGGCTTCCCGATTCATCCTGGAGGAATATAACGGAAAGCGTGCCATTCTTTTGTTCAGCTACCCTGTCAGCCGCCGCAGGATTCTGGCGGCCAAACTGTGCCTTGTGACAGGGTATACCGTTTGGGCTGTGCTGTTGTGCGGCGGAGCGGTATACGGCATCTTCTTTTTGACCGAGGTACTGGCTCCGATTTGTCCTGATCGCCTGACCCTGGAAGTGGTATTGCAAAGTTTTGGATTTCTGACCGTTTGCGCCATCCTGGCAGGTTTTCTGGGGCTGCTGGCTCTGTGGATTGGTTTTCGGAAAAGGTCCACGCCGGCTGCCATTGTGGCCGCTGTGATTCTGGCGTCGGTGGTCTGCCAAGTGGTCAGCATGGCCATTGTCTTTTGGCCGGCAGGGGGACTGGTGATGGGAGCAGCCGTCCTGCTGTCAGTCCTGGCCCTGAAGGATTTGTTTGACCGTGTAGAGAAGATGGAGGTATGAAAGATGAAATCAGAGCGCTTGTTTACCCGCAATTTCACCTTTTTGATTCTGGGACAGATCAGCTCACTGCTGGGCAATTATACTTTGAAATTTGCATTGTCCATGTACATTTTGGAGCAAACCGGTTCAGCTTCAGTGTTTGCAGCGATGCTGGCTGTTGCCATGCTGCCTACCATTTTTTTGTCTCCCTTCGGCGGCATATTGGCAGACCGGGCCAATCGCCGCTGGATTATGGTGGGGCTGGACAGTCTTTCCGGGCTGACAGTGCTGACAGCCGGGCTGCTATTGCCCTTTGGCAGCGATCTGCTGGTGATCGGGGTTTTGCTGGTGGTTTTGTCAGTGCTGGCGGCCTTTGAGTCGCCCACCGTCCAGGCTTGCATCCCGCAGATCCTCTCGGGAGATAACCTGATGCGAGGCAATGCAGCGGTGAATCAGGCACAGGCGATCACCAGCCTGGTGACCCCCTTTCTGGGCAGTATCATCTATGCGGCTTTTGGACTGATGCCCATTCTGTGGGGCGCAGTGGCCTGCTTTTTTCTCACGGCCTTTTTGGAATGCTTCATCCAGTTGGAATTTCAGAGACAGGAGGGCAGCGCCGATCTACTCACCATCATCCAGGAAGATTTTGCGGCAAGTGTCCATTTTCTGCGCTGGGAACAGCCTGCCATTCTGAAACTTCTCTTGCTGGCGGCCATGGCCAGCCTGTTTGTGGCGGGTACGGTAGTGGTTGGCTTTCCCTACCTGGTGCGGACCGTTCTGGGACTTTCTGCGGAACACTATGGCGCAGCAGAGAGCGCCATGGGTGTCGCTGCTGTTTT
>CASEPH010000091.1 GCA_949289625.1 uncultured Clostridia bacterium | reverse complement strand
GGCAAGCCTGGTGTATACATCCAGCAGACGCATACGCTCCTCATAGGTCTCCATACTCATGACCACCATATCGCCGTACCCATTTTTGGTCACGAAAATGGGTTCGCTCACGGCGTGGCACATCTCGGAGATCTCGCTGGTGTTTTTCAAATCGCGGATAGGGATGATCTGTGGCATGATGTCACCTCCTTGCGGGTATATCATACCACAATAGTACCACAAAAAACAAGAGAGAGGATACAAATGAAGATCGGCTATGTCCGTGCCAGCACCGTGGACCAGAACACGGCCCGGCAGGAGGTGTTGATGGAATCCCTGGGCGTGGATCAGGTGTACATCGACCGTGTGAGCGGGAAAAACACGGACCGTCCGGAGCTGAAGCGGATGATGACCTTTGTCCGGGAGGGCGACACGGTGATCGTGGGGTCCATCAGCCGGTTTGCCCGGAACACCCGGGATCTGCTGGACCTGGTGGAGCGGCTGACGGCCAAGGGCGTGGAGTTCGTGTCTAAGAAGGAGGCCATCGACACCACCACGCCCAGCGGGAAGTTCATGCTGACCATCTTCGGGGCTGTGGCGGAGCTGGAGCGGGAGTACATCCTCCAGCGCCAGCGGGAGGGCATCGCCATCGCCAGGGAGCGGGGGATCTATAAGGGTCGCAAGCCCATTGAGCGCCCGGAGTTCCGACAGGTAGTTACCCTGTGGCGGAAGGGCGATATCACCGCCGTGGAAGCTATGAGACGTCTGGATCTCAAGTCCAGCACGTTCTATAGAAAAGTCAGACAGATGGAGGAGGTGAAGTAGATGCAATGGACGTTACTGGGGTTCGTCACGACTTTGGCGGTACTGTGTATCATGGAGAATGTTTGAGCTGTTGGGGCGGATCGTAAGGCCGCCAGAAAGGGGATTGAAAAAATGCCTATTATCTTTGCTGTCCTGGGTACTCCGTTAGCCCACTTCGCCGAGGGCGCAATCCTGGGCGCCACCGTGTACCTTGTCAGCCGGGGCAAGCGGAATCAGTTGAAGAACAAGAAGTGAAATCGAACCTCCTGGGGATCAAACCGATCCCCAGGAGGAAATGATTGGTATTTGAGGTTTTCGCATATGGAATCTATTCTAAAGTGGCTGTTTTCCAGTGATCTCTGCATAGGCAGAGAGGAAAAGGAGGAACGCAACCTTGCCAAAGAAGGCGCCGCAGTAATGGAAGCCGCCGAAAAACTATCAGCGGGTCTGCCACCAGAACTGCATCAGGCATGGCGTGATTATGCAGATCGGGTTGAACGGTTTCAAGATTTGGAACGGCAAAATGAATTTGAGAGAGGCTTTGTTGTTGCCGTCTTCCTTATGTTGGAGCTAATAAACAGAGGTAACCAAGCAGGCACAACCAATACGGAATAATATCCAGAATTTTTCCTTGCATGTTGAAGGGGGCTGCTCTGCTCCAAAGAAGCAGAATTTTTACCTATGCAGCAATAATAAACGCTGCAGGCCTCGCCTTAAATGGGAGACCTGCAGCGAAGGCAATACACAAGTTGCTCTGATACCAATTTTCTTTTTTCTCATGTAGCCAGATGCGATGATCCCTGCAGCCCGAACGCCAATCGCTAAAAACTACTCTGCTGTTTTCGTCTTCATGGGCTCTTTGTGGTCAACCGTCCCTTGCATATAGACTGTGGCAAGTTTTTCCTACATCATCCAGCTTGCTCCAGATGTCGAGACATTTCCTCCGATCGCGGTAAGTCTTGCTGTTTCATCCTCTTCTGTAAAAAACTGAGCGATGGTGATGCCGAATCCATCACAGATCTTCATAAGCAAGGGGACTGTCGGCACATAGGTCTTATGGAGCATGGTGTTCAATGTGGAGTAAAGTAAAATACCCCGAAGCCTGCATACGTTCACATGCAGGCTTCGGGGTTATCTTTGTTTGCAGTTGTGTGGCCTTGAGAGAAATAGGATGTTATATATTGCGCACTTTTGAAAAAATCGCCGTGAGGATTATGCCTCGATAATCTGCTCCTCGCACCCATCCTCGGCAATAATGATTTGCCCCTCACCCAGTTTGCTGAGGTCAATGCTTCCGGTGCCCACGCTCAACTCGATGGTGACCCACGAATTGGATACCGTTCCCGCGTAGGAAAGGGTACTGCTTCCGGGGGATATCCCTGAAAAAAGAATCCGGCCTGTCTCCGCATCAACGCTTACTGAGGCGTTGCTATCGGCGCTGCCAGAAAACCGGACAAACCCATGCTCACCCAGGCTGGCGCATGGCATAGAAAAGGCGGTTTCGACAGCCATATCATTGCCCGTAAATGACATTTCGCCATCTGGAGTAACCGTAATAGTCTCCATACCCATGCCGCTTACGGTATATTCAGAATAATCCGGTTCACTGATATTCAAATCCGGGTCTGTCACGATTCCAAAGAGCTGCCCGCCACTCCCGTCGCACTGGTAGGTAAAATAATCGCTGCGGGAAACTTCCAGCAGATATCTGTCCTCAGCTCCTACATCGTTTGCTGTCTGCTGATGGATCAGATCCATCGTACCGGAGAATTCCCCACTGCTGTAGTTGACAGTTTCTCCTTCCTTGTTGACAACCCTGAAATCGCTTCCGCGCACCGCAAGACCAATCGTCTGATTTCCCGCGCCACATCCCGTGAGGAGAAGCGGCAGCGCAAAGGATAGAATCAGGAGCATCTTGATACCACACGTTTTCATAGCTTTACCCCCTTGAGAAAGCAATTCTGATTCTGCTTGCTATTTTGCTGCTATTATATAGTGCATAAAGCTTTTTCGCAACGAAAATAACAGCGAGCCTTTTGCCTTTAAAGTACAACGACCCGGTAATTGAAATCGATTGGGATAGCGCCGCCCTGAAGGAATAGGAGGGAGGACGGCATGGTATGCCGTCCTCTCTCCGGCCCTTTTGAACATCATCCGGTGGCCGCGTATCAAAAATCGCCGTATGCTAAGCTGTCGTGAATCGCAAGTGCCGCGGCTCCGTTTGCTCCGCTATAATCATTTGGCTCCACAAAACGGAACTCAGTATCAGAATGCAGCGCATTGCACAGATTTGTATGGATGACATTTAAAAGCAGCTCTCTGTTTTCTGGGACGCCAAATAGCACGCCATCAATAAACATGATGCGGGAGCTGGCAAAATTGACTACGTTCGCAACGGCGATGCCGATTCGGTAAACTGCTTCTTGGGCAATCTTACGTACATCCTCATCGCCCGCGCTTTGTGCCGCTATGATATCATGCATCGATGGTTCGCCATCCGGACAAAACTGCTGGAGAAGAGGAGCTTTCCCCTGCTGAAGAGCTTCTTTGCATCTTGTGATCACAGCTACGTCACTGGAGTACGCTTCCAAACACCCACGGTTCCCGCAACTGCACAGCAGGCCGTCCGGCTGCATGATCATATGACCTACTTCACCGGCACCGACGACGGACCCAACGACATTCCCAGTATCCAAAAACAGAGGACAGGCGATGCCGCGAGAGATAAAAAAGTAGGTGAAGTTATGGACATCCATCAACAGATCCTTTTGGAGCAGCCGCAGCCCGTAGGCTCGCGCACAGGCGTTGTTTTCTACGCTGATCGGTCCGCTGTAACCAGTCATGGATGCCACGTCAGCCCGCACCGCCTTGTCACGCCAGCCGTAGCTGGGCAGAGTGTCGAGCCGTCCCTCCGCGCTGTTCACGACGCCTGGCACACAAAATCCGATTCCTGTGATATTATTTAAGGTAAAGCCACAGGCATCAAGCGCCTCATACAGCAGGTCGCAGCTCAGCTTCAGATTTTCCTCGTAGCTCGGATGGGGCGTGCCGTCTTTTTTACAGTAAAGCGTCCGCCCCAGGAAATCCTGGACACTGATAATCCGTTGAAAGCCGCGCATCTCAATGCCGACAAAGTGTCTGGCCTCCGCAATGATACTCACCGGACGGGCCTTGCGGCCGAGGCTGTTCGCGGAAGAATCCAGCTTGTTCTCTTCCTTGACCAACCCGGACGCAATCATGTGATTGATATTCGTGGTGATTGTAGGCATTGTCAGAGCCAGCTGCTTTGCAATATCGGACCGCTTGATGGGACCGCGATAATAAATTGTTTTGAGGATGGCAGATCTGCTGGCTGCTACTGATCCTGACACACCACTAGTTTGAATGAGCCGCATCCAGACCACCCCATTTCTTAAACAATTTAGCTTTGCCCTCGAGTCAGGTGTTCAGCAACAGCCTGCGGCCACGCAGGAACACCTCTGTGATTTGCGCATGGTCGTCCAATACAACCAGATCCGCGTCCTTACCGTCTTCAATCGAACCCTTGCGGTCATAGACGCCGATGAGTTTGGCTGGATTTTCCGTCAGGACGGGGAGCACATCCTCCAAAGGCAGTCCAGTAAAGGCCAGAATGTTCCTCAGCGCCCGATCCTGCGTCAGGGTGCTTCCTGCCCGGGTGCCGTCAGAGACCAGCTTCGCGTCCCCGTTTTCGACCACCACCTGATTGACGCCGAGGTGGTAATAGCCGTCGGGCAATCCCGCCGCCATGATGGAATCCGTGATGGCCACGAGCCGGCCGCCCCCCTTTGTTTTCCAGAGCAGCCGGACGATGCCGGGATGGAGGTGGAGGCCATCGCATATCATTTCACAATAGATATCGGACTCTAACGCTGCGCCGAGGATCGCGGGGCGGTGCTGGTGCAGCAGAGCCATGGCGTTGAATGTATGGGTACAGGCGGCCGCGCCGGCGCGAATCGCCGCCATAGCGGTGTCATAGTCCGCGCCGGAGTGCCCGATCGCCACGGTGATCCCCAGCTCTTTGAGCGCGGGGATCATTTCCAGAACGCCCTCCACCTCCGGGGACACTGTGATATACCGGACGTTGCCCTCCGCTTTATCTTGATAGGACGTAAGCAGAGCCAGAGAACCTTTTTTTAGCAGGTGCTCCGGCATGGCACCCTTAAACTCTGATGCGAGGAACGGCCCTTCCAGATGGATCCCCAAAAGCTGCGCGCCCATATACGGCGCCCGCTGGTAGGCCAGGCACTGGGATATGGCATGGCACGTCTGCTCCTCCGTATCGGTGAGGATCGAAGCCAGCCAAGAGGTGGTCCCATTTTTCGCAAAAAAAGCTCCGATCTTTTTCAGGCCGTCAGCGTCAGCGCCATTCACGTCTACCCCCACCGCGCCATGGGTGTGGATATCGATGAAGCCGGGGACCACTTTGCGGCCGGAGACATCTATAACGTCGCCGGACACCTGTACGTCCGGGTCCATCAGGCGTATCTTTCCCGCCGAGACGGAGATTGTCTTTCGCTGAAAGCGGTGGCCGACATACACCTGACCGTTGATGATATATGTTTCACTCATTGGTATCTCCCGTCCCTGTTTCGATCAGTCCGGCAGGTTGGCCACGAATTCCGTGAAACGCAGCAAAACGTCCGGGTGCTCCTGAAGCAGTGTGGCCGGGAAGTGGGCGGAGATATCGCCATAGGCTGCGTGGCGAACCACGCTGCGGTGCCAGTCCCGGAAGCAGCCGAGACGGATCTTGCGTGCATGATAGATTTCGTGCATGCCTATTGTAACACACCAATGGGGCATGTCGTCAAGCCTTCCACAAAAATCACCGATGGCGTTGGCGGTGCGGGTCTCAGGCGTGATCTTCAGCACTCTGGTATGGAGCGCCTTAAACTGCTCCGGAGACAACTCGTCCTGTGCCTCGTTAAAGGCCAGATGCCCGTTAATCCCAATGCCGCCGAAGGCCACGTCCACGCCGCCCAATTCATCGATGACCCGCTGGATGTGCTCGGGGTCGTGGGGGTCGGGGAAGATGCGCTGGCTCTCGGGCATCAGCAGCTCGGGGTCGATTTTGGTGTAGACGGTGCGGTCCATAAAGCC
>CASEPH010000090.1 GCA_949289625.1 uncultured Clostridia bacterium | reverse complement strand
ACAGCACTCCTTTCAAACGGTAATCTGCCGTACCTCCAGGCACCGGCCTGTCTCCGAATCCACCGTAAACACCGCCCCGGAGAGCAGGCAGCCTCCCTGGGCCGGCTGATAGGGACTGTAGACGCCACCCCGGAATTTTTCGATGGATAGTCTGGGTTCAATACCGATAACGGAATGCTTCGGTCCAGTCATGCCCAGATCCGTAATATAGCCGGTGCCCCCTGGCAGCACCTGGGCATCGGCAGTGGGCACATGGGTATGGGTGCCCCACAGGGCCGTGATCTTGCCGTCGAGCATATAGCCCATGGCCAGCTTTTCAGAGGTAGCCTCCGCATGAAAGTCCATCAAAATATACTTTGCCTCCTGGCACGCAGGAAGGATCTTGTCCATCATCAAGAAGGGGTTGTCCGGCCCGTAGTCCATGTTGCACCGGCCGATGAGATTGACCACCGCCACGGTTCCGGAGGGAGAATCGAAGCATCCATACCCCCGTCCCGGCGTTTGCGGCGCATAGTTTGCCGGCCGAAGGAGATAGGGGCAATCCTCCAGATAATCCAAAATCGACCGTTGGCGGAAGGCGTGGTTCCCCAGCGTAATCACATCGGCTCCTGCGGCGAACATATCCTCCGCCTGCCGGGGCGTCAAGCCCACGTTGGAGGCGTTTTCCCCGTTGACCACTGTAAATACCGGCTGCCACTTCCGCTTCAGCTCCGGCAGCTTTTTGCCAAGATAGCGAAGGCCCTGGGAGCCCACCACGTCTCCCACGGCCAATATATATTCCTGCATAATTTGTCCTCCCGGGTATTCTCTGTCCATTATTATACCGAAATCGGCGGGGAATTACAAGAAAATCCGCCAATTCTTCAGAAAAACCCGGCGCCCACAGGCGCCGGGAAAATGACACTTATTTGGCATATTCAACGGCCTTGGTCTCTCGAATGAGATTGACCTTGATCTGGCCGGGATATTCAAGTTCATTTTCGATTTTTCTGGCGATGTCGCGGGCCAGAATAATCATGTTGTCCTCAGATACTTCCTCAGGCTTTACCATGATTCTGACTTCTCTGCCGGCCTGGATGGCATAGGCCTTCTCCACGCCGTGGAAGGAGGAGGTCAGTTCCTCCAGCTTTTCAAGACGCTTGACATAGTTTTCCACATTCTCTCTCCGGGCACCGGGTCGTGCCGCGGAAATGGCGTCTGCCGCCTGAACAATGCAGGCGATGACGGTTTGCGGTTCCACATCTCCATGGTGGGCTTCAATGGCATGGACTACCAGAGGGCTTTCCTTGTACTTCTTGGCCAGCTCCACGCCCAGGGCCACATGGCTGCCCTCCATCTCATGGTCCACGGATTTACCCAGGTCATGGAGCAATCCAGCCCGCTTGGCTAGGGTCACGTCCTCGCCCAGTTCTGCAGCCATCAGGCCGCTGAGATGAGCCACTTCAATGGAGTGATTGAGCACATTTTGCCCGTAGCTGGTGCGGTATTTCTGCCGGCCCAGCAGCTTGATGAGCTCGGGGTGCAGTCCATGTACGCCGGTTTCAAAGGTGGCGCGTTCGCCCTCCTGCTTGATGGTCTGCTCCACCTCCCGCCGGGCCTTGTCCACCATATTGTCGATATGGGTGGGCTGAATCCGTCCGTCAGCAATCAGCTTTTCCAGGGCAATCCGTGCAATCTCTCGACGTACGGGATCAAAGCTGGACAGGGTGATGGCCTCCGGCGTATCGTCAATGATGAGATCCACACCAGTCTTGGTCTCCAGGGCACGAATATTTCGACCCTCACGGCCAATGATCCGGCCTTTCATTTCATCGTTGGGTAGGGGTACCACCGAAATAGTGGTCTCCGCGGTATGATCTGCCGCACAGCGCTGAATGGCCGTGGCGATAATCTCCCGGGCGGTTTGATCCGCCTCTTCCTTAAGTTGAGTCTGGACCTCCTTGATCTTCATGGCAGTCTCGTGCCGGACTTCCGCCTCCACGTTCTTCAGCAAATAGTCCTTTGCCTCATCAGTGGTCATGCCAGAGATCTTCTCCAGCATTTCCAGCTGCGCCCGCTTGATCTCGGAAACTTCTTCCTGGGCCGCAGCCACATTGGCAAGCTTTTTGGAGAGTTCCTCGTCCTTGCGTTCGTACTGGTCCGCCTTTCTATCCAAGGATTCCTCCTTTTGCTGCAGCCGCCGCTCCTGCTTTTGGAGCTCGTTGCGCCGGTCTCGCATCTCCTTATCATGCTCGTTCCGACTCTTATGGATTTCCTCCTTGGCCTCCACCAGCATTTCGCGCTTCTTATTCTCCGCACTCTTGATGGATTCATTAATGATCCGTTTGGCTTCTTCTTCGGCGCTACCGATCTCCTTTTCCGCAGTGCGCTTCCGATAGTTGACTGCCACCGGGAAGATCACAACCGCACCCACCAGGAAGCCAACAATGGTCAATATGATTTTTATGAGCATTCTCTCTGATACACCTCCTTAAACAAAAAATAAACAAATAACAGGTCTTCATGCAAATTTCAACACAATTTACAGTGTAACCATACTAATTTGCATCCTATATTGTATAGCGTGGCCGGTTGGATGTCAAGAAGAATGAATAAAATGTTAATAATCGATGCACAAAAGTGCAGTTTGTGCTGTTTTTCGTTTTTGCCCGTCTGCAAAATCAAACATCTGGCCCACCGGCCTTCAGCGCTTTCGCCACCCGCTGGGCCGTGGGCGTAGTGGCCAGCCCCTCCAGGCCCGTCTCCCGCAGACAACCGGGGATCAACTTCCCGATTCTGCGCATGGAATCCACCACCTCATCCGGCGGCACCGCGCTGCGAATCCCTGCCAGAGCCATCTGCGCCGCCGTCACTGCAAGCACAGCGCCGGAAGCATTTCGTTTGATGCAGGGCACTTCCACCAAGCCTGCCACCGGATCGCAGGTCAATCCCAAAAGGCTTTTGAGAGCCAGGGCCGCACCATGGCAAATAGCCTCCAGAGAGCCTCCTTCCAATTGGACCAGTGCGCCGGCTGCCATAGCACTGGCCGCACCGATCTCTGCCTGACAGCCTCCCTCTGCACCGGCAATGCTGGCGCTGCACGCGATGACTTCCCCGATTCCAGCAGCTGTAAACAGCGCCTCGATCATCTGTTCCCGCAGCACAGCCCGCTGCCGCTCGTAGGTCAGCAGCACCGCCGGGATCACGCCGCAGGATCCCGCTGTAGGTGCCGCCACGATCCGCCGCATACAGGCGTTGGATTCTGCCATTTTGACGGCCTTTTCCACCACCTCATCCAGATACGGTCCCAGCATACCGGAGCCGCTGTTCCGGTACTGTCGAAGTTTTTCCCCGTCACCGCCCGCCATACCGCTGACCGAGCGCATTTCCGGCCCATAGTTCCGATCCGCCTCCTCCATAGCCCGATACATCCCAGCCATGGTTTCTATTGCGGTTTCCTCGCTGCAATCCTGCTCCCGGCAGTTTTCCTCCAGCACGATCCGCCAGAAAGGCTTCCCTTCGGCTTGAGCGGCAGCCACAATATCCTGTAACAGTGAAAAAGCCATTTACTGTTCCTCCAAACTGTAATAGGTCACATTTTCAATTCCAGGCTGCTCCTGGAGCCACTGTACGGAAGTTTCCGGCACCTCCTGGTCGCATTCCAACACCATCACAGCCCGGCCGCCTCTGCCTTCCCGGTACAGATGCATAGATGCAATGTTGACGCCGTCCGCCGCCAGCCGTTCCGTCACCTCCGCCACATGACCTGGCTGATCCAGATTCCGTACAATCAGGGCAGGACGTTCCCCGGAAAAGTTGGCGGTCAGTCCGTCGATCTGGGCGATATTGATCCGGGAGCCTCCTAAGGACTCCCCCACCACGGTCATGGTTTTGCCGCTTTCGCCCGTGAGCCGCAGCTGGGCGGAGTTGGGATGGGCCTCCTTCAGTTCCGCCTCGCCAAACCGCACCTCCATCCCAGCCTGGGCAGCCAATTCCAGACTGTGGGGGATCCGGCTGTCGTCAGGCTGCATTCCCAGCAGCCCTGCCACAATGGCCCGAGGCGTGCCATGGCCACGTCCTGTCGCCAGGAAGGAACCATAGAGTAGGATCTCCGCCCGCCGTACCGGTTCTTTCAGCAGTTTCCTGGCAGTATAACCGATCTTCACCGCGCCTGCCGTATGAGAACTGGAGGGTCCTACCATCACCGGGCCAATAATGTCAAACAAATTCATGGTTCTCTCTCCTTCGCCGTATTCCAGCCGCATTGTACCATATTCCTGTGATTTTATCAAAACCTAAACCAACGATCCGTTACTTTTCAGTAATCTGCTTACTTATACGTGCCTCCTTCACAGCAATGGATGGATGTGATATGCTGAAGCCATAACATTTGCGCGGCAACATTTCCCTCGCAATCCAAGAAAGCAAAGACATCCAACTCATCATCTAGCAGATTTTATTTGACATTTCCCTATTTAGACTTCATAATATTTTCGTTGGTATAAACATCCACGGAAAGGAGCGTCACGAATGAACTATCCCCATCTTTTCACCCCGCTGCAGGTGGGTTCACTCACCTTCCGCAACCGGATCCTGTCCGCACCCAATATGATGTCCGCCTTGAATCCAGACGGTACACCGACAGACTACATGGTGGGTTATTACGAGGAGAAGGCCAAAGGAGGAGCAGCCCAAGTCACAGTAGGAGATACGCCGGTCGAGGAGCGCGGGGCCACCATTCCCCGTCATCCCATCTGGAACAGCTCCACAGTGCAGAAGTGGTCCGAGGTGGCAAGGGCCATCCGGCAGCATGGAGCCGTGGCCTCAGTGGAACTCAATCATGGAGGCCGTATGGCCAATTCCCTACTGACCGGAGTCCCGGCTTTGGGTCCGGTGGACGAGACAAAGCCTACGGGCGCCGTGGTAAAAGGGGCCACACCCCAGGAACTGGAGGAAATCGCGGAGGCCTATGCCGCCACCGCCAAACTGGTGATCCAGGCAGGCTTTGACATGGTCATGCTCCATGGGGCCCACGGCTGGCTGCTGGACCAGATGCTCTCTCCAAAATTCAACACCCGGACTGATAGCTTTGGCGGATCCCTGGAGCATCGGGCGGCATTTCCGCTGATGGTGATTGAAAAGGTACGGGCTGCGGTAGGTCGGCGAGTCCCCATTGAGTACCGAATCGGCCCGGAGCTCATTGAGGGCGGTCTCTCCGTGGAAGAAGTGGTTGCCTTCTGCCGGATGATCGAGGAAAAGGTGGATCTGATCCATGTGTCCGCCGGTCTGGATACAGACCCCAACTTCGCCGTCAAAACCCACCCCACCATGTTTCTGCCCCATATGCCCAACGTGAAATACGCCGCCGCAGTGAAGGCAGCCGTCACAAAATGTCCGGTAGTCACGGTGGGCTCCATCGTAACACCCCAGGAGGCCGAGGAAATTGTGGCCTCCGGCAAGGCGGACGCTGTTGCCATGACCCGAAGCCTGATTGCTGATCCCTTTCTGCCCCGAAAGGCCAGGGCCGGAAAAGACGCGGAGATCCGTCCCTGTCTTCGGTGTCTGGACTGCCTTACCGGCCTTCAGACCAAGACCCAGTTTGCCTGTGCCGTCAATCCCCGGACAGGCCATGAATTCCGGCTTAACGCCACGGAACAGCCCCCCAGGGCAAAAAAGACCGTTCTGGTGGTGGGCGGCGGTCCTGGCGGACTGGAGGCCGCTGCCACGGCAGCAGTCCGGGGCCATCAGGTCATTCTGGCCGAGCAGTCCGACCAGCTGGGGGGCCTGCTGAAGTTCACAGATTACGACACCCTCAAGGGTGATCTCAAGCGGCTGAAGGATCACCTGATCCACCGGGTGGAGACCTCCGGGGTGGAGATTCTGCTTCAGACCACTGTAACCCCGGAGCTGGTGGCCCAGGTCAAGCCCGACGCTTTGCTCATCGCCGCAGGCTCCACCCCCGTGGTATTCCCCCTGCCCGGCATTGAGCAGGCCCAGCACGCCACTGCCGCCTATACCAATCTATCCACCCTTGGCAAAACCGTAGCAGTGATGGGCGGAGGCCTGGTGGGCTGTGAAACCGCCCTGTTTCTGGCCGAAACCGGTCGGGAGGTGACCATCATTGAGATGCAGGACTCCGTGGCTCCCGACGCCAACTGGATGCACCGGACGGCAATGCTCCAGCGCTTTGCCCAGACCCCCACCCTCCATATCCGCACCGGACTGCGCTGCACCGCGGTGACAGAGGCAGGCGTGGAAGCCCAGGATCAGTCCGGTCAGCAGGTTTTGATTCCGGCGGAGAGCAATATCTATGCCTTTGGACAGCGTTCCGTACCGGTATCGACACTGCAGTGCCTGGACGTGCCCGAAATCCGGCTCATCGGGGACTGCCATCAGGTGGGCAAGACCAACGGTGCTATTTTTGACGGCTATCACGCTGCCATGGACCTGTAAGGAACCATAAATCAGAATTCCAGTGTTTTTTGACCAAGGCAGCAAAACTCCATTAGACTTTGGCCTAGAAAAATGCCCCTGTTTTCGTAGTTGAAAACAGGGGCGTTGCTATTTCATCCCGACTACATCTGCCCCATCAGTTCCCTGATGGTATCCAATGCCTGCCGAAATCGGAGTCGGTCTGCCTGGGAAAGATCGTGCAGTTCACCCAGAGCCACGGCGTATTCCCGTCGGATCAGCCCTTTACCGGCATCGGAAAGCGCGACCCAGACTCGGGTACGATTTTCCCGATCATAGCGTCTGGCCACATAACCCTTCTCCACCAAAGGTGCCGTGGCACGAGTCGCCTGTTCCTTGGAGCAGGCCATGGCTTCCGCCAGTTGTGTCATGGTCATAGGTCCGTGGCCCGCCAAAAGCAGCAGGCATAGCCGTTGAGACCCGGTAATATTTTTGGAATGCCAGGGTGTGTTCAGCAGAAGCCGCTTGCAGAGGGAATACAGGCTGGCCAGATCATCCAGCAGTGCCGGCCCACCACATTGGGGGATGTTTCCATCCTGGGGACCGGATTCCGCCTCCGGGACCACCATCGTCCCGCAATCCCTTTGTCCCGATGCCCGCTCCATATCGTTCCACTCCTTTGCCTGCCTGACAGGCTACAATTCGGTTTATTTTAACACGGTCCACTGGAAAATGCAACCGGCTTCTCTTGCTTTTCCAACTCCTTCAAAGAAGTGCAACAATCCGAACGCCCCTAGGGAGGACTGCGTTCGGATTGTTGTGTTTTATTATCGTTTCTTCCGATCCTCTTCTTGCATCCGCCGGACCCAGTCCCGGCGCTCCAGATAGGCTTCCAGCAGCCGCAGTCCGCCGTAGACAGGAATACCGACCCCCAGGCCCAACGCTACCAAGGAGGTCTTTCCGATAACTTCGCCGTCCATGGCAACAAACAGCAAAATCACCTCGATGCAGCCAAACAACAGAAACAGTCCACCAATGAAGCTGAGAACCCGCAGGGGCTTTGGCAAAAACTGCTTTTTGTCCGTTTTCATGCCGGACTCCTCATGGACGGCCTTTCTGGTCTGGTCCATCTGATTGAAGAATCCTGTTCCCAGCATCACATTGAGACTTCGCCGATCCGTGGGACCCCCCAGCACCTCAGGCGTTTGATCACCGTTCTGCCGTTCCCGCAGTTTTTCCTTCCGCTTTTCTTCCATGGCTGCACCTCCGTTTTTTTATTTATATAAATTTTACCATAGTCTTTTTCTCAGCACAACCATTTCCATCCAAAATTGCAATGACTTTACGTGAAAAAACCGGAGAGCGGTTCACTCTCCGGTTTTTCCGTTTTTAGGATTCCATCTGCTTTCCCAGAAACCCTGCCACAGTCTGGCAGACTTTTTGTTCGGCCTCTCCTACCGGGGCCGATTCCTCGTCCATGAGTACCATAACGCAACCCATAAGATCTCCCTCAGACAGGATCGGCGCCGCCACGCCCAGATAATAGCCATCCACGCTCTCCGCTGCCCGAAGCCGATTGCCTCCGTTGTAGCGGTAGGGTTTCCGCTGTTCCATGATCTGCTCCAACTCCCGGGAGTTCTGCTTGTCCATGAGTTCCCGTTTCGGGGCGCCGGACAGTGCGATAATGCTGTCCCGATCGGAGACGGCGGCGATACGGCCAGTATTGCGGCCCAGGCTCTCACAGATCTGATCGGCAAACTCGCTGAGTTCTCCCATGGGAGAATATTTCTTGAAAATAACTTCTCCATCCTTCTCGGTGAAAATCTCCAAGGGATCTCCTTCCCGGATCCGTAGCGTCCGGCGGATCTCCTTGGGAATCACCACCCGGCCCAAATCGTCGATTCTTCTGACAATTCCTGTTGCTTTCATATATGAACTTCCTCCGTTTTCATTTGTTTGCAGGGCTAGTATTTGCCTAAAGTGGGGTTTTATGCGGGGAGAAAAGTTCCAGTTTTGACCACAATATTCCGGAGCGATTTGAAAAACGCCGCCAGCTCAAGCCGGCGGCATGGACTCTTCTTTAAATTTCTGATACAGTGCCATGAGTTGCCCTCGCTTGGTCACATCCATTTTCTGATAGATATTGTGAATATGGGTCTTGACGGTACCCAAGGCGATGGTGAGCTCGTCACAGATGTCCTGCTGGCTCTTGCCCTCCAGCAGGAGTTCTAAAATTTGGCACTCCCGTTCCGTCAGGCCGTAGACCAGCCCAAATGCCTCCCCAGGCTTTCGTTGGGATAGCGTTTCCGGTTCCATGGGCCCCAGGAGATGGACTTCCATGTCCTCCAGCACCACCACAGTATATTTAATAAAGAAGCAAGCTAGTCCCAAAAACAGCAGATTTTCAGACCAGTTCCGATTGTTGATCTTCAGTCCCAACTGGGTATAGACGTCCCGGAGAAAAATCACCAGGCTGTCCTCCAGCAAAATCAGGCAACTCACCACCAGCATATAGGTAAGGATCCTCCGGAAGGTCTTATAAAAGGGCTGGCAATACCATTGGGCCTTATGGTGCAGTGCCAGCAGCCCCCACAGACCCAGACCGATCCAATAGACCTGGGTAGGCAGATAGTAGAAGAACACCATCCACCGATCATCGGGGATCATAGGGATGCAGATGAGCAGCCCCCCATAGACACCGATGAGCACATAGAAGGGCACCGGAGTCGGCGGCCGCATAATGGTATAGATCAGATAGACCATACAGCCCATCAGCGCTACAAAGTATACCGTCTTAAAGGAAGGCGACGACAAAAACAGCGTATCATATTTTACAGAAAAAT
>CASEPH010000089.1 GCA_949289625.1 uncultured Clostridia bacterium | reverse complement strand
GGATCTGCTGGCGGGAGAAACTTACACACTGGAGGAACTGCTCTACTGTCTCATGGTGAAATCCGCC
This sequence comes from uncultured Clostridia bacterium, assembly GCA_949289625.1. The sequence goes on along the minus strand of CASEPH010000089.1, from coordinate 32,975 downwards.
AACGACGCTGCACTGGTGATTGCGGAATACATCGGCGGCAGTCAAGAGGGATTCGTCCAGATGATGAATGATCGTGCTGCGGAATTGGGCTGCACCGGCACCCACTTCGCCAACCCCCATGGAATGCACGACGACAACCACTATTCCACCGCTCGGGATTTGGCAAAAATCATGTCGGCAGCCTTGGAATATGAAACCTTCCAGGACCTCTATTCCACGGATTATTACGAGATTCCCGCCACCGACCTGCAGGATTCCCGACCGGCATACTCCACCAACTACCTCATCAGCACCGACACCACTGCGGAATACTATGATGATCGGGTCGTGGGCGGTAAAACTGGTTTTACTACGCCGGCCGGTCGCTGCGTGATTTGTGTGGCCGAGGATGAAACCCGATCCTATCTGGCCGTTGTCCTTGGTGCCAGTGCCACCGACGACGAAGGGAATACCGTTTACAGCAGTTTTTCCACTGCCTCCGCCCTCTTTGATTTTGGTTTCGATCAGTTCTCACTGGAAACAATTTTGCCGGAATGGTCCTCTGTGGTCACGGTTCCCGTTTCTGGTGGAGCCAAAGACGCCACATTGATCGTTCCTTCCGAAGTGGAAGCCGTGGTCCCCTTGGACTATTCCCAGCAGCAGCTGACCGCAGGCTATACCCTCTCCACCACTCTAACCGCACCCCTGGCCCAAGATGTGGAGGTTGGCACTCTCATGATCTGCTATAACGGGATCTGCATCAGTCAGTCTCCCCTGGTCACCGCAGCAGAGGTGGTCGTGATGGATTCCGCCAAGCAACAGGCGCTTTCCGAATCCTCCACCACAGAAGCGGTTTCCTCTGAAACGCCGGAGCAATCTTCCGGTTCTAACGGATTTTTAAAGATCCTGGGCACCGTTTTTCTGGTCCTGCTGGGCATTATAGCCTTGGCCATTTTGATCCTGTTGGTGCTGATCATCCGGGCCAATGTAATTCGCCGTCGCCGCAGGAGACACCGCCGTTCCCGTAGACGCTAAAGCATATCAACACCTCACCGCTCATAGAATGCGGTGAGGTGATTTTCATGGGTAACTTACTGAAAAGCTGGTTCTTTTTCACTGCCCTGCTGCTATTTCTTCTGACCGCAGCAGTGACCCTGCCAAAGCTGGGAGAACGGTTTTTTGGCAGCACCGGGCAACAACTGACGCAGACGGTTGACCATGTAGAAGCCCAGGTACAGGAGGTCTGGGCCCAGCTGCTGCCATGACCTGTACCGTCCATCCCTCCCTGATCCTATGGCTCTCCATTCTGTTTTATCTGGACAGGCATATCCTGCTCCCCTTCTTTCTGTCGGCAGCCCTCCATGAACTGGGCCATTACCTGATGCTGCGGTTTCTTGGAAAGCCACCGCATGCCATAATTCTGGGGTTTTCCGGCGCCCAGATGGAGACCCGATCCCTCACCTATCGCGAGGAGCTGTATGCCGCAGCTGCAGGACCAGCGGTCAGTTTGCTGCTGGGCGTAGCGCTGCCCTTATGGCCTGCCCTGGCAGTCTACAGTGTGATTCTGGGCTGTTTTAATCTCTTGCCCATTCCCGGGCTGGACGGTGGCAGAATCCTCTCCAGCCTTCTTATGATGCATCTACGGCCGGAAACCGCCCGACGTATCTGCAAATATATGGCCATGCTGACAGCTCTGGCAGTCTGGGGCGGCGCCCTCTATCTATCCGGCCCCCTGCACTTCGGCATGTGGCCCATTCTTCTGGCGGCAATGCTGCTCTATCGTGCGCTGAGTATGGACGGCTTGTAATCGTCCTGTTCTTCTGGTATCATAGCCCCAGGAGGGATCATTTTATGAAATTTCTGATGGGCTATCTGTTGGCGATCAATCTTTTTACCTTTTTCCTCATGGGCCTGGACAAGCACAAAGCCAAAACCGGCGCGTGGCGCATTCCGGAAAAAACACTATTTCTGGCCGCTGTACTGGGCGGCAGTCTGGGAGGAATCGGGGGAATGTACTATTTTCGGCACAAAACCCGCCACAAGCGGTTTGTGGCGGGTTTTCCTTTGATTCTTTTGTGCCAGCTTTTTCTGGCAGGTCTAATGCTATCCGGTGTGGCCACCGGTAGGTTCTAACGAACTATTTCTTTTTTTGCACCTTATGCCGGGTACCGTCCGGCTCCACCACCGTAATAGCCTCCAGCTGGCTGGTGAGGTTCATCCGGAATGCAGCGATATATTCCTTTCGCAGAACATCCCGTTCCTGAATCTCCTCCGGTGTAAGCCCTTCCGCCTTCGCCTTACGAGCAAGTGCATTGATGCGCGCAATTTTCTCCTGTTCCATCATTTGTCTCCTTCTGCATAGGCAGAATCTTTCTGCCCCATTTTTCCGTACTTTCCCCGCAGGGCGCATAACCCAGCCGACGATAAAAGGGCAGCAGTTCCTCTGGCACATCCACCTGAGAATACCCCATTCCCATCTCCGCCGCCTTGAAATCCAGAATCTTCACCAAGCCGTCGCCAATGCCCTGGCGGCGGTATCTTTTTGCCACGCAGATCCGGCTGAGTTTTGCAACGCCCACACCGCCATAGGTGATTCTGCCGGCAGCCACCGGCATTTCATCCATCATCAGTACCAGATGGAACGCATAGGGATCTCCGGCGTCCCAGGCCAGTTCGGGCTCCAACCCCAATTCCTCGCAAAATACCTGCTGCCGCAGATTCCTGGCCACGGAGGCATCGCCGCCGGGGCCTGTCCAGATAGATGTGATCATAAAAGTTCCTCCGCCTATAAGAATTTCTCCAGTACCAGGGCGATCCGGCCTTTTTTGGTCTGACCCTTGACCTGGGCCACCCGAAGCTTTCCCAGGCCCCGTACGGAGATGATGTCGCCTTCCTCCACCGGTGCATCGGGCTTGAGCACGGTCATATGATTTACCTCTGCTTTCCCTGCCACAATATACCCGGAGGCCTTGCTTCTCCCCTGCTGAAATCCGGAGGCCAGAACGCTATCCAGCCGCAGAGAAGCCACGGTATCCACAATGCGCTTAAACTTCTGTTCCGGCACCTGGATTTCCGACAGCAGAATTTCCTCTGTCTGTACTCTGGCACGTCCCACTTGGGTCAGCTGGGACGAAAGATAGGACGCCATCTCCCGCAGGACCAGCACGTCGCAGTATCCGTCTCCCGGGAGCAGATCTCCCAGTACCTCCCGCTTGATGCCCTGGCCCAGCAGGCTGCCCAGAAAATCTCGGTGATTCAAACTGTCATAGGAAGAATACCGGACACGCAGTGCCGCCACAGGCCCATCCTCGCTTTTGAGGAAATCTTCCGCCTCATAATAGTCCGGCACATAGACCGCCACCTGGCGTTCGGCTCCGGAGATCCCACCGAAAAACAGCGGTTCCTCCACGCCCTCCCGCCGGAGCATTTGCCGGACCAGCAGCTGCTCTCTGCCGGACAGGAAGCAGGTGGATGCGGGAATATTTTTTCTGACACCGGCAAAATAACGGTCCCAGACTCTGGCCAATAGGACACGGTCCTCCTGGCTCTCTGCCAGCGACAAAATGAGCTTCTGTTTGTCCATACCGCACCTCCTCGTTTATTGTACCACAAACTGCCGGTGGATACAATGACCGAAGCGCAAATCACGCTTCGGTCATTGGTTGTACAAAAGGCTCTCTCCTGTGCTTTTCAAAGGTCACATCTGTAACGCTGCGGGATCCTACAGGCTGCGGAAATACCCATGGTCGATGATAGGCGCATAAGTATTTTCATCATCGAAGGTTTCATAAGGTTTTGGAGGACGACAAGATGGCTGAATGGGTTGCAGCGGACCATAATCAAAGTGATTGTCCTGAAGTTCTTCCATTTCTGGAAACACATCCGGGATCAATGCATCATATTTACTGTCACCCGGCGGCGGACCCATAGGAGGACGTTCCTGGCCCATATATTGCTCCATAAAGCCCCGATAGAAAAAGTCCCCATGCCAAAAAGCTCCGTGAAGGTCAGGTGAAATATGCTCATGCAGCAATTTCCACCGGCCATCCTCAAACACATAGTCCGATCCATATCGCTCATATCCGCCAGAAATCTGTTCTGGTCTGGATTCCTCCGGCCTTCCCCCCTTGGGACCCATATGGTTAAAGCAGCCTCCGGGAGTCAAATGCCAGGCCCGGGCTGTCTTTCCGTCATCGGCTACCTCAATGCACTCCGTGGACAGGCAGTGCATCGCCACCATCATCATGGACCGCATATCGAATCCCATGGCGTCTGAATTATCATCAAAAAGCTTAAGGTAATTGATACAGCCTTTCACGTCATAGTTGGCCACACAAATGCGCCAAATAGCCGGAAAGCCCCGGTTTCTCCCAAAGCTGTGGGCCCATGCCGTATCGGGACAGGTCGCCCAAATATTACCCCATTCCCGGGTGGAAAGATTTCTGGCATGTCCAAAGGCATGACTGGCACGGACGTTTTCCACCTCCTGGCTGCCATAAGCGTTATGGACCCTCTGAGCAAAAGTCAGCTTACTTTTTCTCATGTCGTTTCACCTCCCGCATATGCTGGCGATATCTGGGACAGCCTTCCGGTGCATAGCTGTCTGAAAGTCGAAAGGTTTCATAAGGATCTGGCTCTGCCGGGTAGTTGTCGTTCCAATTATATCTGGGATCATGGGTGACACAGGCTACTGTCGGCGTGCCGAACCACTCCCGAAGCTTCTCCAACATACCATAGTCCTGGGACAGCGGATCCCGATGTAGAGCATCCACCAAATCGCTGCCATATACCAAGTGCCAAATCTTCCATGAATCCCCTTCCCGGATAAAATCCACGGCAACCTTCTGGGCAATAATGTCGGTGTTCCCCCGATCGTCCGTCACGAAACCATCGCTGTACCATAGACCTCGGGCGGTTTTGCGGTCAAAGGCTACATGGATCAGGGGCGTATTCACCGACTGGCATTGTAAATCGAATGCCATTTTTTCATTTGTCTCCCGTACAAACCGCAAGATTTCCTCCCAGCCAATATAAAAGCCAAAATTGGACCCCAGGCTTGCAGTTTTTCGATGCTCTGGCTCCTGGACCCACAGCTGCTCCAGCACTGCTGGAACATCACCGCACAAAAAGTAATAGTTTCGCAGCCCCATTAGGTTCATCACTTCATCCTTGGCCAGCACTGCCTCCAGCTGTTCCTCTGGCGTGTAGTCCGGCAGCAGCGGCTCATAGGGGCAGCAGTCAATATATGCGGGAAACGGATATGGACTTGTTTTCATCTTGCAGCCTCCTTATATGCCATAGCTCTGGGATGCCTGCCATGTGGCATAGGGCCTTGGGCAGGGCGGAAACGACGGTCTTCCCCGTCCCACGGTATAGGGCACATGGGAAGATGTGGGGTTATTGGGTTTGGGGAACCAGGCTTTGACCTTCTTCAGTTGTTCCGCCAGATAGGGGATCGGCTCTCCCGGTAGGGTAAATTCCGTTCCAAAAGGTTGCCCGTGGGGTCCGTCCACCTCGAATGCGTGCCGCAAATGCCACAGTTTCCATTCCTCATTTTCATACACCAGATCAATGAACAGCAGGCCCAGGCTCCATCGATTGACGTTGCCTGCTTCGCACATAACGTCAAACACATCATGGCACCAATAGATGGCTTGCGCCGTCTCTCCGTCGTCGGCCACATAGATACACGGCGTAGTCAGGTGCATACCATGATAGGACCCGATCCCGTACATTTCCTCGTCGGAAAATTTTGTTGTTTTTTCCGGCATCAGCACCCGATACCAATGGGCCCGTTCTGTATTATATCGGTCCAGGGCCGCATAGAAGTCTCGAACCGCCCCTGCCCCTTCATAGGTTCCCCAAGGGAACATCAGGCAGACGTCCTCCCGTGCAGACCAATGGGATTTATAGATTTCCCGCTCATTTTTGATCAGACAATCATAGGCGTATCTGCCCATAAGGTTCTTGATGTCCCGCCGGTCCTCCCACCGCTCGATCTGAAGTTCCGGCGAAAGCTTGTTCTTTGTCAGCATAGATTTCCTCCAGTCTTTGGGGAGCGGAACAGCAAATTCCGCTCCCTCTACAATGTTATTCTGTTATAGACGCCACATACCGATCCGCAGCAGCTTGCCACAGGGCAGCGCAATCCTGGATCCCCATGGATACCAAATTATCTCGAAAGGCATCAAAAGTCTCCTCCGTCAGCGCCTCCTGCCCGGTGATAAACTCCGCAATGGCCTGATTGCAGTAGGTCGAAATATCCGAGAAGGTCTGAGCATACTCCGCCAGTTCCTCCGCAGTCAGCTGAATGGCATTGGTGTTATAGGGGGTATCATAGTATTCATAGGCACTCTTCCAAATCTCCACACAGGCCTTGGCTTCCTCGCAGTAGTTGCTCTTAAAACGATCATTATCCAGGTAGAAGGAACCGGTGACGCTCAGATAGATAAACTGCGTATACGCTTGGGCGATGCCATCCGGGTTATTCATCACCAGATCTGTCAGACATGGCTCTCCTTGGTCGTTATAATCAAAGCTCTGTCCCTCGATTCCATAGTTGTTGAGCAGGAAAGATTCATCCGTGAACTGATAATCCAGCCACTGCGCCGCCAATTCAATGTCCTCACATGTGGTCGTAATGGAATACCCCTGGGCCGCAATGGCGGAGGTCTCCTGATTGGCCTTTACGATCTTTTCCCCATCCATGGAGACGTTGGGATATGCCGCCCACATATGTTCCTGGAATGTATTTCCTGCATTAAGGGTCTGCTCTGTGGCATACAGGCAGGCAAATTCTCCCGAAGTGAGATTTTCCACATCCACATTGTAGTTGTTGTTGAGGTAATCTGCATTGAACAATCCGTCTTTAAACCAGTTGTTCATCAGTTCCAGCACATCATAGTAGCTGTCGTCCATAAACCCGAACACAACCTCCAGCCCATCACCCGTATCCACATAGTTCCATGGGGCAGAGCCCATCTCGTTGTTCATAACGTAATTCAGTTCTGTGCCAAGGCCGTCAAAAAACGTATCCGGTGCACCACTCTTGGGCACATACAGAGGCTGCGTGATCTCATACTTACTCTTAAACTGCATCAGAAGATCATGGAGCTCCTCATAGGTTGCAGGCGCCTCAGCCCCCAGTTCTTCCATCCAATCCTGCCGCAGTGTCAGGCCGCTTTGGATGGTATCGGACCCCATACTGACCTGATAAACCACACCAATGTTTCCATCCTCAGTGGTGGCATCCTCCAATGCATCCCGCTCATACAGCTTCTCAAAATAATGGGGCATCAGGTCCTCATAGTCGCCAATATTGACGATCACCTCCTGCTCGATGGCCGAATCCAGTCCAGCGGAGTAATAGCCCTGCAAATTGTTGATGAGATCCGGATAGTCTCCCGACGCGATCAGCAAGTTGATCTCTGTCATGGCTGTCTCCGGGCTGGATGCCAGGGACATCTCAATGGTCACATTGGTTCGTTTCTGCATCTCCTGAAATACCGCTGTATCCATGGGGGATGAAACATACTGCTCTATCCCCGGAATCCACATGGCCCAGGCTGTCAGCGTGGCCGGTTCAGACAGCGGGAAGGGCGACACATATTCGGATTCCAAGCTGCTGACCGTTTCTTCCGCAGAGCCTTCCAATTCTGACGGGGTTTCCTCCACCATCGTAGGCTCCGGATCTTCCACGGTTTCCGCTGATACGGAAGCCGTCTCCAGTGACGGCTCGGACGTGGACGCTTCCGTTCCACAGGCAGTTCCAAACGACACCAGCATGGTCAGGACCAACAGCAGCGACAACATTTTTTTCATCTTTCGATCTCCTCCATTCTATTGCGTTTTTTTCTAACACTGATCTTCAAACGGATTTTCTACCAGATCGCCCACCTCCAGCTCCGGTGTATGTGAAACGGAAACAAAGCATTCTCCGTCATAATCCATCACAAGGCTGCGGCAGGTTTCTCCATAGGTCAACGCCAACGGAAAGGTAAACAGCAAATGACGTCCGTCCAAACGCACATAGATGTTTTTCCCTTCCGGGATCTCCGGCGCCACAATGTCTCCGAACGCCATATCAAAGGGACCGCCCTCCGGCTTCAGGTGGACCGTCAAGCACACATTCTCTCCCTGTTCCTCCAGCGTAAAGCTGCATGGTTGATTAGGGTTCTCCTGACTGCCGGTCCGATAGGCTATGATGGGCAAAACTTTGTCAAAAGGTCCGCCAATGTAAGTGCGCAGCTTACACTCCCGCATCTGATCCATCACGGCCAGCATCAGCCAGCAGTCCCCATGGCCGTCATATTCCAGCACATCGCCGGACTGGTAGCGCGCTTTGAGATAGGCCAGCAGTTTTGCCCCGCCATCCTTTCTCCAGACATTGGGATGTGTCATGGGCATGGCTGCTGGTTTTTGGGGTGGTTTATCCCCCATCGGAGGCATACCGCCGCCAGCAATCCCAAACTCGGCAGCCAGGTTACTGAAGTAGATCCGTTCACACATTGCAAATCCCTCTTTTCTAATCAAAACTGATTCCATTATATCGATCCCGGCGCCGCAGGAAAAACAACTCTTTTTCTCACAATATACAACCGTTTTGCCCAAAGTGCCTTGTGGATTTTTGCCGAAAAATATGCTATATTGTTTCTGGTGATTCTATGCTCAATGAAACAAAAATTAAGTATTTTCTGGTCCTGTCTGAGCTTTTGAATTTTTCTACTGCGGCAAAGGAACTGCATATCACCCAACAGGCCCTCAGTAAACAGATCAGCCAGCTGGAACAGGAACTGGACTGTATTCTTTTTTCCCGGGTTCCCCGCGGGGTAGAATTGACGGAAGCTGGCCAGGTCATGCAAAAAACCTTTTATTCCATGCGTCGTGGTTTGGAACTGGCCATGGTGGAGATCCATAATAACGAGCGCAACAATGGAAGAGTTTTGAACATCGGCTGTGCCGCAGGACTGCGACCCGGTCCCTTTATTCATCCTCTCTGCGCAAAATTTCAGGAACAGGAGGCTGCCCAGATCTGGTTTGGTCAGCCGGATACTTATAACGACCTGATTTCCTGGATTTCCGAGGGAAAGTTTGATCTGGTACTCTGTACCGATGATTTCGGCAGTGAGTTTTCAGAGCTGGAAACCATCCCACTGTGCAGGACTCCTTTCTATTTCTTTGTGGGAAAAGAAAATCCCATGGCCTCTACCACCGCCACCCTGCGGGATTTTCGTTCGCTGCCTTTCTATCTTACCAACTCAGATTTTCGTACCAACCGGATCTATTCCATCTGCTCCAGAGACCATTTTGTACCGGACTACGTTTGCAATACCGCCAATCCCTACTCTACCTACCTCATGGCGGAGATGGGCTCTGCCGTGGCCTTCGGCACCGGTTTCAGTGTGCTGCATACAAATCCAGCAGTCCGGGCCTATCGTCTTCCGGGGGAAGATGTCCATCTGCTCTGTCTGTTCCGTCCGGAACAGGCCAGCCGGCTTACCGTCGCCTTTGTAGACTTCCTAAAAGCAAATTGCAATCCTGACCAATGGTATTATCCTGCACATCTATAAAAGGATCCCGCTTCTACAACCAGGAAGTTGTGGAAGCGGGATTATTTCGTATCAAGTTGTGGACGCATTCATGCATTTCCCCTCTGGAGTACCATCCCATCAAAGGCCGTAAGCGCCTCCTATCAAAGAAGCAACGAGGCCTGTTCTGGACCTCGCTGCTTCTTTCATAAATATGCACAATGCTAGCTGATGCAGGTGTACATGGCGTAGGGCGGTCTGGGATCCCCAGTGGTGGTGAGGAAATAGTCCTCGATGATCTCCGCCATGAAGATTCTGGCCTTGGTAAGATCTCTCTGCGAAGGCCGTTTGCCGCTGTCGTAGTGCCAGAAGGTGGAGCCGGGCTTTCCGATTCCAAGGGGATCGTTACCCCCCAGCATGGAATAATCATCCTCAATCCCCAGATACTTGCGGATTACCGTCAGCTTTTCTGGACTCATTTTCTGAAATTCCTCCGCCTCCGGATTCAGAGTATATCGGTTGATCATGGCCATGGCGTCTGCAATATTGACGTTCAGATCCTTGGCAATGCCATCCACCGCCTCATGGCGCATTTCTTTACCAGGGCAGGCAAACTTGCCCACAGTACGAACGCCGTTGACTCGGAGCAGCTCCTCCAGCACTTCCAGCGTCCCGTAGCACTCCGGAGGTCCCACGCCACTGCCGCCATAGGTGGCGTACACAACGCCATAGATCGTGGGAAGATTGTCTCCCTTGGCTCCAGGACTGCCTGTGGCAACCGATGGAGCCACAATACCCGGAATGCCGGAATGGACCATAAGGCGGCCCATAGGATTGCCTTCCGGATCCATGGGCTGGCTGGGATTCATAGTGGTCCCCATGATGTTCCGGTTCCCCTGGAGTCCCAACAGCTGGTAGACCTCCTTATAGGGCAGTCCGGCCACAATCAGGGAACCCAGTACTACAATATCGTACTCCCAGAAGATCACCGGATCATCCTTCCAGTCCTTCCCTGCCACCAGCTTTTCGCAATGCGTCTCAAAGCCGTATTCCTCCAGCACCTCCGCCATGGCCTTACCCACCATTTCCGTATTGCCGGTGAGGGAGCCGTAAAGCACCACCGCTTTTCGTTTCTTCATAGCACACCGTCCTTTCTCAGAGTATTTCCGTTTCCCCTTGGCATTCCACAGGCGATTCTGCAGGGTTGCCGTTCTGGGGACGGAAGCCTGAATCCATTTTACCATATTTTCAGCCAAATGGTTCGATTTCTACGCACTTTTTTAAAAAGCGCATGCGAAATGCAATCTTTTTTCATTTCTTTAGTTATATAGAATAGATACACGATGAGAGAGAGGAAGTGAGCTCATGACAGACGATCATCTGCTACGAAAACTGAAAGACCATCAGCAAGATGCGTTAGAATTGATGATGAAAAAATATCGCCCCTACGTTTACACCATTCTCTCAAATATGTTGGGCACAGCCGAAAGTTCTGAGGATGTAGAGGAGCTTTTGCAGGATACCTTCTATGCCATATGGAGCCATGCCGACTCTATTTACGAAGGAAAGCTCAAAGCGTATTTGATTACCACCGCCCGAAATAAGGCTAAGACCTAGCTCCAGCAACATCAGGACCTGCCAATGGCGCTGGATACCATCGAGATTCCGGATCCCAAAAGTTCCCCAGAGGACACCTCCGCCCAGCGTGAGCAGATCCGTCAACTTCGGAGAGCCATACATAGTATGCGTCCCAAGGATCGGGAAATCTTTTTACGGCATTACTATTATCTGCAAACAACAAAAGAAATCTCCATGGATATGAACATTCCCGTCAATACAGTTTTATCCCGCTTGATGCGCGGCAGAAAAAAACTGCAAAAAATGCTGAACAAGGAGGAATCGTTTTGAAAATTAGAATTATAGATTTGATGGATTCCTATTACGACAACTCCATCAAACCAGATTTGACGCATACCCCACTGGGCGTCCATGCCACTATTACAAAAAAGAACCCAGCATATCGAAAGATCCAAAAAACACTAATTATTGCCGCAGCACTGATTTTAATTGTCATCGCCGGGTATTTTTCGATTAGCTTGAACGCAATATGGAGCCCATCTCCCACAAGCACCGAGCAAAAAGCGTCTAATCGTCGTCCGGAAGAAAATACACTCGGCACAGATTCTTCTTCTCTGCCACAACAGGGAATTCTTTATGAGAAGAGCAGCTTAGAAGCATCTGACACCAATGGAGAGGACATATTTTTTAGTCTGTTTCCGGAACTGGATCGTGATTCTGTGTATGCCTATCTGGAGGTCCATCCAGAGGCTCTGGCAGATGGATGGCAAAACTTGAATATTAACGAAAGCAGTCTGGAGGAGGACGGCACAGAAATACAAACAATTCACGGCGATCAGGTCCTGGCAGTGAACGCCAATGCAGGGATTGTTTTAATACGCCTATCCCTTTCCACAGGCCGCACCAGAGGTGTCATGGCTATTTGCAAGGACACCGGCCGTCTCTCTCTTTGTCCCGCAGAAACGATTGGTTCCACTGGTCAAACGGTAGGGACCATTTGCGAGGCAAACAACGGGATTTTGGCCATCACCGGCAGCGCTTTCCTGGATCCAGAGGGTAAGGGCAACGGCGGAGACCTCTCCGGCTTGGCTATTTGCAGCGGTCAAATTTACGGTTCCCGTCTTGGTGCCACCGCAAAACGTCTGGAGCTTCGCAGTGACGGTCGGATGTATATTGTGGATTCCACATCTCCCATTAACAACGATACCACAGACGCCTGCGAATTTCAGCCTGCCATTATTGTCGACGGAGAATATATAGAAAATGACTGGACCAGCATCCAACCCTGGGTCGTATTGGGACAAACGGCCCGACTGGAAACCATGATGGTGGTGGTGGAGGGCCGTCTGCTGGACAGCTTTGGATGCGGTCTGGACGAAGTTGGGGAAGTGATGCTGCAATACGGATGTGTACAGGCTCTGAACCTGGACGGCGGCACTAGCGCCATCATGTACTACGACGGGGAATATATCACCCGCTGTTCCAATACCGCTTTGCCCGAAGGTCGAACACTTCCTACGGCATGGGTTTACCGTGCATCATAGTTATTCCCGCATATAGCGGCAGAGGCAGGAGCCCAAGCTCCTGCCTTTGCACAATATGGAAGGAATTTTTAACACAGCCTCAGCACAGAAGCGGCTTTCGGCGTTACTCTCTGGACATATAGCGGTCGTAAGCGGACTGCTTTGCCTCAATGCACTGGTCAATGCCGGTGGACCGGATCTGCTCCTGGAAAGAGGGAATATCACTCAGCGGCAGTTCGCCGGTGATAAACTTGGCGGTATACTGCTGGCACAAGGTCACAATATCGCCTACCCGCTGATTGTAGGAGTCGCTTTCATCCATGGTCATGGCTGCAGCCATGGGATAATCATATTCGCTGTCCAGATTGCTGCCCCAAACAGGATCACAGCTAAGGGCCGCTTCGGACATACCCGGAGTGGTCACATTGGCATCCACCTGCGTCAGAAGGGTATAGTCCATCAGTACAGAGGAGAAGGTCCGGCCTGGGGTGGTATAGGTCCACTCTTCAAACTGCGGCTCGCCGCTCTCGTCGATGGTATAGGTCTCACCCTCCACGCCGTAGTTGGAAGGAATGTAGAACTCATCCGTATAGAGGTAGTTGCAGAAGTTCATGGCCAGCTCATAATCCTCGCAGCCAGTAGTAATTACAAGACCAGACTCTCCGGAAACCGTGCTGGCAGGACCGCCGATATGGAGCTGATCGCCGTCGTTGACCACGGGAGCGTAGGTGGGCGCCACCTGTTCCCCGGAAATGTTGGAAAGCAGATCTACCAGGCCGCTGCCCCGGTTGAATACTGCAATCTGCTTGTTGGCAATCAGGTTGATCATGTCGTCATTCTTATAGTCTGTGGGATGAGAAGCCGTATCGGAATCGATGAGGCCCTTTTCATACCAGCTGTTCATCAGCGTGATATAATCGGTAAAGCCTTCCTCCAGGTAGCCGAACTTCACCTCGCCATCCTCTACGGTCCAAGGAAGGTCTCCGGTAATGGCGTCAATTTTCAAGGACACGCCAAATGCGTTGCAGATGGCGTCGCCGTCCAGCATAAAGTCACCGGGCAGATATAGCGGAGAAGCCATGCCATACTTTTCTTTAGCTGCCGTCAGATACTGCTCATAATCATCAATGGTCTTGAGGGTATCCACAGAATAGCCCAGCTCATCGAGCATAAACTGGAAGGTCATCATGCCGTCAGTAACCTCCGGCTCAGTCCCCACCACGACAAACGCGCCAATATGGCCCTCGTCGGTCTGAACGGCTCTCCACAGCTCGTTGTCATTCTCGATCAGGTACTTGTAGTAGTCCGGAGCCATGGTGGAAATATCCTCTTTGATGTCCACAACCACCTCATCCTCGATAGCTGCATCCATGCCAGTGGAATAGGAGAACATACCGATGAGATCCGGGTAATCGCCGGAAGCGATCATCAGATCCGTGTTGGTCTGTCCAGCGGTCTGAGACTGGGCCAGAATGTTCAGCCGTACACCGGTGGCCTCTGCCAGCTCCTGGATGACCACATGCTCATTGATGTCGCTGTAGATGGTGTCCGGGGACAGCTCCCAGATAATCCAGTAGTCCAGGGAAGTCTCCTGCTCCGTCAAAGGATAGGAAATGGGCGTGTATTCCCATTCCGGCTCTCCAGATTCCAGCGTGGAACCCGGTTCCTCCACAACGGAGGTCTCCGTCTCCGGTGCTTCATCCTGGTTGGTTTCCGGCGCAGCAGACACAGTGGACTCCACAGTTTCCTCTTTGGATTCTGTCGTGGCTACTGACGTAGTTTCACCACCGCATCCAGCCAGCAGTCCCAAACAAAGGCACAGCGCCAAAAGTAGTGCAAAATAACGATTCTTTTTCAAAATAACCCGCCTCCTTTTAGAAGTTTCTAACAAAATATTATCGAAATATCTCCCTTATTTCCAATACATATTTGTTAACGAGAATAACCCAGGGTTATTACTTCTAGGATCAAAAATCTGGGCTGAAATCCTTGAAAGGATTCCAGCCCAGCGCTTTTTTATTAGCTTTCTATTGAATTAGTTGATGCTTTTCATTACCGCTGGTTATAGCGATCCAGGGCCGCCTGGTAGATATCGCAGCAGTTCTGAACGCCCATCTCCTCCAGCTGTGCCTGGAAGGAAGCTACCTCGCTGAGATCCGCGTCGCCGGTAATAAACTGGACAGTATACTGTCTGCACAACGTGGCAATGTCACTGAAGTACGTGTTAAACTCGTCGCCTTCGTCAGCAGTCAGTTCCACTGCATCGGGAATCTCATAGGCGCCATCCTTGTTGCTGCCCCAAATCACAGGAGCTTCCTGGGCCACCTCGGAATAGGAAGCCTCCGGCGTGGTACCGTCAATGAGGAGCTGCAGCGGTCCGCAGTAGTCGATCTTCTGGGAGCTGAGAGTAGTCCCTTCAGTGGAAGTCATCATCTCCGTGTACTGAGGATCACCATTTTCATCAAACTCAAAGGAAACACCCTCCTGGCCATAGGTACCAGCCAGGAATCCATCCTCGGTATACCACCAGTTGAGGAACTGGCAGCACAGCTCCGGTTCATCACATCCAGTGGTGACCACAACACCCTGATTGGTAGAAGGCAGAGGCTCAGCATTGCCCAGATGAATGGTATCACCCTCGTTCACCACAGGATCTGCCAGAGCCACCAGATTGGAGCCGGAGATATTCCGCAGCATATCGATGAGGCCATCGCCACGAGAGAAGATACCCACAGACTGGGAAGCAATTTCCCCGATCAGGTCATCGTTCATATAGTCGGTGGTGTTGGACAGGAAGTCCGAAGAGAGCAGGCCCTTTTCGTACCAGTCGTGCATCAGAGTTACATACTCCTCAAAGCCCTCCTGGGTGTAGCCAAACTGAACGGTACCGTCCTCATCCACATAGAAACCACCTTCACCGGTGATAGAGTTAAACTTCAGCGCAACACCGAAACTGGCGGAGAGCTGGTCATTGTCCAGCACACCGTCACCCACCAGGTACAGTGGGTTGGTCAGGGTGTACTTGTTCTTAAAGGCAGTCAGCACCTCTTCCATATCGTCAAAGGTCACCGGCGCTTCCAGTCCGCACTCATCCAACCAGTCCTGGTTGATCATCAGGCCGTCGGAGGGTCCCCGGCTGCCCTGGGTAATCGAAGCAAAGATACCGATACGACCGTCATCAGTGGTGATGGATTTCTTATAATCCGGGTTTTCCGTCAGGAGTTTGTTGTAGTCCGGTGCATACTCCTCGATCATGTCGGTGATTTCCAATACAATGTCGTCATCCATAGCCGCTGCAAAGCCGGTGGAGTAGGACATGGATTCGATCATGTCCGGGTAGTCGCCAGAGGCCAGCATCAGGTTCATCATATCAGAGCCGTTGGTCTGAGATACGGCCTGAAGTTCCAGAGAAATTCCTGTCTTCTCCTGGATGACCTGCAGCATGGGATGATCATTCCAGCTGGCAAGGTTGGAAGCCTGCCCAAGGTCCTTGATCATGTAGTAGGTGAAGCTGGTGGTTTCCTCCAGCGGATAGGTGATGGGCTCGTAATCCGCCGCCTCTACCGTTTCCGCGGCAGAGGTTTCCGCCACGCTGCCTTCCTCGGCGGCAGCCGTAGTCTCTTCAGACTCCTGTGCCGTCGTTTGGGTCGTGCTGGAGGTCTGCTGAGACGAGGTGGACTCTTCCCCGCCACAGCCGGAGAGCATTGCCAGCACCATAGCCATTGCCAGCAGCAACCCCGTCAAACGATTGATTTTCATTGGTTTACATCCTTTCCCTGTGCCATTCGCACATCAAAATACTATTATTTTTTTCGGGAAATATCCAATATATTGTCGTTAACAACTATAACCGATGGTTATAAACTATTGCTTTTTGCTCATAACTTCGGTATAATCAATTGTGATAACATCCGAATGAGGAGGTTTCCATGGAGCTTTCCTATCTTTATTATTTCAAAATAATTGCGGAAAAAGAAAATATGTCCCGAGCCGCCGAAGCCCTCCACGTCTCCCAGCCAGCTCTGAGCAAGACCATCGCCAAGCTGGAGCGCAGCCTTGGCGTCACCCTGTTTGAACGAAAAAAGGGGCGGATCAGTCTCTCCCCCATCGGGGCTGAATTCTACAAGCAGGTTTCCAAGGCCTTCGACTGTATTGCCGAAGGGCAGCGGCTTATCAATGATTATAAGAATTCCGCCAGTTCCTCCGTCACCATTGGCTGCCCCGTGGCAGAGCTCCTCAACTCGTTGCTGCTGAGCTACCTCAGCGCCAATCAGCAGGATTCCCTCCAGATCAGCCAGTATCTCTACAGTCCTGAAGTACTTCAAGAAAACCTGCTTTCCGGCAAGCTGGATTTTGCGCTGACCCCCATCCCCTTCCATAATCCGGAGATCAGCCAGATAAAACTGATGGATGAGGAGATTCTGTTGGCCGTAGGCCGATGCCACCCCCTGGCCTCAAAGCATTTCGTCCGATTGGAGGACTGCAAAAACGAAAAGTTTTTGGTAAACGATGCCAGCTTTGACCGTCGGGCCGTCATTGACAACTGTAAAATTGTGGGATTTACGCCCAATATTACTCTATGCAGTAATGAACCCCGGATTATCGACGAAGCATTGGAGTCAGGACAGGGCGTCAGTTTGGTACCAGCCAACGTGTTTTATGAAAAGTACATCGACAATAATCCTGTGGTGGCCCTGCGTTTTTCCGATATTGAGGTATTCCGTTTTATCTCCATCGTCTCTCGAAAAGACCGTACCCTGATGGAAATGCCAAAAAAGCTTTATAATTTTGCCATTCACTATTTCCAAGACTACGGCAGACGACTCCAGGCTTTTATGGACGAGTACTTCCCTCCCGCAGACTTTGGCCACCGAAAATCCATCGGACTTAATCGGGAAGAAAATATCGGCGTGGCAGACCCGGCTATACACGATCTGTTGTAACCGCTGTTTTCTTCTTCTATAACTCAAAGTTATAACCCATACATTTTTTATATTTCCTATCTGACGGTTTTTGCGATAAGATAAAAACAAAAACGAAAGGGGCACAACTATGTCCAAATACGATATGCTGCTTTCCCCCATGAAGCTGGGAAATCTTACTCTGAAAAACCGCATGATCTCAGCCCCCACCTCTCTGGCAGAGATTGGCCCGAACAACACCTTCTCCCGGGAAAACATCGCCTATTTCGAGCTTCGTGCCAAAGGCGGAGCCGCCATCGTCAATGTGGGCGAATGTGTGGCCCATGGTGCTACCGGTATCGACCATCCCTCTCAGGTGGTTTTGGACAATCCCAACGCAGTTCCCTCTCTCTACGACCTGGTAAGCACCATCCATAAATACGGTGCCTACGCCTCCATCGAGTTTGGTCACGGCGGCAAACGCTGCAACCCCATGTTCCTGCCTGGAGGCGTGCTGCCCATCGGTCCCTGCGACATCTATGACAACAACGGCAATCTCACTGTTCGCGGCATGGACCGCCAGCTCATGGATGACGTGATCGCCGGTTACAAGCGTTCTGCCGCCAACTGTGCTATGGCTGGCTTTGATATTCTCACCATCCACGCCGGTCACGGCTGGCTGCTGGCAGAGTTTCTCTCTCCCCTCTCCAACCACCGGCAGGACGAATACGGCGGAAGCCGTGAAAATCGCTGCCGCTTTGTCATCGAAGTGCTCCAAGCGGTCCGTCAAGCTGCCCCCAAATGTCTCATCGAGGTGCGGATCTCCGGTTCCGAGCTCACCAAGGACGGCTATGATCTCAGCGAAGGCGTAGAGCTGTGCAAGGTGCTGGAGCCCTATGTGGATATGTTCAACGTCTCCGCAGGCGTTATGGAGGACCTGTACACCTGGATTATTATGCACCCCAGTATGTTCCTGCCCCAGGGCTGCAACGTCTATCTGGCGGAAGCCATTAAAAAGGCCGTGAAGAAGCCCGTGTCCTGTGTGGGCGCCCTCACGGATCCGGAAAAGATGGAGGAGATCCTGGAAAAAGGCCAGGCCGATTTGGTGGCTCTGGGCCGTGCCCTGGTTGCGGATCCCGATCTGCCCAACAAGGTCCGGGACGGCCGTGTAGATGAAATCCGGCACTGTCTCCGCTGCTACTCCTGCCAGGGCCAGATGATGAAGACCCGGAACATCCTCTGCACCGTCAATCCGGTCATTGGCCAGGAATTTGACGCCAAATACCGGCTACCGGCGGCACACAAGCACAAGATCGCCGTCATTGGTGGTGGCCCCGGCGGTATGCAGGCTGCTATTACCGCTGCAGAACGTGGACATACCGTTACCCTTTATGAAAAAACCGATGCGCTGGGCGGGGCCCTGAAATTTGCCCAGCACGAAAGCTTTAAGCATGACCTGTATCGCTTTGCCCAGTGGCAGGAGCATCAGCTGGAACTGCTGAAGGTACCGGTCCATCTCAATACAGAAGTCACTGCAGAATTCCTGGATTCTCTGGATGTGGATACCGTGATCTGTGCCGTAGGCGCCAATCCCATCATTCCCAGCCAGTTTGGGATTCCAGGTGACAACTATGTGCTAGGCACCGACATCTTCAACGAGGGCGTTACTCTGGGGCATCGGATTGTCATTATGGGCGGCGGCCTGGTGGGCTGCGAAACAGCCCTGCATTTGGCCGAAGAAGGCCATGAGGTCACGGTCATCGAGATGGCCTCCGAAATCGCCATTGAGACCACTGCGGCCCATCGCCGTGCCCTGAAGGTCCGCATGGGCCTATACCAGGATATGGCTGGCGGCGACAACACCAAGCCTGGTCTGATTCCTCCCGTGCTTCAGGTCTCCACCAAGTGCAAGGAGATCACCGATCAGGGCGTTATCGCCGTTACTCCCGACGGCAAGGAAACCCTGTTCCCTGCCGACACCGTGATCTGTGCGCTGGGTCTGCGTCCCAGAAGCGCGTTGGTGGATGAACTGCGCAAGACCAAGCACGTCTTTATTCCCATTGGCGACTGTACCAAGACGCAGCAGGTCACCCAGGCTGTCCGCGCCGGCTACGACGTGGCTGTTGGACTGGACTGATATCGCAATATGGCAGGCCGGGCAAACGCCCGGCCTGCTTTGTGAAAGGAGAAGATACTATGTACATCATTGGAACGGGCTGCCTGTGCTGCCACAACTGCGCTCTGGAATGTCCCGCCGGGGCCATTGACTACAAGGGCACCCACTACGAGATCGACCAGGAAAAGTGCCTGGGCTGTGGACTCTGCCAGCAGCTGTGCAACGTGGGTGCCATCCGGAATACGGAAGATGAGGAAGCTGCAACGCCCCATCCCCGGCAGGAAATGGCCTGTGATTTGGTGGTCATCGGCTGCGGCGGCTCCGGCTCCATTGCTGCGGCCAGAGCAGCCCAGGAGAGCGGTAAAAAGGTTATCGTTTTGGAAAAAGCCGAAAAATACGGTGGCAGCGCCTGGTATGCAGGCTTTGAAGTCATGAGCGGCGGTCCCGGAGGCGGTCCTGGTCCCTTTGGCGGCAACGGGGATCGCTTTCAGGGCAAGGTCTCCCAGGAGATTCAGGACGTGGCAAAAACTGCCCCAAAGGCCTTTTCCGATTGGATGCTGACCATGGATGGCGTCAAGGATTACTGGGTGGAGAAACCTGCTCCCTTTGGTCCGGGAAAATCTGTGGGCCTCAAAAAGCGTACCTTCTTTAATCTCAAATGTCGAGATGAGGCCATCGGCCCGGGACGTGGCGGTAGCTTTGTGGTCAAGACCATGGTGGATCAGTTTGATCGACTGGGCATCACCCTGCTGACCGGCACTGCCGCGAAAAAACTGCTGACGGAGGATGGCCATATCTCCGGCGTTTTAGCCCAGGATGCTGGCGGTGAAATTTTGATTCACTGCTCCGCTGTAGTGGTCTCCGCAGGCGGTTTTGCCTGGAATGACGAACTGCTGCAAAAATACTGGCCCTGGTTTATGACTGACGATCCCACTGCCGAGCCAGTTCATCGGTTTGCTGCTCCAACAAACACAGGAGACGCCGTTGCCCTTGGTGAGAGCGTGGGTGCCTGGGTAGACTACGACAACTTTACCGTCAATCTCTTTGGACCAGTTCACCACCCCTTCTCCTTCTGTTTGTTCAAATTTGCCTGCGAGCCAGAGATCATCTCTGTCAATTTGGAGGGGCACCGTTTCTATGATGAGAGTTTCTTCCCCAATGGTGCTGCAAAGATCGGCACCCAGCCAGGGCGCCACTCCTGGGCCATTGTGGACTCTGATACTCTGAAGTTAATTGCTGACCGGCTCATTGCAGGCAACGACGGATGGATTCACAAGGACTATTTGCAGGAAATCGAAACAGAACTGAAACTGGATACACCCCTCAAAAAAGCCGACACATTGGCAGAACTGGCGGACCTCTGTGGCATCGACAAGGAATCCTTCCTTGCCACTGTGGCACGGTATAACGCCGACTGTGTTGCCGGGAAGGACTCCGAATTTGGCAAAAAGCCGGAGACCATGCGTCCCATCCAAAAAGGTCCCTTCTATGCCATCTACGGAAAAATGGCCACAGATGGCGCATTTGGCGGCATTCGGGTCAACGAAAAAATGGAGGCCCTGCGTCCCGATGGCACCGTATTTCCTGGGCTCTACGCCACCGGCGACAATGCTGCAGGCTGGTGCGTCCGTGTTCCCGGCCCCGGTGACAACCGGCTCATGTGCACCAATGAGATGAGTTGGGCAGTGGCGTCGGGCTTCACCGCCGGAAACTCCGCAGCGGATTACCTGAAATCCATTTAACTCTTGCTTGACAAAAACACTGGCAGGAAGCTGAGAATATCAGCTTCCTGCCAGTAATTTTATGTGCATAACAAGTTACTTGCTTTTGGTGTAGGTATTGTTGTCATCCATGGTGGCATAAGGCTCGGGCCAGGGCACTGTGTTCTGGATGGTCTGGGTCACACTCCAGTTAGAATGCAGCGGGCCGGGATCTTCGCAGTCGGGCATGGTTCTCAAACCTCCTCCTGGTCCGCCTGGGCCACCAGGACCACCGCCTGGGTCGCCTGGTGCTCCGCCAGGACCGCCAGGTGCTCCACCGGGGCCACCAGGACCACCGGGGCCACCGCCAGGACCACCCTTGGTCCGGAGATAATTCTCCATTCCGGGGTTACCGGCATCGCAACCGATGCCCATATCCGGGCAAACCTGCTCATGGAGGAACAGCCAGCAGCCGTCCTCATAGATGAAGTCCGCACCATAGCGCTCCCACAGACCGCTGCAGCGGCGTTTGCCGTTGTCGCTTACGGCACCGGAGATCAGGCCAGGCGTCAGGAAGAAAGCCCGAGCGGTCTTTCCGTCGTCAGCTACCTCGATAATATCCGTGGCCAGGGAGTGCAGGGACAGCTCCATGAGAGGACGAATATCAAAGCCACCAATCTCCGGCATGACCTCATAAGCCCCCTGGAACCGCTGGGTAGCTTTTACGTCGTACAGGGTAACAGAGCCGTTCCAAACGGATTTGAAGCCCCGCATCCGGCCAAAGGCATGAGCCCAGCTCACATTGTCATCCTGGGACCAGATCTGGCTCCACTCCTCGGTAGCATTGGCCTTGGCATGGAGATAGGTATGAGTGGCATGGACAAACTCCGCCTCCTGGGTGGCGGCACAGTTCCAAATTCTCTGGCTGATGGAAAGATTCTTATTCATACCAGGCTGCCTCCTTTCAGCATGGGATGCCCTTCAGGCCCATAGCTGTTCTCCAGGGTCAGGGTGTCGTAGGGCTCCGGCATCGGCGGGTAGTTGTCTGCCCAGTTGTAGGTGTTGTCGTGTACGTTCATGGGGATGGTAGGCGTTCCAAATTCCTGGGCCATCAGATCGTCCTTGGGATCAATATAGGTGGGCGCGTCATACTTGGTACCCGCCTGATAGTTCTGATCGTTGGCACAGACAATATGGTAAATCTTAAACTTACCATCTTCCTTCACGAAATCTGCGCAGATCTTGTTGTACTGCCATACGCCCATGGCGGTACCATCGGGCTGCAGGTCCGTCTGCTGACCAATGGAATACCAGATGCCTTTGGCGCTCTGGCCATCGGCGGCGATACGGACGATGGAGGTGGACATGGGGAACATCACCATGGAACCAGCGCCCATCAGCGCCTCGCTTTCCGGCACACCCTGCCGCTTGCAGTAGACCTCCATCTGGGCCTTCCGCTTGGCAGTGAACTCGTCCACATACCACCGCTGAATCTCAGACTTTCCGTAATAGTAGCCCCAGTTGGCACCAAAGCTGGCCTTGGCAGCATGCATGGGCTCGGATACCCAGAGTTCATCCATTTCCTTCTGGCGGAGGTCGGCAGCCTGATAGTAGGAGCGCAGGCTCATCAGATCCCGGACCTCTTCAATATCCTCCACCATTTGGAGCAGATCCTCGTCGTTCTTCCGGGGCAGCGGATACCGCTTGGGGACATTATGTTCAAACCAAGCGGGGAATTTCTTGCTTGACCAATCAATTGCCATATGTTTCGACCTCCTTCTCAAACACCGTAGCTGAAGGTTTCAGCAAAGGTCGTATAGGGTTCCGGAAGTCTGGGCGGCTTGGCCGGACCCCGGGACGCGCTAAAGGTTTCGTAGACTTTCGCCGGATGGTTGGGCGCAGGGATCTGGATATCCTTTAGCTCTGCAAACTCCGGCAGTTCAGGATAGTCGTTTTTCGCCATACCCCAGTCCACGCCGTTGGGACAATGGACGTCCTCCACCCGCAGCACATGCCAGAGCTTCATCTGGCCGTCCTCCTTGATGAAGTCGGCAGCATAGTACCCCCAGGACCAGTTGGTGATGGGACCCTTTTCCGTAATATCCGTGATAGAGCCTTCCACCATCCAGATAGCCTTGGCAGTCTGCATATCCTCCGCTTCCTGCATATAGAAGCTGGTGAGTGGTTCGGCCTTAAAAGGACCTACGCCATAGAGTTCCTCGTCAGACAGCTTGCCCAGCTGCTCCGGGAAAATTTTCTGAAGGCACTTGGATTTTTTGGCCGTGGCAGCACAGACGGCAGAAAAATACGCGCTGACCGCCTCCCGTCCCACATAATATCCATTGTTGAAGCCTACGCTGATGTCGTCACGGCTGCAAAACAGCGTGTCAACCAGCGTATCCTCGCGGCAGAGAAGGCAGCTTGTCACATATTTGCCCATGATGTTTTTGATCTCACGGCGATCCTCAAATCGTTCCGTGCGCTGAAGGATTGAGCTCATATGATTTCTCCTTTCGCTTATTTTTCGTCGGACCGGCAGTGCCAATCCAGCAATTACGATTATATCGCAATATTCTTTATTCTGCCAATACCGATTGTCTATTGACAATAACCGGAGGTTATAAAAATTCCGCCGAAGCAGCAAGACTGCTTCGGCAGAATAAAACCTTTGTATAATCGGATCAGGACATATCTCCAGGCATTTGAGGAACCATCTCTTGCGTTTGGGTCTCCGTGCTGGCTTCCGTAGTCATCGTCTTCTCATCAAAGGTGATGGAGACATCCAGCGTCTCGGCACTGGAGCTGCGATAGATGGACAGCGTGGCCGTATCGCCAGCCTCATAGTTCTTCAAAAGGGCCTTGAAATCCGTGACACTCTGCACTTCCGTGCCGTCTACTGCGGTGATAATATCACCTTCCATAATGCCTGCGTTATCCGCTGCAGAACCGGCCTCCACTGCGTTGACATAGATACCGGTGGGCAAGTTATAGTACTGAGTCACTGTGGAGGAAATGGCCTGGCAGGTGATGCCCAGGGAAGGACGGCCCTTGACGTAGCCATATTCCAAAAGGTCGCTGACAATGTCCATGGCGTCATTGATGGGGATACAGAAGCCGATGCCCTCAATGGAAGCGGAATAGGAGCTTCCGCTGGATGAATACTTGGCGGTAGTGATGCCCACCACATTGCCATGCATATCAAAGATGGGGCCACCGGAGTTACCGGAGTTGATGGCGCAGTCGGTCTGGAACATATTGATGGGGGTACCGTTTTCATTGATCGCCCGGTCCAGAGCGGACACATATCCCACCGTCAGCGTATTGGTCAATTCACCCAGCGGATTGCCGATGGCGCAGACCTGCTCGCCAACCTCGATCCCGTCAGAGTCGCCGATGGACACCGTGGGAAGGCCGGTGGCGTCAATCTTGATCAGCGCTACATCGTTTTCCTCATCGGCACCAATGACGGTGGCTTCATACTCTTCGCCGCTGGTCATGGTGACCGTCAGCTTTTGGGCGTCCTCCACCACATGGTTGTTGGTGACGATATAGCCGTCCTCCGTAATGATAAAGCCGCTGCCGGAAGACGCTGTCTCAGAGACCTGGCCAAATACGTTGGTGGTGGTTCCTTCATTGGAGATGGCAACCACCGCGTTGACATACTGCTCATAGACGTCCTGGGGCGTCATGGTGGTGGTTTCAGAATTGGTGGTCACGTCGATCACCGTGCTGTTAATGTTGCTTGCTGTCTCCGTGGGCGCATCTTCCTTCTCGCTATTCTGCGCTGCCACAGTGGCATTCTCTGTTGTTTGCTGCTCGGTGGAATTGCCACCCCGCAGCGCCATGCCCACCGCAGCACCGCCGCCCAAACCGCCAATCAGCGCACATACAATGGCAACAGCTATGATCCGCTTTCCGCCGCCGCTTTTCTTCTTCTCCGGCTGTGGCGGCGTGACATTGTAGTGCTCCATGGGATTGGGCCGGGGCTCTGTTGCGCCATAACCGCTGTAGCCATTATACCCGCCATACCCGGGATCCCGGGACCCAGAAGTCTCTGTATTACCTCCGGCAGTATAGACAGGACCGTTCTGCTCTGCTCCGGGGATCTCGCTGCCGCTCATGCGATAGGCACCGCCATCCTGAGACGCGCCAGATGCGTTCCAAGTATTCTGAGAATCCACGTTGTTCTGATTCGTATTGTCAGGGCCTTGCTGCTCTGGCCGATAATTGTTGTTGTAATCATATTCACTGCTCATAATGTTCCGCTCCTTTGGTGGACTTTATTTATGGCTTCATAGTAGTTTCTAATTATGTCCAAAGTATGACCATTGTCCAAACGTTATTTGAACTTTATTTGAAATATTTTCTTCCCTTAAATGGAAAACGCCCCAGCCTCCAAAAGAGCTTCCAGGCAAAAATTCACCTGATCATCCGTAAACAGCGGGGCATATCGGCCACGGGTCGCCAAATACTCTGGACTGAGATCCAGCTTATTCTGCTGCGCCAGAATCCCGAACTGTCGAGTCAGCTGTTGTCTGTCCCAAAGCCGCTGTAATGCCTTGGCCCCGCCCTCCTTTTGGGCCTGTTCCTTCACTCGGGTCTCTGTAAGTCCAGTACATGCCTGGGCTTTCTCCAAACATGCCAGCAGCGCTTGGGTAAATTCCATTTCCAGCTTTGTCATACTTTCCCACTTCCCTCCGCCATGTCTTCCTTGTCTTGCGGAACGATTATTCAAAAATCTTCTTTCACTACAAACAAGGAGACGGGAAGAGCTTTCCCCTTCCCGTCCCTTATCATACTCGATTTTCCCGAAAAATACAAGCGACTCCTTAACTTTCGAGATAAGCGGCAGCATCCTCCGCTGCCAGGTAGCCGCTGGACAGGGCAAAGGACATGTCGTTGAGGATCTGCTTTTTGATGCCGGCCATGTTGATAAACCGGCCTGAGGCCAAATCTCCCACCACATACAGGCCATCTACCACACCGCCATCTGCTGCCTTAGCCCGCATATGTTCGTCGATCTCCACGCCGCCGAAGGCACCGTCTGTGCCTAGGGAGGCCTTGACGCCGTAGAAAGGAGCCTTGTTCATGGGCTGAAGCCATTCCGAGGGCTTGAAGCAGTCCCAATCCATGCCTTCGGCACAGTTCCGGTTATAGGTATCCACCGTCTCCCGGAGGGCCTGAGGATCCAAGCCCATCTGCTGGGCCAGTTCCTCCACCGTGTCCGCCCGGAAGATCACGCCATCCTTCTTTTCCAGCGCAGGGTCCATATCCTGATGGACCTCCTCCATGGTGGCAGGAAAATGGCTGGCGCCGAAGGGCATCGCCAACTGAGGCTGGGGCTGATTCTCCCCATCCGCTACGGCGTGCTCCAGAGCATTTTCATCAAAGATCACATAGACCTTTCCTTCTGGCTGCTCCACCTGAACAGAGCCGGAATCAAAGACGCCGATCCGAAGCTGAGAGCCCTCGCAGATATAGCGTTTCCCAGACTGGTTGACATAAATCGAATAGGCGGAGTTTGCCATATCTCCCATCACCCGGCTGCGGCACATGGTCATGGGTCCCATCATCCGGATGGTCATATTGGTCTCATCCATTTTGGCCCCGGTGTCTTTGGCCAGGAAAAGACCGTCGCCGGTGTAGTTTCGGTTCATGTGGGGACTCTCACCCATATAGGGCTGGGCTGCCGCCAGCTCGGGATAGTATTTCCGAACCACCTCCTGGTTGCGGATCCAGCTACCGCAGGCCAAAATGACGGCCTTGCAGGAGATTTCCAGCTCCTCCTCGCCCTGTCTAGCCCGGACGCCTGCCACCTTGCCCTTTTCCATCAGGATCTGATCTGTCACCGTATCCATCAGGATTGTGCCGCCTTTGTCCTGGAGCACCTGGGCCGTGGTCTCCACAATCAGACGTCCACCGCCCTTTCCGTGACTGGCGCCGCCATTGGCCATTTCTTTTTCATCTCCATGGGCGCTGCACTGGGGCCCCAGAGGACCGTCAGATTCTTCATCAAACACATATCTTCCCACGGTGAACCGGTCGATCACCTCCTGGGGCGCGATATCGCAGAACCAGTCAAAAAACTGTCCGGTACCCCGGATCACGTTCACCGCCAGCTTCCGGTCGATCCGCCAGAAGGTCTCATCCATCCGGTTGCGGAGATACAGCATGGTGGTATCCGGCAGATTCCGCTCCTTCTGCCACCGGCTGCCAAAGGTCCGCATGGTGGAGGCCATATTCATGCCGCCGCCCAGCGCCCGCTTATCCTTTTCCAGCACGATGACGGATTTCCCTAGGTCCGCCGCCCGGCACCCAGCCACCAAGCCGCTTCCACCGCCGCCGATGACCACAATATCACAGCTCATATGTTTCATAGATCTTGCCTCCCATGGATTATTTGTATACATATTTTTTATATCATACCATACAGACCGACTCTGAAAAAAGTATCAATTTGCACAATTCTCCTATCAGAATTTATACGCAGGCACACCGCCCCTCCTCCTCGCATAGAATATGGCAGCCTGGCATTGCCGGGCAAAGCATACACTTCAGGAGGTGTGCAAATTGAACATTGGAATTACCGGCGTGGCTGCCATTACCGCATTGAGTGGCCTCTTAGGTCAAGCCGTTAAGCTCAGTCCTCTGGGCAACAAATGGATTCCGCTGATCTGTGGCATCTTTGGTGGTATATTGGGCGTGGTGGGGCTTTACACCATGCCTGGCTTTCCCGCCAGCGATCCCATCACCGCAGCCAGCGTAGGGGTAGCGGCTGGTCTTGCCGCCACCGGCGCCCATCAGGCCTGCAAGCAAATCAAGGAGGGTAAATCATGAGCATGAAAGGCATTGACGTTAGCTATGCCAATGGCGTCATTGATTGGGCCAAGATCAAGGCGGCAGGCATATCCTTCGCCATTATCCGGGCAGGCTATGGCCGTTATCAAGTGGACAGCCAATTCTCGGCCAACATCAAGGGAGCGTTGGCCCAGGGGATCCCGGTAGGAATCTACTGGTTTTCCTACGCCCTGGACGCAGCTTCCGCCCGGCAGGAAGCAAAAAAATGCATGGAGACCATTAAAGGATACGAGATCAAACTTCCCGTGTTCTACGACTTTGAATACGACACCATCCGATACGCCAAGGAGCAGGGCGTCACCCTGGGCAAGACGGAATACAACCAGTTTGCCCGGGCATTTCTGGAGGAGATCCGTACCGGCGGCTATACCCCGGGGATCTACTACAATCTGGACTATTATCGTACCATGGTGGATTCCAGCGTTCTTGCAGGATATACAGTTTGGTACGCCCAATACGCATCCAGCCCCAATCTCTCTGGCTATGACATCTGGCAGTATAGCGGCTCCGGCACCATTGCCGGCCTCAGCGGAAAGTTTGACATGAACGAACTGAAAAACACGGCCCTGCTGGAACCGGAGTCCGAAAAGGCAGGCTGGCAAAAGGATGAAACCGGCTGGTGGTATCGTTATGCCGACGGCACCAAGCCGAAAAAACAATGGGTTAAAATTGACGGGAAATCCTACTATTTTGATGAGAGGGGGTATTGGGTGGAATATCCACAGGAGACCAGGTATCACACTCTGGGCGATGTAACAAGTGAATTATACCGGCAAACGTTGAACAAGTTGATTGAAAAGAAAATTCTCAATGGCCGAGAGGGCACCGGAGAGGATCTGGTGCTGGATCTGGGAGAGGATACCATTCGAATGCTGGTCATGCTGGACCGGACAGGACTCTTCGGTTAATTCCCTTTGTTTGGGGTGCTTCATGAGAGACCCCAGCTTTAGAACAGCATTATAAAATAGACGCGCTACAAAAACACCTTTTGCAGCGCGTCCATATTTATTTCTGGTCAAATTTTAAGTACCAGAATATAGCAATTTCATCACACCAGGGCTTCGGCGCGTTTTTGTAGAGCATGGAATTAACCGCTCCGATCTCCATACCGCATTTTTGATAAAATCGGCAGGCCAACAAATTGTTGTCCTGAGTCTCCAACGCCAAACCGCCAAGACTTTTTTCCCGTGCCCAAGCTTTGGCCCGCTCCATGAGTTGTGTCCCAACACCCTTTCCGCGATACGCCGCCGCTACGGAAATATCCTCAACAAATGCGTAATAGTTCCAGTCTCGTCGAAGAATAATCTGTCCTGCGCACGTTCCGTCTTCATAATCCAGAAATATCACTCGATCCGAGCTGTCCACATAGGTACGATAGTCCTCCTCGTCATCCGCATAGCGTTTTTCCCAAGGCTCAGGCAGCAACTCCTCCCTCCAGGACCATTTTCCGTCTACATAGGTCGGCAGCAGCCGGCCTATTACCATAAAGGGCTCATTCGCCCGATTTACATCCGGCAAGTGCTCCAGATCCAGCGGAATAATCATAACGTTTTTCCTCCCTTTGTCTATCACGATTCCTGCTTTTGTGCGGCAATTTTCTCCACCAGGTCGCTGAGATACATCCAGCGTTCCATCTTTGCATCCAGCTGCTCTTCCAACGTTTCCTGTTCTTTCCCCAGGCGCTCCAATGCCGCATAGTCCGTGGCAGAGGCCTCCATGTCCTTGGACAGCTGTTCCAGTTTCTCTTCCAGCTCCCCGATCTCCGCCTCGATGGTATCATATTCCCGCTGTTCCTGATAGGAAAGCCGCAGACGCTGCTGCCGCTGCCTTGGAGTTTTGGTCTCCTTCTTCTCCTGGCGTTCGGAAGCACGGGTCTGCTCCGTTCGCTTCTCCAAATAATCCCCATAACCACCGGTATATCGGGTAATGACACCGCTGTCCTCCACCGCGAAGATCTGCTCCGCCACCTTGTCCAGAAAATACCGGTCATGGCTCACCGCCACCACAATGCCATCAAAACTGGCCAGATAGTCCTCCAACACCGTCAGGGTCTCAATATCCAGGTCGTTGGTGGGCTCGTCCAGCAGCAGCATATTGGGAGCGCCCATCAGAATCCCCAGCAGATACAGCCGCCGCCGTTCTCCGCCGCTGAGGGCGCCGATGCGGCTATACTGCAAGTCTCCGTCAAAGAGAAACCGCTCCAGCATTTGGCTGGCCGTAAAGGTGCCCTCTTGGGTCCGCACGGAGCCGGCAATCTCGTGGATATAATCGTAGGGCCGCTGATTGGGGTCCAGTTCCCTGGCCTCTTGGGAAAAGTAGCCGATCTTTACGGTCTCCCCTACTTCCACACTGCCGCTGTCCGGTTTCAGCACACCAGCAATCAAGTTCAGCAAAGTGGATTTTCCCGCACCATTCCGTCCCACCACGCCGATACGATCCTGCCGGAGAAATCGGTAGGAAAAAGGCTGCAACACGATCTTTCCATCATAGGACTTTGTGACGTTTTCCAGTTCCACCGTCTTTTTGCCCAAACGGGAGGCCATGGCTCCAATCTGGGCTTGGGCCTGCTGCTCCGGCGCCTCCTGATTCTTCAGTTCCGCATACCGCCGGATCCGATCCTTGGCCTTGGTGCCCCGAGCCTGAGGTCCTCGGATGATCCACTGGTATTCCCGCCGCAGCAACGTCTGCCGCTTTCGCTCCGCAGCCTCCGCATAGTCATACCGCTGCTGCCGCAGCTCCAGATATTTGGAATAGTTGGCTTCATAAAAATAGATCTTCCCCCGCTCAATCTGGGCAATGCGGTTACAAACCCGCTCCAAAAAATATCGGTCGTGGGTCACCATCAGCACGCCGCCCCGAAACTGCTGTAGCCACTGTTCCAGCCACTCCACCATATAGGTGTCCAGATGGTTGGTGGGCTCGTCCAGAATCAACACATCCGCCGGATGGATCAACGCCATGGCCAAGGCCACTCGTTTTTTCTGTCCACCGGAAAGAGTTCCGATCTTCTTGGCAGTATCCTCCAGCCCCAGTCGCATGAGCATGGTCTTAGCCTCGTATTCCTTCAGGGCACGAAATTCCGCCGGATACCCCAAAAACATCTGTTCGAGGATGGTGGCCTCCGGCTCCATCTCCGGATTCTGCCGCAGAAAGCTCACCTGGACATTGGGATCCAGAGAGACCCGGCCCCCATCTGGCTGTTCTTCCCCCGCGCAGATCCGCAGCAAGGTACTCTTACCGGTACCGTTGACGCCGATCACACCGATCTTATCCCCCGGGTTCAAATACAGACTCACATCGGAAAGCAAAGTCTTGGTGCCGTAGTTTTTGTCAAGATGTTCCGCCGACAGAAGCATATCGTTCCACCTTTCGCTGTATGCTGTCTCTTCAATTACTGTTTCGCAGGTGTCTTCCCCAGCTTACGGTAGGCCGTAAGCATAAACGTGGTAAAGCAGGTAATGGCAGAAATGGTGTCTGCCACCGGCTCCGCCGCAAATACGCCGGTGATGCCAAACCCGATTCTAGGCAAAATGAGAATCAACGGAATCAGCAGTACCACTTTACGGAACAAGGCAAAGAAGGTGGCCATTTTCGCCTCTCCCATGGCCACAAAGGTATTCTGGGCGGACATTTGCAGACACATAACGAAATACAGGCAGAAGAACACGCGGAACATGGGGACTGCTACCTCTATCAAATCTGGATCACTGTTAAAAATCTTGATCAGCTGTGCAGGGAACAGCATCAGAACCCCCCAGGCGATCACCGCGTAAGCCACGCAGAATTTCACCAGGAACCAAAAACACTCCTTCACGCGACCATATTCCCGGGCGCCAAAATTATATCCAGTTACCGGCTGTGCTCCTTGGGCAAATCCGGTCATGGGCATCATGATGATCTGGTTTACAGAGGTGGCCACCGTCATCACCGTGACATAGATATCGCCGCCAAACAGACTCAGGCTGGCATTGAATACGGCGGAAATGGCTGCTTCTGTAATATTCATGATAAATCCGGAAAAGCCCAGGCTCATAATCCGGCTGGATACACGGCCATTGAGCCGAAGATTTTTCATCCGCACCCGGACCAAATTCTTTTTGCCCTTTAAGAACAGAAGCACCCACACCGCCGAAACCGTCTGGGAAATCACCGTAGCAATGGCGGCGCCCGCTACGCCCATATCAAATACAAAGATAAAAATGGGATCCAAAACAATATTACATACCGCACCCATCAGAACTGTCATCATACCAGTTCTGGTAAATCCCTGGGCATTTAAGAATGGGTTGAGCCCCAGCGTAAGCATGACCGACAGGGACCCCATCAAATAGATAGTAATGTATTCGTCGGCATAAGGATAGGTGGCGTCGCTGGCGCCAAAGAGATACAGCACCGGCTTTTTTACCAAAAAGCAGATCAATGGCACCACTACACCGAAAATCACCAGCAGCGTGATGCTGTTGCCAATGACCTTTTCTGCGCCATCATCATCTTTGGCGCCCCGCAGAATCGAAGTCAGTGGTCCTCCTCCGTTGCCCACCAAATAGGAAAAGGCCGCGATGGCCATGGTAATGGGATAGCACAGACCGATACCCGTCAGTGCCGTCTGGCCAATCCCCTCCAGATGGCCGATGTAAATTCGGTCCACCACGGAATACAGGGCGTTGACCAGCATGGCCGCAATCATGGGAATCGCAAGTCTGGTAATTGTTTTTGGAATGCTGCCTTTTGAAAAATCGTTTTGCTGCGACATGATATCCCTCCTGCTAATAATCGCTCGTATTTGATTAGTA
>CASEPH010000088.1 GCA_949289625.1 uncultured Clostridia bacterium | reverse complement strand
GGACGAGCAGAAATGCGAACTGGTCACCCCAATCCTGACCTACGGCGACATCGAAACCCTGCAGGAGCTTTGCAGGCAGCTCAGACACGCAGGCGCCAAGAGCGATGCCTCCAGAGGATGCGGAGTCCACATCCACATCGGAGCGCAGGGCCACACACCGCAGAGCCTTCGGAACCTCGCCAACATCATGGCGAGCCACGAGAGCCTGATCGCAGAAGCTCTGAAGCTCGACCGCAGCCGCATGAGCCGCTACTGCCGCACGGTAGACCCCAGGTTCTTAGAGCAGGTCAACCGCAGGAAACCCCGCACGATGGCCCAGCTCGCGGATATCTGGTACAACAGCAACGGCGCAAACTACGGCAGAAACCACCACTACAACGACAGCCGCTACCATATGCTCAACCTCCACGCCACCTTTACCAAAGGCACGGTCGAGTTCCGGCTTTTCCAGTTCGATGAGCCGACAGTGGAGCGCAGGGGCGGCATCCACGCGGGGCAGCTAAAGAGCTACATCCAGCTTTGCCTGGCGCTTTCCCAGATGGCAAAGGATGTGCGCACCGCAAGCCCCAAGCCCCAGCAGAACGAAAACCCCAAATATGCGATGAGAACCTGGCTCCTCCGCCTGGGCTTCATCGGCGAGGAATTTGCAACGGCCAGAGACTTCCTGACCCGTAACCTTTCCGGAGACACAGCCTTTCGGCACGGCAGAGCAGCCGCTTGAAGGACTTAGGTTAAATGCCCTGCCCCTGACCGCTTCGGCGGTCTTAGGGTGGTAGAAGGACAAGTAACCTAAGTCCTCCAGGAAAGGATGGATACCATGAAAGAAAAAAGATACTACATCGCTTACGGCAGCAACCTGAATGTCGGGCAGATGCGGATGCGCTGCCCGCACGCCACGATCCTCGGCACGGCAAACCTCAAGGGCTGGGAACTGCTTTTTAAGGGGAGCAAGACCGGCTCCTATCTGACCATAGAGGAATGCGAAGACGGCACAATCCCCGTGGTGATTTGGGAGGTGACGGCTTTGGACGAGGCCGCCCTCGACCGCTACGAGGGATTTCCCCATTTCTATTACAAGCGGGACATTAAGCTCCAGTACAAAGGCATCCGCACGGGGAAACGCAGGACGGTGACGGCCTTTGCCTACATCATGCATGAGGAGCGCCCTATCGGCATCCCTACCAACTTTTATATGAGGACGTGTCTGGAAGGGTACACCACCTTCCATTTTAACAAGAATATTCTGATTGATGCTTACAATAAATGTTTGGAGGTATGCGGCTATGAAGAATAATATCACGAGAATGGCGGTCTGCCCGCTTTGCGGCAGGGTCTACCACGGCGCTCCGGCGCTTTCGCGGGAGGACAACGAAACGCTCATCTGCCCGGACTGCGGTACCAGGCAGGCGCTCCAGTCCATCGGTGTGGACAGTGCCGAGCAGGAGCAGATCATCGAGACGATCCACCGCCACACGCAGGGGTAAGATACACAATTTGTTCCTCTGATCTTTGTGCAGATTATGGCTCGGAATTGACTTGATAATATGTGCTTTTAGAGCGAATATGTACACACCGAAAGGGAAATGAAGAAAATGGAGGACGAAGACCATGACAATCAACGAAGCAATGAAAAAGTACCGGCTGCCGAACCCCACCACAACCGAGGATTTGGAGATGCGCTTCTCCGGCATGGACGGCAAGGTGCTGAATTTTGGAGACAAGGTTCTCCTCGCCGGATACTACTACAATGGACGGAACAAGCCCTGCTACTTTGGCGCGGCATACGAGTTCCTGACCGATGACCACACCTGCGAAGGGATGATTGGGCTGAGAGCCGCAAGTGAGATCGAATTTAAGGATGATGGCCACGCCATTGCCTGGGCGATGCAGCAGTAAAAAAAGAACATTATAGCCAGAGATCGAGCCGCATGGCTCTTTCTCTCGTACAGATAGATAGACGGCTTGCCAATTGGCAGGTCATTTTTTATGCCATTTTGGAGGTGGTGTCTATGCGGAAACTGAAGAAATACAAGCCTACAAAGTTTATGGCA
The DNA here is from genome assembly GCA_949289625.1 of uncultured Clostridia bacterium. Next base: position 752 of record CASEPH010000088.1, on the reverse strand, counting down.
AAGACCTCGCATTACGATAAGGACGCCGCCGACTATGCGGTGATGTTCATCGAGTCCCTCTGCCATACCAAGGGCACTTGGGCGGGTAAGCCCTTTGAACTGATCGACTGGCAGGAGCAGATCATCCGTGACCTGTTTGGCGTGTTAAAGCCCAACGGCTACCGCCAGTTCAATACAGCGTATATCGAGATTCCCAAGAAACAGGGAAAGTCAGAACTTGCCGCCGCTGTGGCGCTCCTGCTCCTGTGTGGGGACGGCGAGGAACGGGCCGAGGTGTATGGGTGTGCCGCCGACCGTAACCAGGCAAAGATTGTGTTTGATGTGGCGGTGGATATGGTGCGGTTCTGCCCGGCTCTTTCCAAGCGGGTGAAGATCCTGGAGTCCCAGAAGAAGATTACCTATCTTCCTACCAACTCCTCCTACCAGGTGCTTTCAGCGGATGTGGCGAATAAGCACGGCTTCAATACCCACGGTGTGATCTTCGATGAACTGCACACCCAGCCCAACCGGAAACTTTTTGACGTCATGCTCCAGGGTTCCGGGGATGCCCGGATGCAGCCGCTGTATTTCCTGATCACCACAGCGGGCAACGACACCAACTCCATCTGCTACGAGGTACACCAGAAAGCCATTGATATCGCGGAAGGCAGGAAGGTCGATCCTACTTTCTATTCTGTCATTTACGGCGCTGCCGAGGATGAGGACTGGACGGACCCCAAGGTCTGGAAGAAGGCAAACCCCTCCCTCGGTAT
>CASEPH010000087.1 GCA_949289625.1 uncultured Clostridia bacterium | reverse complement strand
GCAAAGCTCATGGCGATGCCGTCGGGGTTATTGGTGATCAGCTCTGTAAAGGAGCGGCTGCCATCCTCATTAATCGTATAGGTCTCGCCCTCGGTGCCCCAGTTGGCCTTCTCGGTGCCCTCGTCGGTGTACCAAACGTCCAGCCACTCCGCCGCCAGCTCAGGATGCTCACAGGTGGTTGCAATGGCAAACTGCTGTCCGTCCACCTTGGTAACGCCTGCCTTGGTTGAGATCACATCTCCGTGATTTTTACGTGGGATGGGCGCGCCCACGATCTCCATATCATAGCCCTCATAGGCAGTGAAGGCAGGCGCCTCCTCCAGCCAAACGCCGAAATCGCCGTTAGTCGCTTTCGCGAATTCACCGCTAACACTGTTCAAAAACCGTCCGGACACCATGGCAAAGTCGGGGTTCAGAAGGCCTTCGGAATACCATTTCTGCATCATAGCCATATAGTCCTGGAATTCTTCGGAGAAGAACCCGCACTGTACTTCGCCATCCTCTACATACCAGCAATCCAGACTGTTTCCCATGCCAAAGGTATACCCGGCACGGATGCCATATCCCTCTGCCAGCACCGGACTTTCTGCCGCAGAGAACCACATGGTGGCGCCGTACTCGTTCTTGAAGGCCTTGAGCACTTCGTAGTACTCGTCATAGGTCTCAGGGACCTCCATATCCAGCTCCTTCAGCCAATCTGCACGGATCACAGGTCCGTCAGTCATCTGGTAGTAATCTCCCCCGTAAATGCGATATGTACAGGGAACTGCGCCGTTGTCCAGCGTGCAGTCCCGCACTATCTCCTCGTCAGATTCCAGCAGGTCAAAAAACAGCGGCATCTGCTCTCGGAACTGGTTCAGATCATAGACGATCTCGTCCTCCACCGCACCAGTCACGCCGCCAGGATAGGAGCCGAGGCCATAGAGGAAATCCGTATAGTCGCCGGAGGCCAGCATCAGCGTCCACTTCTCTGCCTGGGAGGCCGGATGCACGGCGGGAACATCAATATGTACCCCGGTCACTTCCTCCAGCCATTTCAGCATGCCAGTTTCCGCATAGGTTTCAATCACGGTCATCAGGTTGGGGTTCATGCCCGTGAACATAGTCAACGTGATTGGCTCATCGGTCAAGGGCAACTGATGGACTGGTCCGGCATCCACCACGGATTCCTCTGCGGAAGCCGGCTCTGCTATACTGCTTTCCACAGGTGTCGGAGTCTCCTCCACGGGTGAGGGGGCGGCCGTTTTCTCCGGTTCTGCACTCACCGAAGCAGATTCCGTCGGAGCGCCGCAGCCTGCAAATACGCTCACAAGCAACAGCAGAGAGAGCAGCAAACAAACAATTCTTTTCATGGTCGTTCCTCCTTAAAAAATATATTATTACAGGACATTCCTATAATCACCGAATCCTAGAGTGCTACGCTTTTACATGGATCCATGATTGGCCCGAAGACGGTCCAAAAACCGGGCCAATATCGGATTTCGGCAGTCTGCACGATATTCCAGGACCTTCCGGTATGGCTCCGCTCCCAAAATTTCCTGTACTCCCACTCCGTTTTCCCGAGTAATACTGTGGCTTCGATTGACAATGGTTACCCCCAGCCCCGCCGCTACATACAGCGATACTGCGTTCGCATCCTGTACATAGTTTACATCGAGCGTAAGCTCCGGCAGATGGAGCATCTCTCGCAACGACTCAACGGGGTCCGCTGTCTGATCTCCCAAAAATTGAGGAGACGGGAACACCAATTTTTTCTTTCCAAGTATTGCTTGACATTCCCTCGGTGTGATGGTCATGGTTGCTCCCTGTTCTCCGGTGAAGGCTCGCACCAGACATGGCCGTTCCTGTTCCAGCAACAAGAACTTTGTCATGTCTGTATTGTTTTTCCGAGGAACAAACTCCAATCCCACGGCCAGGTCAAGGGTCTCCTCCTGAAAGGCCACCCGAATAAGGTTGGTATTCATTCGGCTAAAACGAAACTCCACATTGGGATATGCCGCAGAAAAGGACTTGATCGCAGCCAGCAAAGAACTTGGCATCTGCTGCTCCTCAGACAAGGCAATATGTAACTCCCCCGCCAGACCGTTTCCCACATTCCGCACACGTTGAAGCATTCCCTCATACCGCATGGACAACGGCAGAATTTCCTGGCGGAGCAGCTGCCCCGCAGGGGTCAGGGATACATTCCCGTTTTCCCGATAAAACAGCTTTGCGCCGATTTCCTCCTCCAGCGCCATGATACTGCGGGACAGTGTGGGCTGCGTCACATAGAGCTGCTGTGCCGTCACAGAATAATTCAGCGTCTGGGCAAGTTCAAGAAAATACCGCAGTTGCGTGGTATTCATAGGCTCCCTCCTCCCGGTCTGTGCGGCCTCCTTAGCTTAATGCGTACCGAGCCGCCTCTTCACCGGAGATATAGCCGCTGTTGAAGGCATAGGTCAGCGCCGTAAATACGCCCTCGATGTACTGCACACCAATGTCACCCGGCACCATCACGCCCCGGGTCGTATCTCCAGCGGCATACAGTCCGGGAATGGGCTTTCCGCCCTTTAATACGTTGGCATTTTTATCAATGACCATACCGCCCATAGAGTTTTCATGGAACATGGTCATTTTGATCGCATAGAACGGCCCCTTGGCAATGGGCTGAGCCGGTGGTCCCATCATCGTCATAGGCATCCCCTCTCCCTCGCCGTCACCGCCCAGGTCCATCGGCGGCATCATGGGTTTCTTGGGCTCCAGCAGGGACTGGTTGTATTCATCAATATCCGCAGCAAACTTCACCGGGTCATAATCCAGCTTGGCGCCCAATTCTGTCAGTGTGTCCGCAATGACCACTGCTCCGGCTTCCACCTCCTCCTGAAGCACTTTTCTCCAGTCCTTCAGGAACCAGCTGATGTCCACGCCGTTGTCGTCCCGACCCTGCTTGATTTTTGCCTCAATATTGGCCTGGGCGTTGGCATCGTCTACGATTTTCCAGATGTACCGCTTGGGATCATAGGCCAGATCACTGACCTCAGTCATACCAAAGGTCATGTGATAGCGCTCTCCCGTGGTGCGGAACATGGGGCCGTTTCCAATGTTCAGGGATACACCGGGATAGGGATGCCGCATGGGACCGAACATATTGACGCGACGGTTGACATAATCCACATCCGCCCCAATCTTTTCGCACATGGTAATTCCGTCGCCGGTGCATGTGGAGCAAGTGAAGATATGTACCGGCTGCTTCCCTTCGTCATCATAAAACAAGGGCTGCATCTTATCCATGATCTCCTTATTCCGGGTAAAGGCGCCGGAGGCCACCACCGCAGCCTTACAGGCAATCTCGATCCGGCCGCCTGCATCTTCAGCCACAACGCCCATTACAGCACCGTTTGCATCTGTTACAAGCTCTTTGGCAGGAGTATTGCACAGGACCGTACCGCCCTTTTCCGTAAAATCCTTCAGCAGCGTTGTGGGAATCAGCCACCCGCCTCCGCCGGGACCAATCATAGCGTCAATGCGGCGATCATTCCAGGGCGGCGTCACCTTTTTTCGCAGCGTCATGGGGCCAAAACCCTTGGGATTGTATTCGTAGAGCTCTCGGAAGTTATGTTCGTCGATCATCCAGTCGATCCAGTCGGCATTGGCCGCAAACAGACGTTTTAGAAGCTCTGCGTCTACATCATACCCCTCTACCTTTTTAAGAAACTGCTGATAGCTCTTTCCCCGATTGTCGGGCTTTCCTGCTTCCTGATGGAGCTTGGAGTAATGGACTCCAAAGCCTGTTGCGTAGTAGGCAGAGCCGCCGATCTCATGGTTCTTCTCCAGCACAATGACTTTGGCCCCCAGGTCCTGAGCCTTGGCTGCCGCCACCATGCCCGCGCCTCCGGCACCGATAACGCAGACGTCACAATCCATATGGATGGTCTCATGGGGCGCTGCCTGAGGCTTTCGGCTGTCCGGGTTCGAGATCGCTCCGTTGTGGCAAACACTTTCACAGGTGCCGCAGCTTACACATTTCTCCGGGTCGATCCAATACTTGTCGTTTCGGAAACGGATTGCATCTGCGGGACATTCCATCCGGCAGCGGTGGCAACCGGAACAGTTTTTTTGGTCGATCACATAAGGCATAGCATCTTCCTCCTTGTTGGTATTCTACAAATTTACAATATTCCATTTGCGTTTTTTGTCCAATGCGTTTTATTTCTAGTTGTTGAAAGATTTATTCATAAAAGGCATAAATCCCATCACAGATTCATTACCGCATCATAAGCGGTCTGGGTAGCAATGCGGACGTTCTTGGCCACAGTACAGTCTCCAATGGCCCGGAACTCCGGCGCCGCGTCCCGGAATTGCTCCGCCAACGCGCTTTGGGGCCGCATTCCCGCAGAGATGATTACATGGTCAGCAGGAATGCTCTGCTCGGTTCCGTCCTTATCAATGAAGCGGACACTGTTCTCCGTGATCTCTTTGCAGGACGCGCCAGTGTAGGCGTTGACCTCCTTGGACACCCGCCAGAGCATGATGTCCCGGGTCAGATGGAAGGTCTCCGGCGCCAGCTCCGGCAGCATTTCGATGATAGTGACGAATTTCCCTGCTTCCTTCAGCGCCAACGCTGTCTCACAGCCGATTTCCCCACCGCCGATGATGACAATGCGCTCACCCAAATCATCCATCTTGTCATAGCATTCCTCAGCAATCATTACATTTTTACCGTCAATACCGGGGATAGGCGGCAAAAACGCCTGCGAACCCACCGCCGCAAAGACTGCGTCAAAACCCTCTTTCCGAATCATCTCCGGGGTGGCCTCAACTCCAAGGCGAACTTCCACAAGAAGCTTGTTTACCATATGCTCCTGATACTCCAGAAAGCGTTTCAAGTCATATTTGAACGCCGCCGTGCTGGCACATACCAGCTTGCCGCCCAAGTGATCTTTCTTTTCAAAGATGGTGGGGATATGCCCCATCTGTGCGGCGTAGATGGCCGCAGCCATACCCGCCGGACCGCCGCCTATGATGGCCACACGCTTGGATGCCACTGCATCGGGTTTATGCTCTCGAAGGAATTTCTCCCGACCCACAGTGGGATTTACACCGCAGCGGTACAGAAGCTGCCGGGAATGGTCCAGACAGTTGAAGCATTTGATACAGGGCACAATTTCATCGGTACGTCCAGTTCTGGCCTTGTTGGGAAGCTCCGGGTCTGCAATGGTCCCCCGGGCCATGGAAATGATGTCCGCCTCGCCCTTGGCAAGTGTCTCCTCCATCAGCGCCGGGTCCAGGAAAGCGCCCAGGGTCAACACCGGCTGAGGCACACCGATCTCCTTGACCTTCTTGGCAAGATAGGCATTGTTCGCAGGCTTGGCAAAGATCGTCGGGTGCATGATGGCCTCGGAATGCGGGATGGACATATTTCCGGCGGAGATGTGGGCAATGTCGATGCGGTCCCCCGCCAAATTCAGAAATCTTGCCACATCCTCAGGACCAAACTGCTCCTCCGCACCCGGAAACTCGCAGATATCCGCCAGCTCGGAACCGGAGATACGGTACTCAATGACCATTTTTCTGCCTACACGCTCCCGAATCTTATCCAGAATCATCAGCGGGAACCGGGCACGGTTTTCAAAGCTGCCGCCAAACTCGTCGGTTCGCTTGTTCCACAGGGGGCTTAAGAACCGGTGGATCACCAGCCCATGGCCGCCATGAATCAAAATTCCGTCAAAGCCAACCTGCATGGCAATCTCTGCACAATTTGCATAGTCCTCGGCAATGGCCTCCATGGCCTCCCGGGTCAACATGGGACGTTCTGAACCATCCGGCCCCTTCTCCCCATTAATGGAATAGAAGAAATGCTCCCCCTGCCCCTTTTTTCCGCCGGTCCAGCCGGAGTACATAAAGGACAGGAATTCAATGGAGCATTTGGCCCCATAGAAATGGATCTTATCCACAAACTGCGCCCAGTACTTGGTGTACCTGGGATCCCGCAGGCTGATATTGTGAAAGCCGGGAACAGTTGGGCCGTTGGGATTCATAATATGGCCTGCCACACAGACGTTTGCCGTACCGCCCCGCGCCTTTTCGCAGTAATATTCCGTATAGGCTTCGGTGGGATAGTTCTCGTCCTGCTGGAGGACGATAGGCGTGGCTGGAGCCTGAAATATTCGGTTCTTATAAGTCACACCACCGATCGTAATCGGCGAAAACAGATGCGGGTATTGCGTATTCATCGGATTTCCTCCTTGCTTATATAATTATCTGATTTGAGCATACCGCACCCGTCTTTATTTGTCCAATTCGTATTTCGTATCAGTCCATACGGATTCTTCATGCAATTTGCATAAATCACTTTATATGTGTCCGCACATCTTGTTGCAATTCGTCAAGAGCCACTTTCCGGCCTTTGCAGCCTCATAAGCCATCTTTGATCCGGCCGCTCATTTTTACTTATGCCGGAAACGAATAAATAGAAAAAAAGGTATGTAAATCTGTTATTTCTCTTTTCGGCTGATATTCTGTATACTTCAAATCGAAAGCAACACAAAAGGAGTGATCCCTATGACAGATTTTGAAAAACTGTATCAAGAGAAAAAATGTACCATGCAGGATGTTTTGGATTCCATAAAATCCGGTGATGTGATCTTTACCACCAACAACTATTCCGAACCGGGAGAATTTTTGTCCCATATCCATGAGATTGCTCCCCGGGTGGAAAACGTCAAGGTTTGGAAGGGCCGCAGCGGCCTGTACCCATTTATGGTGGACCCCAGTATGAAGGGCCACATTGAAATGTACAACTACTTCTTCGGCCCCACCTTCTATAAAAACTCCCTGCCCATGGGTCTGGTGGATTATGTAACCACAGATCTTCAGAGCTACTACACCACCGCGATCACCGGACACCCGGCCAACATTGCCGTTACCGCCTCCACACCCATGGATGAAAATGGTGACTTCTGCGTCCCCATGAACCACGCGGCGGACGGCCTTGGTATGCTGGACGCCATCGAAGGGCACAAGACCATCATCGTGGAAGTCAATCCCAATCTTCACAAAATGCACGGCGCGCAGAAGATCAATATCCGGGATGTTGCCATGGTGGTGGAGGTAGACCGTCCGGAGTATACGGTGCCCAGCATTGAATCCTCGCCGTTGGAGCGGAAGATCGGCGAGGCGGTAGCCTCCCTGGTCAGCGACGGCGACACCATCCAGTTGGGCATCGGCGGTATTCCCAACGCCGTCGGCACATTCCTGAAAGACAAGCATGATCTTGGCATCCACTCGGAGATGTTCACCACCTCCATGATGGAACTGATTCAGGCCGGTGTCATCACCGGCGCCAGAAAGACCTACGACAAGGGTCTCCATGTCTGCGCCTTTGCCGAGGGTGTACCGGAACTGTATCCGTTCCTCCAGAGCCGGGAGGACTGCATCCTCCGCTCGGGCTACGAGGTGGTGGACCCCTTCAACATTGCCCGGCAGGACAACATGGTTTCCATCAACACCCTGGTGGAGATCGACCTGACCGGTCAGGTCTGTGCCGAATCCATCGGCCCCAAGCAGATCTCCGGCTCCGGCGGCGGGTTCTGTTTTGCCTACGGCACCTACCGTTCCAATGGTGGCAAGGGAATTTTGGCCTTCCCGGCCCGCACCGCAAAGGGCCAGAGCAAGATCAAATGCACCCTGACCCCTGGTGCCGTGGTCACCACGCCCCGGAATTACGTGGACTATATTGTCACCGAGTACGGCATCGCCAAACTTAAGGGCAAAACCATTTCTGAACGGGCCACAGAACTCATTGCCATCGCCCATCCTGACGACCGGTCCGAACTGAGACGCCAAGCAAAGATGCTGAGCTTTATCTGATTCTTTATGGCTTTTGCCACCCGGAATATACCTCAAAAAGAAGACCTCCCCAATCGGGGAGATCCTCTTTTTATATGAGCTGCTTTAACTGATCCCGCAATATCGGAATCAATGGATTGGCCTGGTTTTTTCCCCATAACAAGGAAAGGGACAGCTTGGTATGCTCGCTGGGAAGGTGCAGAATCTGAAGTTCCGGATTGTTGAGCTTCGCCACCACGGACTCCGGCAGAATGGCCGCGCTCTCTCCTGTTTCTATGGTCATGGTCATATCCTCCAGGCTCTCACAAAAACGAATCTGGGGTTCCAAACGCAGATCGCTAAGAATGTGGATAATATGATACAGTCCTTGGGGCTCCTTATCCACCAAAATCAAACCCCGGTTCATGATAATATCGGCATGCTCTCCATCCGTATGAGCATTGGCACTCCGGAATACCAGTACCATGTCCTCCTGGGTATAGGTTTCCTGCATAATATCTGCTTTCTTTTCCAGCTCCCGGTCACACACCAGCACACAGTCCAAGCTTTGTTCAGAAAGTCCCTTCATCAATTCCTGATAATCCCGATTCCGCAAGAGTACCCGAAAGCCGGGATAACTCCGGCGCATTTCATAGAGAGCGGACAGGAACTTCTTCCGCCGCATAGGATCCGCCAAAGCCCTGGCATCCACACCGATGGTCAGCGACAGAGCCTGCTGCTCCTCTGCCACCTGGTTCCGAACCTCCGGCAGCATTTTCTCCCAGCGGGAGATCAGCTCCTTGGCACTTTTCTGAAGCGCTCGTCCTGCATCCGTCAGTTCTACCTGACGGGTACTTCTGCGAAGCAGCGGCAGTCCCACCTCTCGCTCCAGGTCCATGATTTGCCGGGAAAGAGCTGACTGAGAAAGGTATACGCTCTCCGCTGCTCGGCTAAAACTCAGAGTATCCGCCACGGCAATGAAATATCGAAGCTGCCTGATTTCCAAGGGAACCGCCTCCTGCTTTTATAAATCCGTTATTCTATAATAATAGCATATAAACTTTCTTTATGCAAATTTGCGTTCCGGACAGTTTTGTCCGGAACGCAAATTTCATTTTTCGATGCTACGCAGCGTTAAAACGATCCAGCGCCGCCTGATAGACTTCGATCATATCTCGAACCCCCAGTCGCTCCATATCGGAAATATAGTTATCCCAAGCCGCGTCATCGTTGGGGTCCAGCTCTCCAATAATAAAGCGGATAATGTTCTCGTCCATGTAGGTATCCACATCGGAGGCCGCCGCACTGTAAACCTCCTGTTCCTGCTGGTTCAGCGATACCTGCGGCATATTCAAGGTATTGTCCGCTGTGCCCCAGGCTTCCACAAAGTCGGCCCATGTGGTAAGGGTTGAGATATTGTACTTGGTATAATCCGCGTAGGCAGGCACCATATAGCCCACATAGAAACACAGTGCCTGGGTTTGGGACAAACCGTCCGGGTTGTTGATAATTAAATCCGTATACCAGGGCGATCCGTCCTCCCGCAGTTCATAGGTCTCGCCCTCCACACCGTAGTTGGCGAACAGGGCCCCCTCCTCCGTGTAGAAGTAATTCATAAGCATACAGATAGCCTGCACTTCCTCCTCCGTGGAGTTGGGTCCAACATAGTAGCTCTTTTCCACACCGACAATGGAATCGATCCCCTCTGTCAGATGTACCGTATCCTCCTCGTTGTCTCGCGGAATATATCCGGCCACCAGATTTTGTCCCTCGTCCAATGCGATCATATTGGCAAATTCGCAGTACCCAAAGGTTGCGATGCTGTCGCCGGAGGACATCTGGGAGATCATATAGTTGATGTTCTGCCCATCGGGAATCACATAGAAATCCTTGTAGATCAGCCCGTTTTCGTACCAGCGGTTGACGATCTTCAGATACTCCCGGAAGCCATCCTCCACAGGGCCGTAGATCGCCTCCCCGTTCTCGCCCAGGGAGAAGCCCATCTGCACATTTTTACCTGAGGAAAGCCAGCGGGTGTTGTCCGGATAGATATAGATCGGGCCGGGGATATTGTAAGCATCCTTCAATTTTGTGAGCGCATCCTCATATTGGTCATAGGTAACCGGCACATCCAGACCTTGTGCTTCCAGCAGATCGCCGCGAATGATCACGCCGTTATTGGGCGTGAATTCCTTCATGCCGACCTCGTAAAAGGCGATCATGCTTCCGTTTTCATCATACACCACCGGCCGCACATGGTCCTGCATAGTGATGGCCTTATAGTCTGGCGCATATTCATCCAAATACGGCGCAATATCCACAAAAATATCGTTCTCTACCGCATTTGTAATACCGTCGTTGTAATACATACCGGTCATATTGATATTGCATAGATCATTGGCGGCAATCAGCAGATTGAACTGTTCCTCCATGGACGCAAAAGATGCCATCTGCCATTCAAAGGTGACGCCGGTACGCTCCGTGAGCCACTGCCACCAGGGCAAATCACCGTAGTCCGTGATTAAGTCCTGCAAATTGGGATTGGTGGACTGGAGTGCCGTCAGGGTCATGCCCTCCTCAGAAAGCATGGGATAACTCTCCGGCAGCTTGTTCGGAATCTCCATCGCAGTCTCTGCAGATGAAAGCTCGGCGTCAGAAACCGGCTCCTGCACTGCTTCCGGCACAGTATGGTCCGACTGTGCTGTCTGTGTCTCCTGCGCGGGAATCCCGGATGACACGCTCCCTGAGGTATCGCCGCAACCCGCGCACAAAGCAAGCAGCAGGGTCAGTGCCAGCAGAAGGGATAATTTCTTTTTCATTTCCATCATTCCTCTCTCTGTTTTTGGGGTCCATTTGCATTATAGGATATCTAATCGCATGAAGCCACGCTTTTGTTCACCAAAACAGGTATTTTATTCTCATTTTCCCAAAGGAACGCAGCCCTTTCTGAGTGATTTCTTAGTAATACCTAAATAAAATAAGGGCAATCAATTATTTTTGTATAACTCTATACGCTTTCTGAATTGGACAAACCTTTATTCATTCGATACGATAGACACAGAGATATTTCAATCAATTCAGAAAGGAGCCATACAGATGAAAACATTCAAAAAAGTGGATGCCGTCTGGAACATCACTGAGACCACCCACCTGTTCGGTCTGACCCTCACCGAGACTGGGAGGATTGTCCCGCCCGAGGGTAAATTGGTGACTTTAGTCTATAACGGTGAAAACATCCCCCTGCTCCCCGGCCAATACGAAGGAGACGTAGTGCTGGAGGTCACAGACGTATTAAAGTATCAGGACCTCGATTTTCGAGCTGCTGTGACCTTTGAAAATGGCAAACCTGCACCTGAAAAGTCTGTTCGTTCCATGGCCCTTGGCGGTGCCATTTCCGAAAGCGGCGTCTCCGGTGTATCTATTACCTCTATGGAGGAGGCCGTCAACGGCGTGTTTGCCTCCATTCCCGAGGGAGATACACTGGTGGTAGACAACGCAAATATTCAAATGCTGGGCAATGGCGGCAGCGACTTTGCCGGCTGGGGAGCGGCCATTGCCGGGGCCGGAAACGGAAAGCTCGTGGTACAGAACTCCGATATCACCACCCACGGCGCGGCCCGGGTGGCCATCTACGCCGGTGAACATGTGGAGTTGGAGGTCAACGACACCAAAATTCACACAAAAGGCGGCGTATTGAACGCTGACTATGAGGACACCATCAAAGTCTCCCCGCCTGGCGTTATGCGTCGGGTCCCCTGGATGCTGGGTCTCCGGGGCAACTGCCGGGCCACTAATCTTCTGGACTATGCAAACGCCACCTACAACCGCTGCGACATCACCGCAGATGGCTGGGGCGTCATGTCCACCGACGGCGTCAAACGCTGCCGGATGTATATCAACGATTCCAATGTGGAGATCACCGGAACAAGCGGCTACGGCGCTCTCTCCATTGGCGACTGCGAAGTAAACTTCAAAAACTCCACCGTAAAAGCCGCCGATTACGGCATGATCCTGATGATGGGCAAAGGCAGCGGCAGTTTTAAGGACGGTACTGTTGTGGAATCCGGCCGATTCGCCACCGTAAGTTCCATGAATTCCGGTCTTTTGGAGGTGGAAGGCAGCACCCTGAACACCGATGAGACCACCTTTGTGGTCAAAGGCTGCAGCACGGAGTTCCATGTGACCGATTCCGTTCTTACCCCCAAAAACGGCGTGATTCTGCAGGTCATGGACAGCGACGACCCCGGTAATCCCACCGGCTATTACTGCGAGCCCACAGAGGATGACACACCTGTGGAGGGCCGGGATCTTCTGACTGCGGTTCCAGGCGCCGACGTTGTGGCGGTATTCTCCGACATGACCCTCACCGGCGATATCTTCAACGGTTCCTCCAACCGGAAGGCGGACACCGGCGGCGAAAATCTTCTGGCCTCCGCACCCAATGCTGTGGCTGATATGGAGAAGAACGGCCCATTCCCGGGTATGCCTGCAGGCGGCCCCCCCGAAGGGATGCCCCCTATGCCTGCCGGGATGCCTCCTATGGGCGGTGACATGCCTCCCATGCCCGGCGGGATGCCTCCTATGGGCGGCGATATGCCCCCCATGCCCGGCGGAATGCCACCTATGGGCGGCGACATGCCTCCTATGCCTGAGGGCGGATTTTCCATGCCCTCCTTTGGCGGCCCGGCTGCCAAGAATCTGAGCATTACCCTGAAAAACGTCTCCTATACAGGTTGTATTACCGCATCGGTTTCCAAACACAGAGTCCCCAAGGTCTCCAAAGAGAACTGCGAGGAGCTGGGCGAGGTTGTCAACACTCCTGCACCAGTCATCAACAACGGCGTGATCGTATCTCTGGATGAGCGTTCTTCCTGGACTGTCTGCGGAAGCTGTTATCTGTCCAGCCTGACTGTGGCCCCCGGTGCTGTCATTCGTCCGGAGCACGGCACACTCACTCTGACTGTAGATGGCAAAGCCGTGGAGCTTCGTCCCGGCACCTATACCGGAGACGTGCAGCTCACTGTATTCTAATCCGCATATCTGCCAGCATCTTCTCAAAACCTCCTTCCCACCTTCGCAGATATGCAAACCGGCCGCTCGGCTTTTCCCGAGCGGCCGACTTTCTTATGAAAGCCAAGCAAAACATGAATATTTTCCTTCTTATACTTGAACAAAAGCATAGTTTTGCGGTTTTGACTATGCTAGAATTAAGAAAATGACCCAAAAGGAGGCGTATCCATGACAACCACCTACTCTGTCACATTGATTCCAGAGGAAAATATCTATCGTGTGGAAAACCCCAACGGAGGCCCACGGCTGAGCTTCAGCCCCAACTCCAGCGTACAGCTTCTGGAGGTCCAGGACGGTCCGTTCACCTATGCCTTTAAGGACCTGAACCGCAACGGTGTTCTGGATCCCTATGAGGACTGGCGGCTCAGTTCTGAGGAGCGCGCCAGGGACCTTGCCGCACGGCTTACCGTGGAACAGATGTCCGGCATCATGCTGTATCCCGTAGGCGAACCCAATGACGACAGCGGCGATGTGGGCGCAAAGGAAATGATGCAGATCCTGAAGCGCCACATTCGATTTCTTCACGGAAACCGCTCCAATAAAAAGAATGCTGTCCGATTCGGCAACAACATTCAGGCTCTATCCGAAAAAAATGATCCGAACGGCATTCCCATGAACCAGGCTTCCGATCCCAGGAACACCGTAGCGGGCGGACGTTTCGTCATGTTCGACAATCAGGATATGAGCCCCTGGCCGGGAAATCTGGGCCTCGCCGCTACCTTTGACCCGGAATATGTCCTGAAGCACGGCCAGATCGTTTCCAAGGAATACAGGGCCATGTGCATCACTACGGCTCTATCACCTCAGGTGGACCTTGCCACTGAGCCGCGCTGGAGCCGCTTTGCCGGGACCTTCGGCGAGGGCAGCCTCCTGGCGGGGGATATGGCCGCAGCTTATGTGCACGGATTCCAGAGCACCTGGGACGGCATCGGAAAAGATGCCAAGGACCTGGGCTGGGGCAGGGACAGCGTGGTCACCATGATTAAGCATTTCCCCGGCGACGGCGCTGCCGAGGGAGGCCGGGAAGCCCACAACAATTTTGGAAAATTCAATGTCTATCCCGGCTATAACATGAAAGAGCACGCTTCTGTGTTCGGAGCCGCATTTGACATTCCCGGCAGTAAGACCGGCGGGGCAAAGGCTGTCATGCCCTCCTATTCCATTGCCATGACGGGGCATGGTCCCATTGGTGAGGCAAAAGGCAGCGGCTACAGCAAATATAAGCTTACCACTCTTTTGCAGGAGGAAATGGGCTTCGACGGGAACATCTGCGCCGACTGGGACATCACCACCAACAAGCAGTGGGGTATGGAAACACGCACCAAGATCGAGCGGCACTATCAGGCGTTCCAGGCCGGTCTCAATATGATCGGCGGCTGCAACGACATGGAGATCTCCAAGGACGCCTTTGAATTCGGCAAAATGGTTCGTAAGCAATACGTGGACGATCTGCCCATGCCCCCGGAGTTTGCTGCCTTTGCCGCAGGCTGGGGACAGGACGCGGGCGATTCCCGTCCCCCGGAGGAACAAATGCTGAAGCTATACCGCACCTCTGCGGAGCGGTGCCTTCGCATGAGTTTCTACTGCGGATTGTTCGAGGACCCCTACAGGCTTCAATCCGAAACGGACGCACTTCTCACAGAGACAAAGGGCTGCAAAGAAGCCTTTGAGGCCCAGCTTGCTTCTCTGGTCCTCCTGAAAAACAGGGGCGAAATCATCCGGAAATCCAATGGTGAAAAAAAGACTGTTTACATCCCACTCCGCTATGAGCCGGCCAGTCACAGTATGTTTTTCTCCGCGCCGGCCACGATCTCCATGCCCTTTGAGGGCTGCAAAAATCTGCGTAAATACTTCAACGTGGTCACGGATACCCTGCGGGACGGCACAGATCCGAAGGACTCCAAGCCCGAGGACATTATCCGCCGGACCGATTTCACCGGCGTGGACTTTGCCTTGGTCACTGCCAGCAATCCCGCGAATAACAATGGCTATGATGCAGGCCGGGTCAATCTGGATCCCCAAAAAGGTCCCATCGACAACGGCTATATCCCCATCTCCCTCCAGTATCGCCCCTATCACGCCGATCCGGCATTCTGCCGCAAAGCGGCCATTGGACTGGACCCGGACGAGGAGCTTGCATGGATCAAGGCCGGCGGCAAGCCCGGCACCTCCAGAACCTATGCGGGCAAGACTGTCACCACCTCTAACGAGCAAGACCTGGACATGATTTTGGATACTAGAAAGGCCATTGGCGATCTTCCCCTGCTGGTCTATCTGACCGTCACGAATCCGATGTGCTTCCATGAGTTCGAACCCCAGGCAGACGGGATTCTGGTTGGCTTCTCCGTCAGTGAGGATGCCGCGCTGGAGGTCATTGCCGGGCAGTTTGAGCCTCAGGGATTGCTTCCCTGTCAGATGCCTGCGGACATGGAGACCGTGGAACGGCAGTTTGAGGACGTTCCCTTCGACATGGAGTGTCATACGGACAGCGAAGGCCATGTCTATGACTACGCCTTTGGCCTTAGCTATGGTGGCATGATCTCAGACTGGAGAACCGAAAAATACGGCAGAAATGCCTACAAATAAGGAGGAACCGGAAATGAAATATCCCAAATATGTGGAACCCGCAAAGCTCCATCCGGAATCGGATGAGGTTTTAACAAAAAAGGTCCAGGCGCTTTTGGCGGAGATGACCGAAGAGGAAATTCTGAACCTCTGCCACGGCCACAGCAACCCCGAGGGGATGCAGGTTGCCAACGCTGGCTACAATCCCGGAATCCCCCGGCTGGGCGTCCCGGAGATTCGGATGTACGATGGCCCTGCAGGCGTCACCTCGGTGTATGAGACCACAGGTCTGCCCGTGCAGGAGATGCTGGCAGCATCCTGGGACCCGGAGCTGGCCTATCAGTACGGCAAGGTGGAGGGCAGTGAAAACTTCGCCATCTCCGGCAACACACAGCTCGGCTCCCAGTTCGACGTGGTGCGTGTGCCCCAGTTCAACCGGGACAAGGATATGCTGGGCGAGGACCCGTTTTTGACTGCGCGTCTGGCTGTTCCGGAGACAAAGGGGATCCAGGAGGCAGGGGCCGTGGCAACCCTCAAGCACTTTGGCGCGGCGTCCATCGGTACGGATATGCAAAACGCCGCCGATCAGATCGTAGATGAGCAGACCCTCCATGAGATCGTGTTTCCGCCCTTTGAGGCCGCGGCCAAGGAGGGCCGGGCAGGCTCCTTCATGTGCTGCTATAACAAGTTCAACGGTGCCTATGCCTCCGCCAATGAGTATGCGCAAAAGACCGTGCTCCGGGATATGTGGAACTACAAGGGCTATATGATGAGCGACTGGGGGGCCAACCACAGTCTGTCCACCGGCAAGGGTATGGACATGGAAATGCCAAACGGCACCTACAACAGCAACGAGCGGATCTTAAAGGGCATCCAAAAAGGCCGCCTGACCTGGGAGGATGTAAAGTCCGCCGCATCCCACGTGCTCTACGGCTTCGGCATGGCTGGATATCTCTCCCTGGTGGAGCTGGATGATGACGGCAAGGTCAAAGTGGAGACAGGCCGCACGGAGCCGATCCGCATGAAGGACCGCTACACGGCGTCTGTCAAGGCTGGACTTCTAAACGACAATGCAGAGATTTGCCTGAACATTGCCCGAAAGGGTGCGGTGCTGCTGAAAAACGAGAACAGCGCCCTTCCGCTGACCGAGGCGGACTACACCGGAAACAATGCCGTAGCCATGATTGGCCTGGGTGCCACGCACCTGCTCTCCGGCGCCGGTCAGGAGCGGAGCTACGGACGCATCTCCCGAATGAAATCTCCCGCCGAGGAGCTAAAACGGCTGGCAGGTCCGGGGGCCAATATTACCGCCGAAGTGGGCATGGATTTCTTTGGAGAGACCATTCCCGCCGAGTTCCTCCATCAGGACGAGGCCATGACAAAGCCCGGCCTTGTTCGGACCTATGGTGTGGACAAAAGCGATGATGAGATTCCTCCGTTTATGGCCATGATCCTGGGCATAAAAGAAGCGGAACAGGCAGACCTTGCAGCGTCTCCTATGGCACCTCCCCCGGTGGGCGGAATGCCTCCTATGGGCGAAGATATGCCCCCCATGCCCGGAGGTGGGCCGAATCTGAACGATGTCATGGGCGGCGGCGGAAAGGAATTCAAGGGCGTGGCCTCCTCTGACGATGATGAGGATGAGCCCATTGACTTCCACCCCACCTGGGACAATGCTCTGGCGGGCGATATGGAGGGCCGCGAGACTGGCTCCTTCTGTTGTGTGGATGAACAGATCGACTTCACCGTAGGCACCTCTGACGGAAAAATCAATCAAAACTACAAAAACGCCGGGGACGGCACCGCGTTCCCCAAGGGCAGCATTTACACCTGGGACGGCTATCTCACCGTTCCGACCACCGGTGAATACACCCTGCTTCTTCAGACGATCGGCGGCAACACCAGCTTTAAGATCAAGCTTGCAGAGGACTATGTGACCATTGGCTCCACCGAACTGCGGGAAGGCGCCCAGTGGCCCTGGGGCAGTCTGGTCTGCACCCCCGAGGGTATGGAGATCCACGGCGGCAATGTGACGCTGGAGGCCGGCAAGGCCTATCCTATCCGCCTGTGCGCCAATGCCGGGATTCCCCACAAGGATCTTCAGCTTCGACTCTCCTGGATCACCCCCGCCCAGCGGAAGGTGGACTATGACCGGGCCATTTCCGCGGCAAGGCAGGCGGATAAGGTGCTGTTCTTCCTCTGTGAGGATTATGCCTTCCGGCCCGTGGGCACGCCCATGATGTTCTCTATGAACAATCTTCCCTCCATGGAAGTACCGGAAGATCAGATGGCATTTCTGCGGGACGTAAAAGCCGCCATGAAACCCGGCGCAAAGCTGATCGTTCTGCACAACAACGGACAGCTCTACGCCCTGGGCCAGGTAGATGCCCTGGCCGACGCGCTGCTGAACATCTGGACCCCCGGTCAGGAGGGCGGACGGGCCGTGGCGGAAATTCTGCTGGGCAAGGTGAATCCCTCCGGCAAGATGGCCCTGACCATTCCTGCAAGGGATAGCGACACCCTGGTTTCCGATACGGAGGAGCATCGGAAAACCCGGTACTTGAGCTACGAAAGTGACGGCAAAAAGGTCATCGATTTTGACGAGGGCATCTTCTGCGGCTACCGCTGGTATGACAAGGAGGGTGTGAAGCCCCTGTACGCCTTTGGGCACGGTCTTTCCTATACCACATTTACATACAGCGATTTGAAGGTCAGCGGCCGCGACGTAACCTTTGCCGTCACCAATACCGGCAGCGTGGCCGGTACCGAGATCGCTCAGGTCTATCTGGGTGCGGCAAAGGTCCCCGCTGGGGTGCAGATGGCGGAAAAGCAACTTTGCGGCTTTGCCCGAATCGAGGATTTGAAGCCCGATGAGAAGAGAACTGTCACCGTCACCATTCCGGAGCGCTCCTTCTGCTACTGGAATGCCAATGGGGAACTGACCGCCCGGCCCGACGGCACCAAGGACAAATGGGTCAAGGCCACGGGAACGCGTAAAATCTATGTGGGTCCCTCCTCCGCAGAGCTTCCTCTTTCGACTGAGATTCACGTTTCCTGATCTGAACACTACAACAGGAGCCAGTCCCACTGGGACTGGCTCCTGCATGATTCGCAGGCTGCCCTTGACACCGGTTTCCTGTCCCGATACAATAAAAGCAAAAAGGAGGAATTGTCATGGAGCAGTCCAAACCGATCCATGTATATGCTATTGATTGCCAAAAGCCCGAGACACTGCATTCCCCCGAATATTTGCTGATCCTGTCCCTGAACGATGGTATCCGACTCCATGGAGCTACCGATCAGCCTTTGCCATCCGGCACTCTTTTGTTTCTCTCGCCGTTTTCTGAGCAGAAACTTTTGCTTCATAACGGAAGCAAGGCCCTGTACGCTGTGATCAGTTCCTCCTTTTTGGAACCGCTCATGGGGCTTCCCAAAAAAGCCATCGTGGTGATGCAGCCGGATGGGACAAACACCGCCAAAGAAAAACTCATTGAACTGTTTGATCTGCAATATAACGTTTCCCCCAGCACCCAGCTTTCGCAGATGAAAGCGGCAATGGAACTGCTGTGCGCATTGGAGCCTGTCATCTCCAATGAAACAGGCTCAGATGCTGTTCCCTCTACCATGAACCAGCGGGTGGCCCAGATGATTAAATATCTGGAGACACATTTTCGGGAACCTGTCCAGCTTGCCGATCTGGCCCGTGCATTTTCCGCCTCCAGGCAGTATATTTCAACCATTTTTCACCGGGAACTCGGGGTTCCTTTTTCTGAATATCTGCTGAAGCTGCGGCTGGACGAAGCTGTGCGGCTGCTGCTCACTACAGATCAGACGATTACCGAAATTGCGGAACAAAGCGGCTTTCCCAATTTAAAATCCCTGAACCAATCCTTCCGAGCCAAATACGGTGCCTCTCCAAAGGAATATCGCCAGAGTAAGGCCAGTGTTTCTGCCGTCATTCCCAGGCCCCCAGCTTCAAATGTACTGCAGGATGTGAATCAGCTGCTTCGCCCGTATCGGCTTGTCTATCGAAAAAATGAGGAGGCTGTTCGTGTCGCGGACATCATAGAGACCGGAAACGGCACTCCCTTGTCTCCTCACTGGGATATTCTGAATGTAGACAACTGCTTTGAATGCCTCCAGACCTCCGTGCAGGAATCCCTGGCACAAATACAATCTCATCTGCATTTTCGCTATGTACGGCTCTGCAATTGTCTGGGCTATGAAATGACCCCCTATATTCCCATTCATAATAAACATCGCTTCACCTATTTTTTCCGCCTGATTGAATTTTTCCGCACTATTGGCCTGACACCCATGCTGCTGATGGGAAACAATTATCAAATCATGCTGGATGCTCTGATGGTTTCCGATGGTGCCTACTCAGCCAGCCTTCCGGAATGGCTTCAACTGCTCAAAGAGCTGCTGGAGGCCTCCATTGGCCGTTGGGGTTCAGAATGGGTCTCCACATGGCGGTTCGAATTTCATATGCCTGAAACGCTTTTTGGAACAGAAGAGCCTTATGGCTTCATGGAGCTTTTTGAACAATCTGTCGCCCTGATCCGCGCCTACCTGCCAAGGGTCCAGATCGGCGGGCCGGCCCTTTCCATGGGCAGTGATCAATTCCCCCGCTGGAACGCCTGGTTTCAAATCCTTCAAGAAAAGCAGCTTCCATTGGATTTCGTCAGTATGGAACTATGGGCTGATCACACCTATAAGGCAGGCAGCTTTCTGGGCCATCAGAAAGAGCGGCGGGAGCTTCGCACCCTGGACCGTGTACAAAACGCTGACACTGCCCTTGCCACACAAAAGGTATCCATCCTAAAACAACTGATGAAGGACCACGGCTATGGCGATGCAAAGCTGTATATTTCCGCCATTGGCATAACAAAATACCGCGCTACCGCGGCCCAAGTGGGTGGGCACTGTGCTGCATATTTGGTTAAATGTAATTTGGAACTGAACCGCCTGGTGGATGGAATTGGCTGCTGGAAAGCGCTGAACAGCGAAGTGGAGTATGATGACGAATACAAAGTCTTTAGTTCCGGCTGCGGCCTTTTAAGCCGGTATGAGTTAAAAAACATCAATTTCTATGCTTATAGCTTTCTCGCCGGCCTTCTGCCCTTCGAACTTTTTCACGGTCTGCACTGTATCGCAACCACAGACCGTCGGGGTGACTATGCCATTTTGATCCACAACTGCAAAAACTACTCGGAATATTTCTGCCGGCATTACACCGATGAAAAAGGCCTTCGGTTTGATGACCTGCGGCTCTATACCAGCAATGTTGCACTGGAGCAAAACATTACACTAACCGGCCTTCCCCAGCAGGAGTATCTATTCAAGCAATTTCTGGTGGGGGATCACCACGGCTGCATTGCGTCTGTTTTGCTGCAGCTTGGCCGGGTGCGCATTCCAGACCAAACGGAAATCGAATACGTGGCTGGTCAATCTCTGCCCTACCAACACGCATTTACCGCAAAAAGTGACGGCAGCCTGCAGTTTTCAGTGACCCTACAGCCGAATGAGGTGATGCTGCTGTTGATCGCACCGGAAAATGGGGCCTGTTTTTTCTAGTCTTACAGGCAGTTTACAAATTTGAGACCAAGGAGGTCATCTCTTGAAATCTGTTATTCTCTATCAACACGGGGGCCCGGAGGTATTGACTGTCATTGACCGGGATATTCCCACTCCCGGTCCGGGAGAAGTTTTGATCCGCATGAAAACCGCGGGAATCTCCCGTCCGGACAAGCTTATGCGTACCGGCACCTACCCTTGGACAAAGGACATTCTTCCCTTCTATCCCGGCCTCTATGGGGCTGGAATTGTGGAGGCCTTGGGCCCGGAGGTCACTGGCTTAAAGATTGGCCAGCAGGTCTATGTGGAACACCCTATTGCCTGCGGATGCTACAGTGAATACAAAGTGTCCCCCACCCGGTTCGTGACACCCATTCCCGACGGCACAGACCTTTCTCTGGCCGCAATTGCTACCAGTTCCCTGATTGTTTGGGGGATGCTTACGGAGTGTTTCCCCCACAGTGAGGGAAAGATCCTTTTTATTCAAGGTGCCGCCGGCAGCATCGGTACCGCTGTCTGCCAGATTGCCCCCCTATTGGGAATACGGGTTATTGCCAGCGCCAGCATGGAGGACAAGTGTGACTACCTCCGCTCCATCGGCAACGCCGACGTATTTTGTTATACACGGGAAGATGTGGGGCAGATGGTCCTCTCCCTGACGGATGGACGGGGCGCGGACATCATTATGGATCAATCGATCGGAAACGGACTGATTTCGGAGCTGGACTACCTGGCGGACATGGGGACGGTCTTGATGTACAATAACACAAAAGGCTCTCCTTCTGCCGATCTCATTGAAGAAATGGTAAAACGCTTTGGCCGCTGCCCGGCCATCCGGGCGTTCTCCTTCCATTACTTTGACGACAAGCCGGAGCTGCTGCGAAAGAAAAAGCAGGAGATGTTCGAGCTGCTGCGCACCGAAAAAATCAAGCCCCATATTGGAGCCGTATTCCCCCTGGAGGATGTTCAAAGGGCCCACGAATTACTGGACTCCGGAAACTTTTTCGGCAGTATTATCCTCTCCTGTTAAGATTATGCCAAACGCCTGCCCGTGCAATTGCACAGGCAGGCGTTTTACTATGTTCAGATACTGTCCCATATGCTCCGGAGCTTAGGAAGCAGTGGATTTCCGTTGTCCCGCCGCCAGTACAGGCAGAGACTCACCTTCTGGAGTGTCCCCTGCTCTGATACCATGGGAATCAAGCGCACATTTGAGTCTGATGCTATGATGGAATCCTCATTGACACAGGTTATGGCCATCCCTGCGGACACCATCATCAGCAAACTGTTCGTGTCCGCTCCGGAACCACTCAATATTTCCGCTGCCGGAGCAATCAGCACGTCCTCCAAGTCCGGCCACTGGGTCATCTCTCCCCGGCCCCGGTCCAGGACCCAATAGGGCAAGTCCCCAAAATACTCCCCCACCCGCTGGATATTTACTTGGAGCATGGCGGCATTTTTGTGCGCTGCCGGCACAGCCAGACACATGGCAGTACTTCGAATATATCTTCGTTCCAGCTTATCTGAAAGCGGCATGGTCTCCTCTGCGCACAATAGTGCATCCACCGAACCATCCATCAGCGCACTATAAGAACCATTGATCTCCAAATGACGAAGCATGACACGGCCCCCGTCCGGAATCTCCCGCCGGAGCCGCTGTATAGCCTCCGCCAGCCCTCGATCCACACGTTGCCCAGACTGAACGCCAATGGACAGCCGTCCCTGATAGCCCGACGCAATATCATGGATTTCATTCAGTGCTGCATGATAGTCCCGGTATAGTTTCTCAATTTTGGGCAGGAGTGTCCGGCCGGCTTCTGTCAACACTACAGTATTGTTTGTCCGGAGAAACAATGCCGTATGCAGTTCCTCCTCCATAGCTTGTATCTGGCGGCTCAATGTGGGCTGAGACAGGTACAGATTCACAGCTGCCAAGGAGAAGCTGCTGAATTTTGCCGCTTCCAAAAAGCATTCCATCTGCAATGTCGTCATACTGCTCACCTCGCCTCCAGTATAGCACACCCACCGCCCCGGAACAATCTCTCATGCACGTTTTTGTCCTGCCCATGCAGAAGTTGAATTGCGTTTTTGCAGTGGAATCGATAGACTTGTTTTGTAAAGGACCCCTTCGGCACATTCCAAAAAGGAGCGATGTATATGTATAAAATCAAGTCCACCTGCCCCGGCTGTCACACATGCGAGCTTAACTGTCCCGTGGCCGCCATCCATTACAATGGCCCTCTGTACGAAATCGACCAGAACACCTGTATTGGCTGCGGCACCTGCTACGAATTATGCCCTACCTGCTCTATTGAGGATACGGAAAAGCTCCCTGCCGCGCCCCACGCACCTACGGAGCTTTCCTGTGACGTATGTGTCTGCGGCGGTGGAACCGGCATTATCTCGGCTGTTCGGGCGGCACAGGCCGGAAAAAAGGTCATTTTGGTGGAAAAAGCGGCCAAGCTGGGCGGCAACACCACCATGGCCCATGGCTTTATGGCTCCCTACACCGTTCTCCACCGGGAGCACGGAAAACCCGACAATCGGGAGCAGCTGGTGGAGGAGACCTTCCGCCGTGCAGACGGCTGGATCGGAAAAGATATGATCCATGCCGCACTCTATGGGGTCAGCGACTTCTTCGACTGGCTATGCCGGTTTCCCGGCACCCGGGAGGCCTTTGTCTTTGAGGATGGTGCCGAAATGGCCGGTCCCATGGCCGGCGGCGGGGTCAGCTATAAAAACCGCCATTTTGAGAGTCTTGACAATCCTGATCCCTCCATCGGTCCGGGCTGGATGGGTACCTTTGTGATCCGCACGCTGGAAAACGCCATTCGAGCGCAGAAACTGGATGTGACCATCCTAACAGAGACTGCCGCCCGGCATCTTCTGCTGGATGCCGCCGGAAAGATTTGCGGTGTGACCTGTGAGGATCCCGGTGGAATTGTCACCATCCATGCTGGTGCTGTAGTCCTCGCCACCGGTGGTATGGGTCAAAGCGATGAGAAACTGCAAAAATACTTTGGCTTCTTCGACTTTGATCGCACTGTCAAGCGTTTTTCTGTGGCCACCGACACAGGCGATGCCATCGACATGTTGGAGGAGTTGGGCGTCAAGCCCGACCGGGATCGGATGTTCCTCTCCCTATTCGGTCCGGCTCATCATCCCTGGACTTATTGTATGTATCGGGTGCTGGCACATCCCACCACACTGGTATTAAACCGCCGCTGCGAGCGTTTCTTTGACGAAACCGGCAACCACTTTATGAGCCGAATGTATGCCAACTCCCTCCCCGGCGGCGATGTATGGGGCATTACCACGGATGAAGCCATTGACGCGCTCATTGCGGATTATAAAAAACACCCGCAGTTTGGCGACGATCCTTCCGTCTACGACAATACCCGTCCCGAGCTGGAACGGGAAGTTCGGGATCCCGGCTGTCCCACCGTCAAGGCAGATACCCTGGAGGAGCTGGCCAAGCTGATTGGCTATGATCCTGAAAAACTTACTGCTGCCGTCCGGCACTATAATGAGCTGTGTAAAAGCGGCATTGACACAGAATTCGGCAAAGCCGCAGAATATCTTCGGTCTCTGGAGTGTGGCCCCTATTATGCTGTCTACGGTATGCGCTTCAGCGAAGGGGCCTTCGGCGGGCTTTTGGTGGACACCCAATGCCGGGTGTGCCGAACCGACGGCGCTGTGATTCCCGGCCTCTACGGCGTGGGCGACGCCACCTCGGCCATGCACCGACAGACTGTACTGGCACCCATTTCAGAGCTTACATGGGCTGTGGCCTCCGCCTATATCTCCGGCGGCAGTTGCGTCGAATACCTTGACAATTTACAGGAGGTATAACCGATGATCTACGCTTTTGAAATTGAATTTGACGTTTCTCCCAATCAGGCGGAGCCGCTGCTTCAAGCATTGAAAATTGCCATAGAAGCGTCCCATAGCTATAAAAATGTAGTACATTTCAGCGTGTACGAAAAATTTCTGGCCGTTATGGGACAGGAACCAGAGAAAAAAGTCGTTTTTGTCCAGTCCTACACGACACCGGACGGAAATCAGCAGCACTTTCAGGATCCTATCGTCCGGGAAAAGGTTCATCCCGTTTTTGATCAATATCAAAGTCGGGTCTATCACTATACAAGCCTGTAAAAAACGTCAAAGCTGCCGTACAGCATATAAAATGCCGTCCGATTTGGGCGGCATTTTATGATCTTTTGTTACTGCGCAGCATACTTGCTGCACTCGATTCCGGCCACATAACCGGAGGTCAGTGCGAAAGTCAGGGCCGTAACCGTCTGCTCAATATAACCCGCGCCAATATCGCCGGGTAGCATGATGCTGTTTGTGTTATCTCCCGCGGCATACAGACCGGGAATGGGCTTTCCATCCTTAAGTACCGCCATATTCTCATCGATGGCCATACCTCCGATGGAATTTTCATGGAACAGTTTGAGCTTGATGGCATAGAAGGGTCCCTCTTTGATAGGACTTTTTTTCATCATCATGGGGGGCATTTCTCCATCGCCGAACATTGCGGCAAAATCAAATTCGCCATCCTGCGGCGGCTCCATGCCTGCAGGCGGAGGCGGCAGCGGGGCTTCCGCCTTTTGATTATACGCCTCCACCATATCCGTAAACTTCTTCTGGTCAAAGCCCAGCTTCCCGGCCAGCTCGGATAGCGTATCCGCGGAAACGATGCTTCCGGCTGCTTCCTCCTCCCGAATAACCTCCGGCCAACGAGCCAAGAATTTATCCAGGTCAATATTGATCACATCCTTATTCTTGGGATGCATGGCACCTTCTATGTTATGCTTCAGCATTGCATGATCCACAATAGACCAGCAATAGCGTTTGGGCTGATACGCTACATCACTGATTTCCGAGAAACTCATTTTCAGTTCCAGCGGATCGCCCACTGCATTTACCATCAAATCCCGGCCAAAGGCATTCAGCGATACCGCCGGATAGGGATGGCGCATGGGGCCAAACATATTAACCCGGCGCTTTTCATAGTCAATATCTGCGCCAATCTCCTGGCACATGGTGAGTCCGTCTCCGGTGCATCTGGAGCACGTAAAAATATGTATCGGATCGTCGCCCTCTTTTCCATAGAAAAGGGGCTGCATCTTGTTCATAATCTCTTTGTTGCGGGTAAACGCACCCGCTGTGACTGCAACCGCTCGGCAGTGGATCTCCACCTCGCCGCCCTCATCGGTGGCCAGAACACCTGTAATCTTCCCGGACGTATCCGTCAGTAACTTTTTCCCCGAGGTATGATAAAGCACCTGACCGCCACTCTCCAAAAGGATACTCAGAAGCTTCCGGCACATCCACCACCCGTGGCCACCTGGCCCGATCATGGTATCAATGCGCTTTTCATTGTAGGGCTCCACGTAGGAGCTGACCAGCCCCAGCTCATTAAACAATCCACCCTTGGCCAGCTTGAAATCTTGTCCCAAATCATGCTTTTCAATGAGCCAGTCAATAAATTCGCTGTTGGCATCCAAAATACGCCGCACCTTTTCCGGCTTGACCTTGCCCTCAGTCTTGCAAATGAACTCCGCATAAGTAGCATCCCGGTTGTCCGGCAATCCCTGCTCTTTATGCCATTTGGAGTAATGTATCTTGATCTGATGGGCATAGTCAGCGCTGCCGCCAACCTCTTTCCCCTTCTCCAACACAATGACTCTGGCACCATTTTCCGCCGCCCGGGCCGCACAGGCAAGGCCCGCCGCACCGGCGCCCACAACTGCCACGTCGCATTCCAGCACGACCTTTTCATGGGACGTAACCTGGGGCGCGGGCTGCGACGGATCCGAGATGCACTCGTTATGACACACCTCCGCACAGGTGCCGCAGGAAATACATTTCTCGGGGTCGATCCAATACTTATCATTTCGGAAGGTAATAGCCTCCACCGGACAACTCACACGGCAGGCATGGCATCCGGAGCAGTTTTCCTGATCAATCACATAGGGCATAAAAACGCCTCCTTTTTATTTGTCAGTTTTACCGTACCTAAACTTCACTGTCCTGTCCAATACATTTTTTGTATGGACCAATACACAACGAAAAGTCTATTGATTTGCAAGGCTTTTGCCCCATGGTCTAATTAATTCTAAAAAAGAATAAATACCTGAGAAATCAGATAGTTTTTGCATTTCCGCTGTCCCACACTCGTTTGTATAATAGCTTTATGGGACTTAGACCGTAAGTTTTAATTCAAAGGAGTATCTAGCAATGAAACACTTAGAAGCAGATGTAGTTGTAGTCGGCGGTGGCATGTCTGGCCTTTGCGCCGCTACCCAAGCGCAGGAATCTCTGAACGCCACCGGAGGCGGCTCTGTGGTGGTTTTTGAGAAGTCTGGTACCATCGGCGGTGCCGCTAACATGGGCATGTCCTTTTTCGCAGTAGAATCGCAACTGCAAAAAGAAACCATGACCAATGATTATTCCAAAGATGAAGCCTTCAACTTCTTTATGGAATACACACACTGGCGTTCCGACGCAAAGCTTGTACGCCGCTGGTTCAATATGTCCGGCGACACAGTCAAATGGATGCAGGATAAAGGCGTGGAGTTCCTGGGGGTGTTCAAATACTTCAAGGATTCCCATGTGACTCAGCACATGGTAAAGGTGCCCGGATCCAATAAACCTACGGAGCGGTGTGCCTCTGTAATGATCAAAACTGTCACAGAATACGCCCGGGAGATTGGCGTGGAATTCAATTTAAATACTTCTGTGAAAGAACTCTTAGTGGGCTCCAAGGGACAACTTCGAGGTGTACTTGCTATAACGGATAGTGGCGAAGAAATTGAATGCCTTAGCAACGCCGCAATTGTCACTACCGGCGGCATTGGCAACAATGTAGATATGATTGAGCAGCACATGGGCTGGAAGTGGGGCGTCGATATGTTCACCTTCCGGATTCCCGGTCTGGACGGCGACGGCATGAACATGGTCTGGAAGGCCGGCGGAAAAATTGCCAAGATTAACATGGAGTACAACTATAACACGCCGGGCACCACCGATGTATTCAAAACGCTTTCTGAGGTTATGCGTCAGCCCAATCTGATGGTAAACCTGGACGGCAAACGTTTTATCAACGAAGCCATCATGGACAACACCACCTATACCGGAAATGCGCTGCAGCTGCAAAAGAAAAACTGTGGTTTTACCATCATTGACAGCACTATTGTGGATTACTATAAGCAGCATGGTCTGGACTATATCACCTATCATCACAATGTCATCAATCTGGACAACTGGGAGCGTGAAAAGCAGCTGTACTTCTCCGGCGCAAAATCCGCTGGTGGAAACTCCGTATTCTCCGGAGATGACAAGGATATCTCTTACGGCTCTGAGGAACAGGAGCAGAACTTCTGGGAGTGCCAGAGTCTGGAGGAAGTTGCGGCAGTCACCGGTATTAACCTGACAACGCTGAGCAAGACGATTGAGGAATACAATGCCATGTGCAACGGTTCCCAGGCGGGCTACGACTGGCAGTTCACCAAACCTGCCAAGTTCCTCAAGCCCATCGTAAAAGCTCCCTACTATGTTGCCCGGCATTTCCCCTCCGGCTATGGCTCCCTGGGCGGCATCACGGTCAACGAGAATATGCAGTGCCTGAATAATGACCTGGAGCCAATTCCCGGCCTGTATGCCTGCGGCACCGATACAGCTACCGTGTTTGCAGATTCCTATTGCTTCTATCATCCCGGCTCTACCATGTCTTATGCCATTAACTCCGGTCGTATTGCCGGGATGGAAGCTGTGGCATATATGGATTCTGATGAATTTATTGACCCGGAAGCATAAGTTCTCGTCACGGGATCATTCTGAATTTTCTGTCGTGTATGGATACTGAATTTGATTATAGCCTGCAGCCCAATTTATTTTTCAAAGAAAACGCAAACCATCCTTTATGATAGTTCTAAAGGCTTATGCAGTATTCAATTTCCTGTTCTCTGCCGGAGCATCAAACAGTAGGTGATACATATGGAAAAACCATGACGCAAGGAACGCCGTGGAAACACATTTTATTTTTTACACTGCCTATTCTCGGCGGAATGATCCTTCAGCTGCTCTATACCACAGTGGATGGAATCGTTGTAGGCAATTTCGTGGGCGAACACGCATTGGACGCGATCAATACCAACATCAGCTACGCCAATGTTCTGCTTGCCATTTCTACCGGTCTTTCCACCGGCTGCGGGATTGTCATTGCGCAGCTGTTTGGGGCGAACCAACGGGATAAATTGCGGAACTGTATTTCCACTATGCTGCTTTTGATGCTTGGTCTGGGGCTTGCGGTCATGGTCATTGGATTCCTGACCACGGATATTGTTCTCAAATATGTGCTCGGTGTGCCTGAAAACGTATTTGCGTATGCCTCCGCCAATATGCGAATCTACTTCCTGGGCATGGTATTTCAATTTGCCTACAATGCCATGGCCGCTGAACTGCGCAGCGTTGGAGATTCCGGCGCCACGATGCTGTTCCTGCTGGTATCCTCCTGCGCAAATATCCTGCTGGACCTGCTCTTTGTCATTGTGATTCCACTGAGGGTTGCCGGTGTAGCCATTGGAACGGTTTTGGCACAGCTGCTTTCCGTAGTGGTCTGCCTGTACTATATTCGCAAAAAACACGATCTCCTTTGGATTCCCCGCAGGGAAATGGTTTTCCAGCCTGCACTTTGCCGCATGATTCTGAAGGTCGGTCTTCCTGTCATGCTGCAAACCATGATCTCCAGCCTGGGTATGCTGGCAATTCAGCGGCTGATCAACTCCTTCGGCAGCGCCACTATGGCAGGGGTCGCCGCTGCCAGTAAAATCGAGAACTATGCCATTATGCCGATCATCTCCTTCAGCTCCGGCATGGCCACCTATGCCGGCCAGAATGCCGGCTCCGGCAACCTGAAACGGGTCTGGACGGGCTACTGGTCTGCCCTGATCATGACCGGTCTGATCTGCGCAGCTTTCAGCATCGCCATCTATGTACTGGCCGGTACTTTGGTCTCCTTCTTCGGCTGCTCAGGCGATGCGCTGGCCTTTGGCATTCAGTATCTCCGATTCATGGCTTGCGTGCTGATCATTATGACAATACTGTTTATCTCCCGCGGAATGCTCCAAGGGGTAGGCGACGTCACCATTACCACCGTGATTACCTTTGCAACGCTTGCTATACGTATCTTCTTAGCCTACTGGATGGCCGATATCCCCTCCATCGGTCGAAAAGCCATCTATGTCTGCATGGGAATTGATTTTGCCATTGGTTCTGCGCTTTACATCATTCGGCTGGCTTCCGGCACCTGGAAGAAAAAAGTTCTGGTGAAACGGGAGGATACCGCCGAGACCCGTTAAAAGGGTTTCCAAACCGAACATGCATACACAAAAGCCGCCTGAAAATCAGGCGGCTTTTGTGCGCTAGAACAATATATAAGGACTGATCGAAGGCAAAATGATTACTTCTTGGCACCCATACCCGCAGCAGCAAAATAAGGGCCGCCAAACTCGTCGGTCACTGCCTGTTTGGCCTTTTCCAGGTCAGTGACCTTGACAGCATCGAGCGCCTTGCAGACGGCCTCGTGATCCAGGGGCTTCAGGCCCAGCATCTCACGTGCCTCGGCGGGGGTAGCGATCTCGTTGCCGAAGGCCTCAACGGCCCGGGCCGCCCGCTGTACCAGCATCAGGTTGGTAGCCAGGATCTTGTTTCCGTCCTTGTCACGGCCATAGACCACGTTGTCCTCCATGCCCACGCGGACATGGCCACCGTTTGCGATGCAGGAAAACATGACCGGCAGATGGCCCTTGCCGATACCGAAGCCGGACCAGGTGCACTCGGCGGGGAGTTTCCCCTCTGCCTGAAGCTTGGCCATTTCATTCAAAAGCAGCTGCAGCTCGTTCGGCGTGGCATCCATGCCGCCCACTACACCCAGGCAGAACTGGAAATGCAGAGGCGCCTTCACAAAGCCCTTCTTCCAGTAGATACCCACGGCTCGCAACGCACCGAAGTCAAAGATTTCAAACTCAGGCTTAATATCCTTCTCCTGATAGAGCGTTCCGGTATCGCACAGGAACTTCGGAGAGTTATGGAATACGCCGCCGGGGATGCCCCAGTTGAAAGAAGAGGCATCAAAGGTGCCCATCTCAACGCCGGGCACATACTTGTGGTGCAGCACCCGCATGGCATTGCCATAGGGAGAATCATCCGCCACCCGGTTATCGCCGGAGGAGGTGCAGTTGACGATGACATCGCAGTCCTTGTGGGCGCGAATCAACTTGATTGTTTCATAAAACTTTACAGGATCCATGACGCCTGCGCCGTTGTCGTCACGCATATGGAGGTGTACAACGGCAGCGCCGGCTTTCCAGCACTCGTAGGCGCAATCAGCAATCTGCTGAGGGGTTTCAGGAATGTCGTAACCCGCAGGAGTCACTGCGCCAGTCAATGCGGCAGTAATGATTGTCTTTGCCATAATCTCATGCTCCTTTGTTTTTTGATAGTTTTATTGTACGCTTTTCCTGCCACAATGTGAAATGCAGATAAAGAATAGGTCAACAGAAAATCCCCGCAAATCCGGAATAAATAAAAGGCGGGAACTGCCGCAGACATACAGCAGTTCCCACCTTTTTGGGGGGTACTAAATATTATTCGCCGTCACATAGGCACTGCGGTTGGTGGTCTGGATAGTTCCGGGCTTCCGGCAGTCACCCACCATATAGAAACCGGGATTCGTGCCATAGAAGCTCAGCGCCTCGTCGGTTTTACTGCGCATACCAACCGAGAGAATTACAGACTGTGCGGGTAAGTCATGGTCCACCCCATCCTTATCCGTGTAGGTCACATGGTCCAACCCGATCTCCTTGGCGGTGGCGTTCAGCACATAGTGGAAGGTGGGGATCTTCTCCCAGGCCGCCTCAAACATACTGCGGTAGTGCATGACGGTGGTATCCGCCGCCAGCTCATCCCGCATTTCGATGACCGTCACGTCCTTCCCCTGCTGGGCAAGGAACATACCGGTCTCCACGCCGACCTCGCCGCCGCCGATGATAACCACCTGATCTCCGATCTTCTCGGAATGTATAATGGCGTCGGTAGCGACTGTGACATTCGCACCATCCGCGCCGGGAATGGGCGGCACCACAGGCTGGGCGCCCACGGCGGCAATAACTGCGTCATACTTGTCTTCCACCATTTCCGGGGTTGCCCGGGTGTTCAGAATAACCTGGATTCCCCGCTTTTCCACCTGGCGGATCAGGTAGTTCTTATAGTCCCTGAGGGTCCACTTGAAGGGGACATAGTCGGCGTGCTTGATGGCGCCGCCCAGCTTATCCTCCGCCTCGTAGATGGTGACGGTATGGCCCCGGTCCGAAAGGTAGATGGCAGTGCGCATACCGCCGGGTCCGCCGCCGATGACGGCGATGTTCTTCGGCTCCCCTGCGGGAGTGGTCACATAGCGGTCCACCATCTCAAAGCCGAATTTGGGGTTTACGGAGCAGCAGGTGGTCATAATATCGTTCTTGCCCCGGCCATGGCACTTATTGCACCGGAGACAGGGCACCAGGTCATCAGCCTTGTCCGCATAGAGGAAATCCCCATAGTTGGGGTTGGAGATCCAGGCCCGGGCCATGGCCACCATGTCGAGCTTCCCTTCGGCAATGGCCTGTTCCGCCATCTCCGGGTAGAACCAGCCGCCCACGTTGCTCACCACGAAATCAAGGCCCGCCGCCTTGATTTTGGAGGTCACCTCCAAAAACGGCGTGGGGTTGAGCTCAAAGGGACTGGGATGGTTGGGGTCACCCTCGGCAGAGCGCACCTGCACAATGTCCACATATTTCTGGGCCAGCTTCAGGAATTCAATGCCCTCCTCCAGGGTATAGCCGCCCTCGGGCTCCTCGGCGGAGAACTGGATCTCGATGAGCATGTCGTTTCCGGCGACCTTTTTGATCTCCTCCAGCATCATCAGCGGGAACCGCACCCGGTTTTCAAAGCTGCCGCCGAACTCGTCGGTGCGGTGGTTGGTCAGGGGCGACAGAAGCTGACCCGGCACCTGGGCCCGGTAGCTCATGTGGATGGTCACAGCATCAAAGCCCAGTCTTTTATACAAGGCTGTCCGCTGGCCGTAGCTCTTGGCGATCTTGTAGAGATTTTCCGCGGGGACGCCGTCTCCGATGCTGCCGCCCATGCCGGAACTGTCCGACACAGGGCCCATATCGTTGGCAGAGACTGCCTCTACCTCTCCCTTTTCGTTTTCATACCGGTAAGTCCGGTTGGCGGAGAACAGTGAACCGCTGACCAGGGAGCCGGCATAGTGCATGGCCTCCACCATTTCCACCATGTAGTTCTGACATTTGGCATTGCGCATATCAAACTCCGGGAAATGGGACAGATCCAGCGTATCCGGCAGCGGCGGCATTTCGTAGGTATCCTCCACCCCGGCAAAGGTCACAAATGCCGCACCGGTGCGTGCCCGGCCAATAAAATGGGCCATGGTGGCCTCGGCGGGGTACTCCTCCGGCCCCTGGGAAAAGTGGGGCAGGGAGTTGGACGACTGCATCCGGTTTTTCAGCACAAACTTTCCGATCTTGATGGGGGCAAGCAAGTGCGGGTAAGCATTTTTCATAACACACAGTCCTTTCCATTGTATTTATGATTCCATCATACCGAAATCTCTTGATTTTGTCCATGACAAAATGTGCATAAGCTTATACGCATTTTTACACGCACTTCGCCTTTCCCCATTTATGCAGCGGGAGAATAGCCCATCTCTTGTTTATCCAAAAAGCAGCATTGGACGATTTTTGTTTTCTGCGCTATACTTATGGAAAAGGAGTGGATATGGATGAAAAAAGCAACTCGTTTTCAGTACGTCATAGCCGGCACAATGATGATGCTGTTTCTGGGCGCCATCTATGCCTGGAGCTACTTTAAGACAGCGCTTTCCGCAGAATTCCCCCTGTGGAATCAAAAGCAGCTGAGCCTGACTTTTACCATTATGATGATTCTGTTCGCGGGAGGCGGCCTGCTGGGCGGCAAGCTTTCCAAAACCATCAAACACTCCGTTTTGGCATTGGTTTCCGGTGTGTTGATGCTCATCGGTTTTGGGATGATTTCCTTCCTGCCGGCCATGCACGAGACCGCCGCACTGATGATTCTGTACATCTTTTACGGCGGCTTTACCGGCCTTGGTGTAGGCATCGGCTATAACATCGTCCTGGCCTGCGTGAACAGCTGGTTCCCGGACAAGGACGGCCTGATCTCCGGCATTCTGCTCACCGGATTTGGCTTCAGCAGCCTTATCATCGGCAGTGCGGCAAGTGCGCTGCTCCGTATTACAAATCTGTTTGTGATCTTTCGCGGGCTCGGTATCCTCTGCTTTGCGGTCATGTCATTGGGCAGCCTGTTTCTGCGATTCCCGGGGCCTGAGGATGCCCTCCCCGCCCCCCGGCAAAAGGCTGTAGTCTCCGGCGGACAGGACTACACCACTGCTCAGATGCTTCGGCGCCCTACCTTCTGGCTTTACTTTCTCTGGAACCTCTGCATGAGCGCCACCGGTATGCTGGTCATTAACAACGCTTCCTCCATCGCCCTGTTTTTTGGCGCCGCCGCCACCGTGGGCCTGCTGGTCTCTATTTTCAACAGCGGCGGCCGGCTGTTTATTGGTGCGTCCATGGATAAGTTTGGCTGGAAGATCACCATGTTTATTGACAATGCGGTGATTATCGGCGCAGGGCTTTTGATGGTTCTGGGTAATTCCCTGAACCTGTTTCCCTTGGTGCTGGTCGGCATGCTGCTGGCAGGGGTCTGTTACGGCGGCGGCGTGACCATCCAGGCTTCCCTGGTGCGGAGCTTTTACGGCAGCAAGAATTATGCTGTAAACTTCTCCACCTGCAATCTGGTGATGATTCCCGCCGCCTTTATCGGCCCCATGATCTCCGCCGCACTGGTGGATGCTGCCGGCGGTGCCTTTGGGCCTACTTTTATCATGGTGGTGGTCATGGGCCTCGGCTCTCTGCTGATCAACTTCTTTATTCGGAAGCCCTGAGTCTTTACCGCATAGCTCTTATTTTGATATGCAAAAGGAGAATTTACTATGAAAATGTCTGATTACCGCCCTCTCCCCCCATGTCTGGCTCATAACTGCGGCTTCCACGACGGCCCTCCTGAGGGAGCACAACCACCGGACGGCTTTGTACTTCCACCAAACTTTGAAGAAATGCACAAAAAAGAACAGGCCGCCAAAGCCCGACGGCTCCCGCTGGCAGAGCAGTTTCAGGCTGGCTCCTTGGAGGCGGAAGGCCTTACCATGCCCTATCGCCTGTATGTCCCCCAGAATTTAACCTCCGGGAAGCTGTATCCCATGGTCATCTTTTTCCACGGAGCCGGAGAGCGGGGCACAGATAATCTGGCGCAGCTCACTGCCTATGACGCCGCCCATGTTTGGGTCTGGAATCAGCAGGATGGCGGCGAGCCATGCTTTGTTCTGGCCCCCCAGATGACCGGTGACGGCTGGCTGGAACCGCGGTTGCTGGCAGCATCCCGCATCATAGATACTGTGACTGCCCAATATCCCATTGATCCAAAACGCCTGTATCTTACGGGCATGAGCATGGGCGGCGGTGCATGCTGGCGGATGAACTACATGTTTCCACACCGGTTTGCAGCAGTAGTCCCTGTGTGTCCGCATTGTGGTCTGAACATGCAGGAGGAAATTGACCCAGAGGCCATTGGACTTGTCGCCGATTCTTTTGTAGATAAGCCCCTGTGGCTGTTTCACGCAGAAGACGACATGGTTGTCAGCGTGGAGACCTCTCGCCAGTTGGCTGCTGCTCTGGCGCAGCGAAGCATGATTCGCGGAAAGGATTTCTTCTATACAGAATATCCCGCAGCATGCCGCTACAATCATGGCTGCTGGAATATCGCTTATGCAGACAAAGCCATGCGTCAGTGGCTGCTTCAGCAAAGTCTTTGATTCAAAATACCCACCGCAATTCTGAGATAACCGTCTCAGTCTGCGGTGGGTTTTGCAACGTTGAAATAAGTAAATCTGTACCGGTAAGTTGTTCCGCAGATGCGGTGCCATTCTCAGGCCTTTCAAAAAATGAAATCACCTTGCACAAGCAGTTATTGTAAGCACGCCTTCAGTACGATATAATAAGCTTGCGATAGCCAATCGTATCATTCGACAACAACAGGATCTCCTTTGATTCGATGGGACATAACCCCAGCGGACCACAAGGCCCCGATGTACCAGTACATCGGGGCCTTGTGCGCAATCTTACACAGCCTTGGAGCTTTTATTCTCTCGATACAATTCCGTACTTTGAATTCATACGGGCCGTTCGGCGAATCATTGTGCCGACGGCCCGTATGTCACAGTATTGCTCGGAGAGACCGGCCCAGCGGTCATATACCGACTGCTGGATCTTAGTGAGATTGTCCAGACCCATCTCAACCAATTCTTCCTGGAAGCGGTCATAATCGCTGTCGAAGTTCATTTCACCCACGATGAACTTGGTCACGCAGGTGTACAGATGCGTGGTCAGATCGCCCAGATAAGACTGGCTCTCGGTGGACTCTTCACTGCTAAAGGGCAGGTTATCGGTAACATAGTGCTCACCGGTGTAATTAGAGTTCCAGACATCAAAGCACTCCATCTGCAGGTCGTTGCGCAACGCATGATAGCTCCCCATGGTACGCAGCCGGGCGTTGCCGCCTAGGCAGACGGACTGGGCCTGCTGAACGCTGAAGTCCGGGTTGTTGGTAATCATATCTGTATAGGACCGGCGTTCTTTACATAGGTCTCGCCCTCGACGCCCCACTCCTGAAGCTCAGAACCCTCGGCGGTAAAGTTGTAATCGATGAACTGACAAATCAGTTCTGGATCGTGGCAAGTGGCGCTGAAGGAATACCAGTCCATATCCATACGGGAGTTGTCCTCGCCGCACTTGACCGTGTCGCCCTCCTCCACGGTGTGACGAGGTAATTCATCATCATACATAGAGCCTGAATTTCTTCCTCGGAGGAGTTCGGCCCGATGGCAAAGGCTCTGCCGGTGTTCGCCACGCGGTCCACGCCGTCTGTCAGATGAACCATATCGTCCTGGTTATCTCTGGGCACATAGCCTGCCACCAGTTCCTGCCCTTCGTTCAGCTGAATCATACCGGCAAATTCGCAGTAGACGAACGTGGCAATGCTCTCATCCTTTCCTTGGCTTTCTCCAAATTTCATACCGTCGAAAGGCGGTAATTGTATCCATCAGTAAGAGATCCGAATTCTCCATCCTTCAGAGCGGAAAGCTCCAACGGACCCGCTGTGGGATTTTTGGTCCTCGGGTTCCCCAGCATATCACGGTCAAAGACATAACCCTTGTTGTCGGGATCGGTCCATTTCGTCTCGGCTGTGACATTTATTCCCAACACATCACTGGTGATGATCTCTCTGTAGCCCTGCTTTAGGATTGCCGTATCTTCATAGCACAGTTCCACAGCATCGCCCTCCGCCTGGAATGTAATCCCCATCGCATCCGTTCTTTCTGCACCCTTCTCCCGGTTCCAGGGGATCGCACGGTGGAAATAGGCGTTTCCGCCAATGGCTACAGGCCAATGGAACCCATCACCGCGGCCTCCAAACAGCCCACCAGATTCCCCGGGCTTCTCCTCCGGGCCGGGGTAATCGTTGTAGATGGACAGGCCCGTTGGGTAGACCTCCTGTGAAAGCTTAGGCGCGCCGTCCATCTCCGGGCCGGGGAATTTCATCTCCACCTTCTGCGGCTCGTCGTGGTCGGGGTCATTCGGCTCCTCCAGACGGATAAAAATATTATTGTAATAACGGTCATCGCCGCCCGGTACCGTTGCCAATCCAAAAACCGCTGTATCATGGGGAAAATGATAGGGGGTGTGCCGCCCATTGTCTGTCATCAGCGTAATGCGCCCGGCACAGAGATTATGAACAAATGCCACACCTTGGGCGGAATTGTTGAAACCTACATTGCCGGAGAGCATCAAATTGTGGTCAATAAGCGTTGGGCCATGGCTGATCTCCACATAGGTATCCTGCTGGCGGTTATGGTGAAATACATTGCCCGTGACACGCGTGCCCTGGGCCTGCCAATCCAGCCAAATCCCCTGGCAGCAGTCGTGAATAAAATTGTCCTTTACCAGCACGTCAATGGCAGCGTGGAGCTTAATTCCCGCCGTTAATGTGGTTATGTTCGATCTTCGAGAACACACAGCCCAGATGCCCTACAATAAGCTCACAGTTGTAGATTACATTGTCCCGAACAACATGGCTGCCAATGAATCGCTTGTCCCAGTCTCGGTGCAGGGCGCGAAAGATACTTTCCCGTTCCCGCTGCGTTCCCTCTTTGATCTTCAGACGGTTCCACTCGTTGTCCCCGGAGGTCACATCTTTTCCCAGAGAAACACCGACACACATAGTATCGTGGATCACATTTTGCTCAATGACCCATCCCTTGGCCCAGTGGGGCCCGATCAGTCCCTCCTGTAAGCCCGTGGGAGGCGCCCAGTTGGTGGCTGCGTGCCGCAGCTCAAGCCGCGAACTATGATATAGTCCATATTGGTCTTTTCCGGCCAAAAGACATTTGGCCGGGCGGTATACTCGGTGAAATGCTCATTGGGGTTTACACCCTGGAAATTCCCAAAAAACGTGGTATTCTCAGGGTCCACAACAGCAAACCAAGCGCACTTCTCCGCTTT
The DNA here is from genome assembly GCA_949289625.1 of uncultured Clostridia bacterium. The sequence goes on along the minus strand of CASEPH010000087.1, from coordinate 9,220 downwards.
GGGAAGGTCCTCTCTGCGAAACACCTCCCGCATGCCCTTTCCATCCAGATACAGGCTTCCTGTGTGGGACCGTTCCTCCTCCGGACCAAAGTGCATCATCCAATCGCCTGCCACTCGCTCCTGATAGGGATGGCGGGAGCCAAAAACGCTGTTGGAAACCTTTGCTGTCCAAATGCCGTCCACTCCCCGGTTCCATGTTCCAAATTCCTCAAAGCCAGTGATGACAACCTGCTCCCCTTCAGCGGCCTGATAGACAATGGGGGCCGATTCCGTACCGGGGTGGCTTGGATCCACCCATTCCCGATAAACGCCCTCACGAACCGTGACGGTGTCCCCGGCATACGCCACAGATGCGGCCTTATTGATGGTCAAAAACGGCGCATCTTCAGTGCCTGGATTGACATCTGATCCGTATTTTGCAACAAAATAATCCATATACATTCTCCTTATTTCATGAGAGAAAAATGCCTCTGAGCGCCGGATATAATTTGCGAAACGCCTGGTATTTTTCTTCGTATCGTTCCATCTGCGCTGGATCCGGCTCCACACTGCCCGTAATATGAACCGCCTGCGCTGCGGCTTCCTGAAGGCTCCCATAGGCGCCGCGCCCATAAGCCGACAAAACTGCGCCGCCCATTCCCGGGCCCTGCTCCTGTCCCAGAATATCCAGGCGTACCTGTACCACATTGGCCAGAATCATTTTCCAAATATCGCTCCTGGCCCCGCCGCCGCAGAGGGTGCAGCTGTCAACGGTGATTCCCAGAGCCCGTGCGGATTCCACCATATCCCGAAATCCGAAGGCCACGCCCTCCAGCACCGCCTGGGTCATATCGGCTCTTGTGGTATCCATGGTAATGCCCACAAAGGTACCCCGCGCAAGGGGATCGTTGTGGGGTGCACGTTCGCCCATGAGGTAGGGCAGGAAAAACACACGGTTTTTCCCGAGGTTTTCGGCGGAGATCTCTGCTTGCAGGCCGTTGTAGTCTGTGGATTTGCAGATATTCTCAACCCACCATTTGAGACATGAGGCCGCAGAGAGCATACAGCCCATCAAATGATAGTTTCCTGCCGCATGGTTGAATGCATGGGTGGCATTGACAGGGTCCATGCGGAATTTCTCGCAGGGGAGAAACACAGTACCAGAGGTACCCAAAGAAAGGTTACATTGACCTTCATGGAGGCATCCGGTTCCAACTGCAGCGGCGGCATTGTCTCCCGCGCCGGCAATGACCGTTATTTCTTCCGAAAGATTCAAGGCCGCTGCAATTTCCGGCAGCAGATTTCCAATCACGTCATAGCTTTCATGGAGCGCGGGCATTTGCGTTTCTTTCATGCCGCAAATCTCCATCATCTCCCGGCTCCAGCACTTATTATTTACATCCAGCAGCAGTGTCCCCGCTGCATCGGAGTAGTCGGTTGTGAATGTTCCGGTTAGCTTGTAGTTTACATAATCTTTTGGAAGCAGGACCTTGTGGATCTTTGCAAAGAGTCCCGGCTCATGGCGTTTCATCCACAGAAGCTTGGGAGCAGTGAACCCAGCAAAGGCGATGTTCCCGGTATGCTCCAGCAGAAAATCTTTTCCGATCTCCCGGTTCAAATACTCCGTCTCGTCAGCAGTGCGTCCGTCATTCCAAAGGATTGCAGGACGTAGAACATTTCCCGCTTCATCCAAAGCCACCAGCCCATGCATCTGTCCGGCTACGCCGATGCCGGCAATTTTGACCCGATTGATTCCCACCAGCAGTTCTGAAAGGCCGTCCAGAATGGCATTCCACCAGTCCTCGGGGTTCTGCTGGGACCAGCCCGGCTGGGGAAATTCCAGTGGATATTCCCGGCTGACGGATTTGACCACCTGCCCGGAATCCTCCACGAGAAGCAGCTTTACCGCCGAGGTGCCTAAGTCAATTCCAATGTCGTACATTGTGGCACCTCAGGAGAACAGGACCTGGTTGACAACGCTCTCCAGATACTCCTGGCGGCCGGAGCCGGGAAGCTCCGGCGCACCCATTTTCTCTGCATAGGCGGACAGCTCCTCCAGGGTGGTTTCCCCCGAGCGAATTTTTGCGCCGATGCCGGAATTGTAGCTGGCGTAGCGTTCTTTGACAAAGCTGTCAATTCTGCCGTCCTCCATGAGCTTCGCGGCTTTGAGAAGCCCCAGCGCAAAGGTGTCCATGCCGAGAATATAGGCGTGGAACATATCCTCCATGGTATAGCTGGGCCGGCGAGTTTTGGAGTCGAAGTTGAAGCCGCCGGTGAGACCGCCGTTTTTCAGAACCTCGTACATACACATGGTGGCGTCGTAGACATTGAAGGGGAACTCGTCTGTATCCCAGCCCAGAAGCATATCTCCCTGGTTGGCGTCGATGCTGCCCAGCATCCCATTGATGGCGGAGATGCGGAGATCATGCTGGAAGGTGTGACCTGCCAGGGTGGCGTGGTTTGCCTCAATGTTCAGCTTGAAATCCCTGTCCAGCCCATACTGCCTTAAAAAGCCGATGGCCGTGGCGGCGTCAAAATCGTACTGGTGCTTCATAGGCTCCTTGGGCTTGGGCTCAATGTAGAAATCCCCGGTAAAGCCAATGCTCCGGCCATAGTCTACGGCCAGATGCATGAGCCGGGCGATGTTCTCCTGCTCGAATTTCACATCGGTGTTCAGCAGGGTCTCATAGCCCTCCCGACCGCCCCAGAACACATAGCCCTGGCCGCCCAGCTTCACGGTGATGTCCAGGGCCTTTTTGACTTGGGCCGCAGCAAAACAGAACACGTCGGCGGAGTTGGAGGAACCGGCCCCGTTCATAAACCGGGGATTCCCGAACATATTGGCCGTGCCCCAAAGGCACTTAATATTGGTACCCTGCATTTTCTCCAGAATATAGTCGCTGATCTCATCCAGACGGCGGTTGGTCTCCTTGATGTCATCGGCTTCGGGGACTAGGTCCACATCGTGGAAGCAGAAATACTCGATGCCCAGCTTCTGCATGAACTCAAAGCCCGCGTCCACCTTGGCCTTGGCGTGGGCCATTGTACCCTTTTCCGCGCCGAAAGACTTGTCTGCTGTGTCCCGGCCGAACATATCCGTGCCGGCAGCGCAGAGGTTGTGCCACCAGGCCATGGCAAAGGACAGATGCTCCTTCATCGGTTTTCCTGCAACGATTTTGTCTTTATCGTAATACTTAAAAGCCATTGGATTTTTACTCTGGGGGCCCTCGTAGGGAATTGCGGGGACTGACTTAAAAACCTCAGACATGATACATACCTCCTGATTTTGCTTTGACCGAGGCGCTTACGGAATTCCGAAGCGCCTCGGAATCAATTAAGCCGTAATTTCCGCTGTCAGCGGCAGATACGCGGAGCTGCCGCCAACCATAATCTTTCTGTTTCCGGTGGTTTTGACCCACTTGTCCTTGGTGCCGTCCTCACGGACCGAAAGGGCGTTGTTGGGATCCCAATAACAGAAGCTTCGCGCGGGGATGGAGATGGTGACAGTCCGCGTCTCGCCGGGCTGCATATCCTCCAGCCGTTTGAAGCCACAGAGCTGTTTCTTAGCCATCTGGATGCCCTCCGGGACAGCGGCTTCACCCAGATAGACCTGCGCGATCTCGGTGCCGGGGAGGGTTCCGGTATTTTGCACGGTAAAGGTTACATCCGTACCTTGGACGGATAAATCGGAATAGGCAAAACTGGTGTAACTGAGGCCGTGGCCAAAGGCATACAGGGGCTTTACGCCCTCCTTGTCATACCAGCGGTAGCCGGTGAAAATGCCCTCGTCGTGATCCACATACCTCTTGCCGTCCTTACCCACATAGCTCTCATAACGGCGGGCCGTATGCTCCGGGGTGTCGGAGGCCAGTGTGTCGGTGTTTTTCTCCGGAATGGTGACAGCCATTTTGCCGGAGGGGTTTACCTTTCCGGTCAGAATCTCCGCAATAGCTCTGCCTCCCTCCTGTCCGGGGGTGAATACATTCAAAATTGCATCGGCCTGCTCGTGCCACTCCATAGAAAATACATTTCCGTTGTTGGAAACAATGACAAGCTGCGCGCCCGGTTGCATGACCTTCTTTACATCCTCCAGCAGCTTTTTCTGGGCCGCGGGAATCTCCAGCGAGGCCATATGGACAGAGTCAAAGCCAAACCCAAAGGGCATTCCAGCGGGACGATAGCTGTAATCAGTGGTAAGGAACAGAACAACCTTTTTGGCCTTCGCCGCAATGTCAAGGGCCTTCCAGTAGTCCCGTTCCCGCTGCGCCGGGGTGATCCAGGAAAGGCGAAGCTGCAGATCCTTTTCTGCACTGGCCGCCCGAGCTGCAACAGTGATCTTATAGGCTTTTCCAGCCTCCAGCTGAAACTTCCCACCGGAGAGGTTCATGCCCTCGGGGGTGCAAACCAGATTGTCCCAGGGCCAATGGGCGCCCTCACGCATCTCCGTAGAACCGACACTTGTCATTTCCGTGCCATTCAGGGATATCCTGCAACTGGCGTTTCCGCCGATGGCCTGGAAAATCAAATCATATTCGCCGCTGCTCGGTACGGTCAGATATCCCTTCCATACATAACCGCTGCCTGTGGGGAAGGCCGTACCGTCAGCGCTGTTTTTATAGGTCTTGTTCACAAGCCCGTCGATTGTGCCAACGGTGAATTCCAATTTGTCATCCACACAGCAGAAGGAGCCTGTTTCATGGCCCTCCATATCAATTTCAATACCATTATCCATCATGGGACGGGTCTCAACCACGTCGCTGTCGTCATCGTTGTCCGCTGCGGCAGTGCCCTTGAACTCCACGCCGGCTCCGCCTACGGGAGCCGCAGGGGGTGCTGGCATTTCGTCTTTTTTATCCTTCTCCATGTTCATTATCATGGCAAAGATGCCCACGGGACCGCCGTCCTCCTTGCCTACGCCGTAGGTGCGAACCAGACCGGGCTTGGTGAGCGCCTCGTCCTGGAACAGATGCTGGGCCGGAACCGTTGTTCCGAAAATGTCCATGGCGATTGCGCTTTCTATGCGGGCATCTTTCCCCGCAAGACGGCGAACTTCGTCGGCCGGGGCCTTCATGCGGGAGATGGAACCATAGGAGCGTTCCTGGGCGGTTCCGGAAATCAGTGCCACAGCGCCGAGGCCCAACATGGCAACGGAATTTTCACCGGTGTAGTCCGCTTCTGTCAGCGGCAGTGCCCGGTTCTCATTTTTCAGTAGCACCGCGCCCTTCCGCGCAACATTCAGACAGATCTCCGCATTGTCCTTCAAAAGTCCAGCCTTGACAGACTCTTCATAGCGGTCCTTCATACGAATCGGCTCGGTACGGCCCTCCTCAATCCGGACGTTTCCGTTCTCGTCCAGCTCCACCAGGGAGAGATAGCCCACCATGCCAAAGCCATAGAGCACATGGCCCGCAGCATCCTCAATGTCCTGCTCGGTGAGCCGGCACTTCTTAAGTGCCAAGTGCAGCCGTTCATTACTGTTGTAGACGCCGTGCGGCATTTCCATATCCATGCCCTTGTGTACAGAAAGAGAATGGTTGGAGCCCCAATCGGACATCATATAACCCTTATAGTTCCACATATCCCGCAGGACCGTCTTTTGCATATACTCATTGGCCGCGGCATAGGAGCCGTTGTATTTGTTATAGGAGCACATAAAGGAACCGGCCCGGCCCTCCTTGGCGGCAGCCTCGAAGCTGGGGAAATAGATTTCATGGAGCGTTTGCTCGTCCACAAGCTGGTCTGCCGCATTCTGAATGACCGTATCCTGGCAGCACACGGCAAAATGCTTCAGTGTAGCTACCGCATGCTGATCCTGGATGCCCTTGGTCTCCGGCACGCACAGGGAGGACGTTAAAAACGGATCCTCGCCCAGCATATCCCGGTTTCGGCCAAACTGGGGTGTGCGGACAATGTCAAATTCACTGCCGAGCTGAGTATTGCCGGAAATGGCATAGTTCTCACTGCCCTCTACCTTGCCGTACTGATAGGCAAGATCGGGATCCCAGGCCGCAGCAAGCATCTCCTGCACGGGAAGGCCTGTGGTATCATAAAGGGATGTAACGCCCGCAGGGCCGTCATACATACGAATCTCGGGAACGCCCAATCTGGGAACGCCGGGATTATAGCCGCCGTTGCCCTCTACACCCCGGCCCTTCATATGGCCGTGGCAGAGATCCATCTTTTCTTCCAGGGTCATGGCCCTGAGCAGCGCACTGACTTTTTTGCTGAGGATCTCATCGGATTCCACCTTGATATCTTTTGTATCAATATACGATGGGTATTTCATATGCTTCTCTCCTTTTATATTGTAATTCATAAAAAAGTCACTTTTATTATATCTTTTGTTCGTAGCAACATCAATTATTATCCTGCGGTAGAAACACGACAATCTTGCGCTTTTTGAGCTTTGCATATATAATGAAGCATATATGGGAGGGGATGCAATGCAAACGGAATATGAAATCATATCCTATGAGAAGCTGCGCCATTTGAAGATATTCCTGAACAAGATCAGTTATCGGAATTATCATTCCCACAGCACATTTGAATGGTTACTTCCTTTGGGCCCTGCAAAACTAAGTCTGCGCGGAGAAACCATAGCCCTTGAAGATGGCAGTCTGGTTATTTTGAATCCTTATGAATTTCATGAAATTGATGCCATGGGAAGCAGCGTGGATATCGTCGTCTTTCAAATCTCCCAGCATTTTTGCCGTGACTATGTTCCCATGCTTCAAAATATCCACTTCGACCAGCGAAATGCGGGCGCTTTTTTCCCGGACCGGACTGCTCACAGGCTGATTTGCGAAACAGCTCTGAGCTTTTTGCGCCAGGAACCCTATTTTGAGTTTCGCTGCATTGAAAAAACCGCAAAGCTGTTTCGTCTGTTGCTGGAAAATGTGCCATACACATTGCTCACCGACGGCGAGCGGGCTTCGCTGAGTGAAAAGATTCGACGAATGCAGCGTCTTTCTACATACATCGAGGAGCATTACACGCAGCCCCTTCGCCTATCGGACTTAGCCGCTCTTGAGGGCATCACGGCCACACATCTTTCTCACTTTTTTACCGAGAACTTTGGTATTCCCTTTCAGGAGTATCTGAACAATCTCCGATTTGAACAAGCCTCCACACTGCTACGGGATCCGGAGATATCTTTGAATAAAGCAGCCCTGGCCTGTGGGTTTTCTGATCCCAAGTATCTCCAAAAAATGATTCGGAAACGTGCAAATTGCGATTTCAGGGAGTATCGATTACAGCTTCAGGATATTTCACGTGGTTTCCGACAAAGCAGCAGCGGCTTTCGTTGGGAAACCATCTATGCCCCATCTGATGCGTCCAAAAAAATAAGCACCTGTTTAAATCGTTGGAACACTTAATATTAAATGAGCATTTCAAAAGCTGAACGCGCCATGCACATACAGTCCTTGCAAATATGAGTCAGGGATGGTGCAGTAAGCCTGCGATAGCCAATCGTATCATTCGACAACAGCAGGATCTCCTTTGATTCGATGGGACATAACCCCAGCGGACCACAAGGCCCCGATGTACCAGTTACATCGGGGCCTTGTGCGCAATCTTACACAGCCTTGGAGCTTTTATTCTCTCGATACAATTCCGTACTTTGAATTCATACGGGCCGTTCGGCGAATCATTGCGCCGACGGCCCGTATGTCACAGTATTACTCGGAGAGACCGGCCCAGCGGTCATAGACATCCTGCTGGATCTCGTTGAGATCCTCAATCCCAAACCTGATCAAGTTGTTCAGGAATTCGTCGTAGTCGCTGTCAAAGTTCTTCTCGCCTACGATAAACTTGGCGATGCACTCATTAAGATACAGCCCCTCACAGAACCCATCGTGCCCAATTAAGGCAATGGGCTCTTCAACAGAAAATTCACAACGTTTAGTAGGCGCTTGTCAAGTATACCTTGGGCCAGGCCAGTGGGTGTATGCGCAGGATTTTCTTAAATTTCTCCCACGTAAGCCAGCGGGATTGGTCTCTGCGCCGTTTGACCTTCCATAGCTCGTATTTCACATAGCTGTAGAATTTCTTGAGGCTGATCCAATTCCCGTAGATACCGTAGTACCGATAGTGCCCAATCAGTTTCTTGTTCAACAGTTCAATCGTGACTGGGATGCTCTCGTGCATATGCTCCCTCAGCCATTCCTTTGCCCTTTGCCGTTTCTGCTTCAATTTCTTCTTACTGGTTCTGTGAAGCACACAGTATTTGCCCCAGTGGCTTTTCGCATTGTAGTGCGTGAAGCCCAGAAAATCGAAGCTCTCCTTGGTACCTTTGTAGGTGTCCACCATCAGCTTACGGCCTGTGAGCCCCGTGTCCGCCTCGAAACCGCCCAGGTGGAAAACACCGCCGGGATTCAGGAAAACCCTGGTTTCTTTGTCCAGGGGAAAGTCCCAAAAGGCAGCTTTCAGCACCTTGTCATGGATTTCCTCCCGCAGGGATTCCAGGTCCACGTCCTCCTCATGCTGGCAGGAAACCACCACAGCGGCCACCCTTTGGGGCTGGCCGTTTTCGTATTCTATGGACACCTGGGCCTTTCCGTCCGGACGCAGACCGGGGATCTGCCCCGTTTTTCGGGCTTGGGTCAGCCCCTTTGTGATTCGGTGGGCCAGCACCACCGGCAGGGGCAGATATTCCCTGGTCTCCCGGCAGGCATAGCCATAGACAATGCCTTGGTCGCCTGCACCCATTTTCGCACCGCCGTCCACAGCCCAGGCAATGTCGGGACTCTGATCGTGGATAATGACCTCCACCTCGTAATCTCCGCCATAGCCCACCTCCTGAACGGTCTTGCAGACGATGTGAAAAATGTCCGGCAGCGTCTTTGTGGTGATCTCTCCGGCCACCAGAATCTTGCCCGCGGTGGCCAGCACCTCGCAGGCCACACGGGAATCCAGGTCCCGTTCCAGGCAGGCATCCAGAACACGATCGGCGATGGTGTCGCAGAGCTTGTCTGGATGCCCCTCTGTGACGGACTCGGCGGTGAGAATGTACTTATCGTTCTTTGTCATGGATCTCCTTTCTCTTCAGCTTGGAAATCATCTCCCGGCTGTACATTTCATGGTACTCTTGGATCTGCTGGTCGGTCAGCGATTGAAAATCTTCCGCCCCGACGCCCACCACCAAGAAGGTGCCGCAGATCACATCGTAGGGCTGCTTCTGTTCGTCATATAAAAAGCGGTTGTAGGGCAGGTTCAGCAGCTTGCCCTCATCGTTGCAAAT
>CASEPH010000086.1 GCA_949289625.1 uncultured Clostridia bacterium | reverse complement strand
CGTTCTGCATAAATAAGGCCTCAAATGTGGTCAACTCACTTTCGCGGATTTGTTTTGGATTTTCGTTGTAAATATAGTTTCTTGTCCGTCTCCGCCACAATTCGTTCCGAAAGGAGGCAAAAGCAAACTGCACAATTTTTGAAACATGTGGTCATGACCACCCATTCACGATCAGTTCACGCGGCCGTAGCCTTATCTTTTTATCTTTGTATCTTGCGTCGCAAAATCTGATAGGCCCATCGTGCTTCCTGGCCTTGTTCCTCTCAGCGGAGCCGTGTATAATAAAAGTTAAAAGCAGTGAAATAAACGAGTAAGGAGCAGTGCCATGCGCATTCTCATGCTGGGCAACAGTTTTATCTTCACCAATAATATGCCCCAGATGCTGGCTGACCTGACCGGGGCGGAGGTGGTCCACCACACCCGGGGCGGGGCACGGCTGTCGGAACAGCTGAACCCCAGCACCAAGCTGGGCAGTCAGACCCAGGCGGCGCTCCAAAAGGAGAAGTGGGACTATGTGGTGCTCCAGGAGATGAGCCACGGCCCCATCACCGCCCCCAAGAGTTTCTTTTCCAGCGCGGAGCAGCTCTGCCGGCAGATCCGGGCAAACGGGACGGTCCCCATTTTGTTTGCTACCTGGGCCTATCAGAGGGGCGGAGCCAAGCTGACGGACAAGGGCTGGGACTACGACGAAATGGCCCAAAGGCTGTCCGAGGCCTACCACAGGGCGGCACAGGAAAATGACGCCTTGATCGCCGACGTGGGCCAACGATTTTATGAGTTGTCCGACACCCAGAATCTCTACGCCGCCGACGGCGTCCACCCCAGTGAGTTGGGCTCTCATATTGCGGCGGAGACCATTGCAGCAGTGATCCGGCAGTGGGAGGAGGGCTTGCGATGACGGCAGAGACAAACCCCTGCCGCAAAAAGTGGAAGATAGCCGTCGGTATTTTGCTGGCGGTTCTGGTTCTGGTGGCGGGCGGCTTTTTCTGGTATGTGTCCGACTACTACCGGGCGGAGGACGTGGCCCTGGAGGTCCTGGCCAGCGGAGATCCTCCGGAGGTCCGGGATGATCTGACCATCCTCTCCCCATCCTATCCCACGGACACCGCGATCATCTTCTACCCCGGGGCCAAGGTGGAAGCCGCAGCCTATCTGCCCCTGCTGGACCAGCTCCGGCAGACCGGCCTCACCTGCATTCTGGTGGAGATGCCCTTCCACTTGGCTATCTTCGATGTAAACGCGGCAGAGGATGTGATGGCCCAGTTCCCGGACATTCGGCACTGGTACATCGCCGGTCACTCCATGGGCGGGGCCATGGCCTCCCAGTTCGCTTCGGAGCACCCGGACGAGGTGGACGGCCTGATCCTGCTGGGAGCCTACTTCTACGGCGACTATCCGCCCGCCGATACCCTCACCGTCTACGGCTCCCTGAACCAGAGCGTGGAGGACAAGATCGACTATACGGAGAACGTGGTGGAAATCGAGGGCGGCAATCACGCCCAATTTGGGAACTATGGCCCCCAGGAGGGTGACCTGCCCGCGAAGATCACCGCTGAGGAACAGCAGGCCCAAACGGTAGAGGCCATCACGGACTTCATCGCCCGGCGGCAGAGCTGAAAAATCGTGTTCAGAAAAGAGGGTATCCCATGAACAAAAGCGACATCACCCGGGACTACTGCATGCTCAAAGGCCCTCTGGCCCGGCGGGGCTACGACTGGTGGTGGCACTCCTTTACCAGCCGCCACGAGAAGGCCGGGGCGGAGAAGACTTTCTACATCGAGTACTTTCTCTGCAACCCGGCCCTGGCCCAGCCGGAGCCGGTGATCGTGTGGAATGACCCCGAAGGGCGAAAAGCCGGAAAGCGACCCTCCTACTGCATGGTGAATGTGGGCTTTTGGGGGGAAGAGAAGGGGCAGCTCCACCGCTTTTTCCCCTGGAGTCAGGTGTCCATCCCCATGGACGCGCCCTTAAACTTAAAGGCCGGGGACTGTACTTGCACGGAGACTCACATGAGCGGCCATGTCCGTGTCACGCCGGAGGAGGCCGCCGCTCACCCGGAGTGGATGAGCGGCGCCGGGGAACTGGCATGGGACCTGGACATCCAAAAGCTGGTGGCCTATCACGTGGGCTATGGGGCGTCTAAATTTTTCCGCACCCTCAACGCCTTTGAGATGTTCTGGCACGCCGAGGGGATGAAGACCGCCTTCTCCGGCTGGGTGCGCCTCAATGGGGAGGAGTATATCGTCCGACCCGAGGACTGCTTCGGCTACGCGGACAAGAACTGGGGCGGGGACTTCACCTCCCCCTGGGTATGGCTGTCCTCCAACGATCTGGTGAGCAATGTCAGCGGCCAGCGGCTCACCGACAGCGTGTTCGAGGTGGGCGGCGGAAACCCCAAGGCCTTCGGCATCGCCCTGGGCCGGAAATTGCTGGGCCAGTTCTACTACGAGGGCCGGGACTATGAGTTCAATTTTAGCAAGTTCTGGACGGGCAGCCGTACTTTCTTTGACTGCCGGGAGACGGACACGGAAATTCATTGGAAGGTGGTCCAGACCACCTTCCGTGACAAAATGGAGGTGGAGATCTCCTGCCCCAAGGCGGAGATGCTCCACATCAATTACGAGTCCCCGGACGGCCAGAAACGCCATACCCGCCTGTGGAACTGCGGAAACGGCGCCGGTACCGTCCGGCTGTACGAGAAGAAAGACAGCCGGTGGGATTTGGTGGACGACGTCCACGCGGAGCACGTGGGCTGCGAATACGGGGAATACCCAAAAGTATGAAGTTGTCCCACTGTGCAATCGTTGTGTTGGTGGTGGAACCGTCCAAATCCGCGCGGCGTACCGGAAGCAATAAGAACATTTGGATGTCTATGGGGTAATTGTCCAGTTGAATGACAAGAAAGGCTAGTATTCCATTTGCTGAAGAAGATTAATAAAATCTTTGGAAAGAGGGGAGAGCGTATTTGGATTATCACATATATAGTACATAGAGGAGTCTGCATTTCCGTGGATCGATTCTATCAGTTGTGAGGATAGGGGGAGGGAGACCAGTCCCCGGGAGGTTTCCTGATTCCTCACCGGTTGAAATCCAAAGCTCAAAGTATCTGTACGCAATATGATATCATGGTAAGCGGCACGGCTGAATACATATGTGATTTGTTTGATGCTTTTCCAGGAGAGCGCCTGAATCGCATATTCATATTGTGAAAATCCATTGGTACAGGAGTCGGTTAGAATTCGATTTGGATAGAGAACAAAATTGTATGAGAGGATGTCCTCTAGCTCCAATGTCCGATTGAGACGAGAGAGTGGATGGCCCACACGAGCAATTAAGTGAAGTTTCATGTCGTAGAGTTTTTGATGAAAGAGCCCATGGTTTTGTATAATTGCCTCGTAGGTTTGCAGGTTGGAGTTGCTGAGAATTAAAAATCCGATTTCAGAGGCATGGGTTGCCACATCATTGATTACCGAATAATTATCAGATTCCCGATAGAAAATCCGCAGACTGTCTGATGCATGCTTTTGATAAAAAGATAAAAAAGCATCCGCGATGTGAGAAGAGCAACAAGCAGAAAATTGAAAAAAGTGTATTTTCTGAATCGCTTGAAGGCGCCGATCCACCTCTTCCGCCTCGGCTACGATTTTTTTGGCTAACGCTAGAAAGGTGATGCCGCCTTCCGTGGGGGTGAGCCCTTTCTTATCCCGGCGAAAGATGGTGATTCCATATTCCTCTTCGGTCTCTTGAAGAATTTTACTGAGGTAGGGTTGAGAGATGTATAGACTTTTTGCGGCGGAAGAGACAGAACCTTGATTTTCCAGCGCTAAGATATACTTCATATTTTGAATATTCATACTTCTTCCCCCATCAGAGTAAAATAATATCTACCCGAGCAATAGCCATTTAGAATATGCCATTGACCAATAGGAATAGATTGTTAAAAATTCGCGGAATACTTGCAATTTGAATGTGCTGAAAATGGGAAAATCTGCAGATAAATTTATGGAGATGAGAGACATAGTAAACAATGTTTGTATATAGAAACTGCGATTTATTTTTGATCATATCAAAAATAGCTTATGTTTTCAAGATAAATATGAAATAAGGATGCAAAGAAAGAAGCCAAGCCGTTATATCGGACTTGGCTTCTTTTTTTTGCAAGGTATCCATCAATTTGTGGATTGGATTCTGTATTGGTTATAACAAGTCTTATATATGTAATTTGTCAAAGAAAATAAGTATTTATTAAAATACTTGTAGAAATAACACAACTCGCACATGTGAAGGACCTAGACGGCAATGATTTTCAAAAAATATTGAAGGGGGAATCACAATGCAGTATGAAGCGGAACGTTATCAGGAAATTCTGCGGGATCTAATGGTCAAAATGTGGACTGCAGCGGAAATCCGGTATGAGGAATTTCAGTCTATGGATGGCATGACGGATATTCTTGCAAACCATGGGTATCAAGTGGAAAAGGGCATATTTGGCTTGCCGACCGCCTACCGTGCGGTATATGGACAGGGCAAGCCAGTGATCGGGCTGTTGGCAGAGTACGATGCGCTGGATGGATTAAGCCAGAAAGCCGATGTGGCAGAGTACGCTCCTCGGGAAGATACCACGCACGGCCACGGCTGTGGACATCACCTGTTGGGGACTGGTATTGTGGGGGCGGCATTGCTGCTGAAAGACTATGTGGACGAGCATCCAGACTGCGGTACTATTGTCGTCTATGGATGTCCGGCGGAGGAAAACGGAAGCGGAAAGACCTATATGGCCCGGGCCGGAGCATTCCGGGATATTGATGTGGCGCTGACCTGGCATCCCAGCTCCATCAATGCATCTATGGTTGGCAGTATGCTTGCCAATCGGCAGGTGTATTTCCGATTCCATGGGATTAGCAGCCATGCGGGCGCGGCTCCCCAGAAGGGAAGAAGCGCTTTGGACGCGGTAGAGTTGATGAACGTAGGTGTTAACTATCTGCGGGAGCACATGGAGATGACAGATCGGATTCATTATGCAGTGCTGAACACAGGCGGAGTTTCACCGAACGTAGTTCAGTCAGAAGCCGAGGTGCTGTACCTGATCCGTAGCAAGACCAACGAGAGTGTGAAGGACCTATATGACCGCGTTGTCGACATTGCCAAGGGAGCTGCGCTGATGACCGGGACGAAGATGGAAGTCCAGCCGGATAATGCGGTCAGCAATGTAGTCCCCAACGATACCTTAGGACAATTGATGTATGACAAGATGGTACAGGTTGGTGTTCCACAGTATACAGATGCGGAGCGGGCGTATATTCGAAAATTCCGTGATGTAATCGGGGAAGAAGCGGGAAACCGAGATGTGGGACTCTTGCCGGAGTTTGATATGGATGTACGGTATCAGCTTTGCAGCACGCATCCCATGGGTGATTTTATCCTCCCATATGAACCGAAAGATGTGGTGGTAACGGCCTCTTCGGATATGGGAGATGTCAGTCGAATTGCCCCGTTGATTCAGCTTCAGTGTGCCTGTTTTTGTCTGGGAACACAGCCGCATTCCTGGATTCAGGTTGCCCAGGGAATCTCATCCTATGCCCTGAAAGGGACCCTCTTTGCAGCGCAGGTCCTGACCGAGGCGGCGAAAGAGCTGATAGAACACCCGGAGCTTGTGGAGCAAGCGCGGACAGAAAATAATCGACGCAACGGAGGGGCTCCTTATGTTTGCCCCATTCCGCCAGAGATCCAGCCGCAGATTAAACGCAGAGAAGAACTTTGAGATTCGTTTAAAATAAAGGAGTGTGCTTTATGGAGTGGACAGCAATTTCGGCGTTTGCCGTTGTCGTGATTTGTTTTGCCATTGGCGATATGATCGCGATCAAAACAAAGGGGATTATTTCCAGCTTTATCTTTACAATTGCCGTTTTTATGCTGGGCGGCGCAACGTTACACATTTTCCCGGAAGATTTAATTGAAATTGCAGGTCTGTCCAATATTTTGGTGACATACGGTATCGTTTTGACATTTGTCAATATTGGTTCCAACCTGAAATTCAATGAGCTGCTGGCGGAGTGGAAGACGGTGGTGGTCAGTCTTGGCTCCATGGCGGCAGTTATTGTGATGGGATTTACAATCGGTACACTGTTGTTCGGTCGGGAATATGCACTGTCCTCCATTGGGACCATCTGTGGCGGCCTGGGTTCTACATTGGTTACCTCAGATCTGGCCACAGCCGCCGGCCGAACGGACATTGCAGTTTTTGTTACAACGATGATGACTTTCCAGAGCCTGGTGGGAGTTGTGATCGCATCGATTTGTCTGAATCGGGCCTGTAACAAATACATTGCGGAGGGGCGGATCTATCACGACGAGGTCAGTAAAATTAAAGGGATCAATATTCGTATTTTCCCACCCTTCCCAGAAATTGCTCAGGGGATGATGATGAGCTTTGCCAAACTGGCCATAGTCGGTGTGATTGGAGAAGTAATTTCCAAATTTACCGGAATCAATTCCACGGTATGCTATCTCTTGATGGGATTCCTTGCGGCGGAGCTGGGTTTTCTGGAGAAGGGGAGCCTGAAGAAAACAGGCGGTGAGAACTTGGTCGTTCTGGGATCCTATGCCTATTTGTTGATCAACTTCTTGTCGTTGACGTTTGGTGAGCTACTGGAGATGCTGGTACCTATCATTGGACTTTTGCTGATTGGCGCGGCCTTTGCCACAGCGGCTGCGGTGATTGTTGGAAAATTCCTGCACTGGAATCCCTGGCTGTCTGCTGCTGTGGGCGTGACCTGTCTGCTGGGCTATCCCTTCACATATGCCATTGCCATGGAAGCAGTCAACGGAAGTAGCTTTGGTAAAAACTTTAGTGAAGAAGAGATCCAGCGCCTGACCAACTATGTTCTGCCCAAAATGGTTATTGGCGGCGTTGTTTCTGTCAGCATTGTTTCGGTGATCATTGCGGCTTACATTGGTCCCATGATTTTCTAAGTGGGTGAGATAAGAAAGGAAAAGAAATTTGGCAGGAATTCTGACGTGTGCAGCATCGGTATTGATATTCTCCATGCTGGGAATTAAGGCGGCAAAATATATTCCTGGTTCTGTGAAGGAATACATGACGCTGTTATTAAGCGTTCTATGTTTTCTGGTAGCCATCACATCCATCCAAAAGGCTGCTGATTTAATGCCGGTAGCTCTTGCACTGTGCGTCGGTGGTATTTTGGGGTCTTGGCTGCAGTTAACGAAAAAAATATCCACAGCTGCATGGGCAGCCGCGCAAAAAATAGATCGATTGCCGTTTGGGCGGAAAAAATGTACAGATCCAGAAATCTTCCAGCGCAATTTTGTCAGTGTAATGACCGTCATCTGTCTCAGCGGTGCTGGCATTATGGGTAGCCTGACAGCTGGTACGAGTAGTGACCAATCCATGCTGTTTGTAAAAGCGCTTCTGGATGCGCCAGTAGCATTCTTTTTTGGAGAAAAACTGGGAGCGGTCGTCGGTAGCTTGGCGATTCCGGAAATTTTGATTTTAAGTGTTCTTTATCTGGCGTCTGGGCTCCTTGCTCCATATCTGACGGCGGAAGCGGTGGGAAACCTCTATGCGTGTGGCGGAGTTGTGATTTTGGCATCGGCATTCAGCATGGCGGGGATTCGGGAATTTTCAGGAGCGAACCTGATTCCAGGTATGATATTTGTCATTCCGTTTTCCCTGCTTCTATGAAAGTGCGGAGAAAAGAAAGACTGGGAAAGGAGATCAAAATGGAGCAGCTACTTCGTGATGCCCTTGCCTGCGGAAGGCAGGTCGTTCACAAGGGTAAAACCGCAGACTATATTCCAGCCTTAGCCAAGGCCGATGGAAACCAGCTTGGAATTGCTGTGGTTACTACAGATAACCAGACTTTCTGCTGTGGGAACTGTACAGAGCGGTTTACAGTTCAAAGTATTGGGAAAGTGATGGTGCTGGCCTTGGCCCTGGAGGACTGCGGCGAGGATGCAGTATTTGCTAAAGTAGGAGTGGAGCCAACTGGAGATGCGTTCAATTCTATCTTACGGCTTGACCAATTGGACCACATCCGGCCCTATAATCCGATGATCAACGCAGGAGCGATTGCTACCATTACGAATATTCGAGGGGCAGATGGAACGCATAGGTTTACCCGCTTGCTTCGATATGCGCGAATCCTATGCGGCAATCCAGAGCTGGATTATGATCGGGAAGTTTACAATTCAGAGAAGACCACAGGGGATCGCAATCGAGCGCTGGCTTATCTGATGAAGTCCCATCAGATCTTTTTTGGAGATGTAGAGGAGCACTTGGATGTATACTTTAAAATGTGCTCTCTGCTAGTCAATTGTCGAGAGATTGCACATATGGGCGCCGTTTTAGCCAATGGCTGCCTGCCTGAAACGGGGGAACGTGTTATCACCCCAAGGGTACTGAAAATTGTCCAGAGTTTAATGACAACTTGTGGAATGTATGACGCATCGGGTGAGTTTGCTGTTCGGGTTGGCCTGCCAGCCAAGAGCGGAGTCGGTGGCGGTATCGTGGCGACGGTCCCAGGCCGATTTGGAATTGGTGTCTACGGACCGGCGTTAGACCAGAAAGGAAACAGTGTTGCAGGGATAGAAATGCTGCAATATCTGTCTGATCAGATGGACTTGAGTATATTTGGGGCAGAGGCCGATCATGCACCAGATATCAATAGGTGAGCAAGAGCATGAAAGGGTATATGAAATGATGTTGCTAAGGAAGAATAGAATTTTGGCAGAGTATTAGGATATCTCCGACAGAAACGCCGGTACCGTCCGGCTATACGAGAAGAAAGGCGGCCGGTGGATTCTGATGGACGACGTCCACGCGGAGCACGGGGGCTGTGAGTACGTGGAATATCCCAAGGGACAAAGCCGGGCCGCTGTGCCGTCGGTGCGGCATGGGAGAAATTCGGATCTGAGCCAACGAACGGGGCTCGCATCGAAATGGATGCGAGCCCCGTTCGTTTTTTCTGCTGCCTGCCCTGCCATCTCACGGTTCATCACATATTATCTGGATACTCACTCCGGAGCTTCAGATGATGGCACAATAGCTGACCATATCAGGGTGGATGTTCAGATATATCTAGTTCTTTGCCAAGGCG
>CASEPH010000085.1 GCA_949289625.1 uncultured Clostridia bacterium | reverse complement strand
AAGCGTTTTGGAAAGAGCTTTATTGTGGAGCTGTGTGTGGCCGGAGAGCAACCCAACGGTTATGTGGGCGGTGCCAAGGGCTATACCCTGGAGGACACCATCGAGTTTGCCAAGTGCATGGAGGATGTGGCGGACATCTTGCAGCTTCGGGAGTGCGACATGACCAAATCCCATCCCACAGGCTTCACCTTCCAGAAGGGCGAGCATGAGACCATCCGCTATTCCATGGCTCTGAAAGCCGCAGGCTGCAAGATTCTTACGGAGCCTGTGGGCGGTTTCCAGGACCCGGAAGAGATCAATGCCTATATTGCCGAAGGCAAATGCGACATGATCGGCATGGCCCGGGCCTTTATGGCAGACCCCGAATACGGCAAAAAGCTGTATGAGGGCCGTGGCGAGGACGTAGTTCCCTGCCTGTGGTGCAACAAATGTCACGGTACCATGTCGGCACCCTATATGACCTTCTGCTCTGTGAACCCGGTTCAGGGCATTGCCCACAAGATCGGCAAAATGGTGGATCAGGAAACCACGCCCAAGAAAGTGGCGGTCATCGGCGGCGGTCCTGTGGGCATGAAGGCCGCCATTGTGGCGGCAGAACGGGGCCACAATGTAACCCTGTTTGAAAAAACGGATTACCTGGGAGGCCAGCTGATCCACAGCGATTATTCCAGCTTCAAGTGGCCCCTGCGGGACTTTAAAAATTATCTGATCCGGCGCATGGGGCAGGTGGGCGTAGAAGTAAAGCTGAATACCGAAGCAACGCCCCAGCTGCTGGAGGCCGGCGGTTTCGACGCCATTTTGGCCGCCACCGGCGCCACGCCCAACGTACCAAATATTGAGGGTCTCAAGGATCAAAGCGGCAAGCTGAAGCCGGAATATAAGGTGTGCCTGGATGTCTACGGTCATGAGCAGGAGTTGGGGCATCATGTGGTCTGCATTGGCGGCAGCGAGACCGCCATTGAAACCGCCATGTACCTGGCGGAGAACGGCCACGACGTAACCTTACTGACCCGGCAGGACGAGCTAGCCAAGGATGCCAGCCACCTCCACTATATCACCATGGCCTGGGTCAAAACTGAGCCCGACGGCCGCAGCCATATGGCCCCTGCCTGGGAAAAGTACGAAGGCATCCGAGGCATTTTGAAGGCCACCACCGTGAAGGTGGAGGGAAATACCGTGACCTACGTGCAAGACGGCCAGGAAAAAACCGTTTCCGGAGACAGTGTCATCATTTCCGGCGGCATGAATCCCAATGTGGACGAGGCGCTGGCCTTCTCCGGCATTGTGCCAAAGTTCTATGTCATCGGCGACGCCAACCGGGGCGGCAATATCCAGCGGGGCATGCGGGACGCCTTCTCCAAGGCTATGCTGCTCTAAACCACTGGTTTCCCCGGGAAACAATGTAAGCATATGGCGGACAGGACTTGTTCCTGTCCGCCGGTTATGCTATGATGATGCAGGCCCCTTTGCCTTATGGAATCCACGGAAGGAGGAACCTCAATGAACGTAAAATATCCCCATCTCTTCTCCCCCATCACCATTGGAGGAGTGACCTTCAAAAACCGGATCTGGTCGGCGCCTGCAGGAACCCACCTGCTGGCCGGTCTGGAGGAGTATCCCAACGAGGCGGTGATCGCCTACTATGCCAACAAGGCCAAGGGCGGCTCCGCCAATATCACCTTTTCCGCCCAGAACATGGACATCTACAAGCCCCAGGACGACGTCCATGCCCACGAAAATATTTTCCCCCAGAAGAATCATCGCATGTGGCGACAGCTCACTGACGCAGTCCACTACTATGGGGCCAAGATTTCCTTAGAACTGCTGGCCTTTGAATATCACGGCTATGACGACGATGGAAATCTGGTATCCTATACGGTCAACGGCCACGGAAAAAAATATCCCAAGCTGACCCGGCCTGTAATGGAACGGATTGCAGCTACTTACGCCGACGCGGCGGAAGCTGCCCTGGACTGCGGCTTTGACATGATCCTGATTCACGGCGGCCATGGGCTAGTGCTGTCCCAGATGCTCTCCCCAAAGTTCAATACCCGGAAGGACGAGTTCGGTGGTTCCCTGGAGAATCGCGCCAAGTTCCCCATTATGATTCTCGACGCCATTCGGAAACGAGTGGGCCGAAAACTGCTGATTGAATATCGCATCTCCGGCAGCGAACTGACAGACGGCGGCTTCACCACCGACGACTGCATAGCCTTTTTGAAAATGATCCAGGATCGCATCGATATCGCCCATATCTCCTGTGGCAGCTTCTACAGCGAGACGGAGCACATCATGCATCCCAGCAACTTCCTGCCTGCGGGCTGTAATGCCTATTTGGCCCGGGCCGTCAAGGAAAGCGGAGAAATCCACATTCCGGTGCTGACCCTGGGGGCCTTCCAGCACCCGGACCTGATGGAAGAGACGATTGCTACCGGCGGCGCAGATCTAATCGCCATGGCCAGGGGCACCATCTCCGACGCCTATGTACCGGACAAAGCGCTCCATGATAAGGCGGACGAGATCATCCCCTGCATTCGCTGCTTCCACTGCCTGGATTACGGCCGGAACACCGCCTTTGCCTGTTCCGTCAATCCTACCGTGGGTCGAGAATATCGCCTGAAACTGCTGGAGGAAAAACCCACAGCGCGGAAGAAAGTGGTCATTGTGGGCGGCGGCCCAGCCGGTATGGAGGCAGCCATCGTGGCTGCTCAGCGGGGCCATGACGTGACCCTGCTGGAAAAGGCAGACCATCTGGGTGGAAAGCTGGTGTTCTCCCGTCAGACAGAATTTAAGAAAGATCTCATGAAATTCATGGATTACCAGATTCACATGGTAGATAAACTAGGGGTCCAGGTACGGCTGAACACTGAAGCAACCCCGGAACTGGTGGCTTCCATGGAGCCGGATGCTGTGCTGGCTGCCGTAGGAGCCGACCCCATCATTCCGCCCATCCCCGGCGTAGACGGGAAGAACGTCATCACTGCCGAACAGTGCTATGAAAAGGGCCTGAAGGGCGAGGATATGGGCGACCATATCGCAGTGCTGGGCGGCGGTCTGGTGGGCTGCGAAACAGCCCTGTATCTCAGCATGTATCTGGGAAAACGGGTAACGCTGATCGAGATGACCCGGGCCATTGCCCAGGAGGAGCACTCCATTCCCAGACAAGCCTTGGTAGAGCACATGGACGAATATGTCACCTATTACTGCGGCGTCCGGTGTACCGGCATCACCCAGCAGGGTATGGAAGTGGCCGACTCCTTTGGAAACACCGCCCTGATTGAGGCCGACACCGTGGTGCTGGCTGCCGGTATGCGGGCCCGCAGCCAGCAGGCGGAGCAGTTCCGGGGCCTGAGCCTGTTCTTCGAGCCCATCGGCGATTGTGTGGTGGCAAAGAATGTCCGTGGTGCCACCCGCTCCGGCTATGACGCCGCCTCCAGACTTTAACCCCCCAACGGTTTTATTCTCCAAGAGCACAAACAAACGGAGCCGGGAATCGCTTTTTAGTGATTCCCGACTCCAATTTATGTTTTATTTCAGCGGATCTGTCCGCTTCCGTGGATGATGTACTTGTAGGTGCAAAGCTCCTCCAGTCCCATGGGGCCTCGAGCATGAAGCTTCTGGGTGGAAATGCCCATCTCGCAGCCCAGTCCAAATTCACCGCCATCAGTGAACCGGGTGGAGACATTGACATACACTGCCGCACTGTCTACACAGGCAGTGAACAGCTTGGCTGTCTCTGGGTCCTCCGTCACAATGCCATCGGAATGTCCGGTGGAGTGCTCGGCGATATGGCCAATGGCCTCCTCCACACTATCTACCACTTTTACCGCAAGAATATAATCCAAAAACTCTGTGTCAAAATCCTTTTCTCCTGCCGGCGTGGCATGGAGGATCTCATTGGCCCCTACATCCGCCCGCAGCTCCACCGGCTGCTTTCCGGCCTGTTCCCGGTCTCCGCAGAGCCGTGCTTTCAACATGGGCAAGAACTTTTCCGCAACATCCCGGTGTACCAGGCACACCTCTTCCGCATTGCAGACGGAGGGCCGACTGGTCTTGGCATTTTCAATGATATTAACAGCCATCTCAAGATTTGCAACCCGATCCACATAGATATGGCAGATTCCGGTGCCAGTCTGAATACAGGGCACCTTGGCATTCTCCGTCACCGCCCGGATCAGTCCTGCACCGCCCCGGGGGATCAGCAGATCCACATATCCCACTGCCGTCATCAGATCATTGGCACTTTGCCGGGTGGTATCCTCCACCAGGTTGACAAGTTCCTCCGGCAGCCCCACGGCGGAAAGCCCCACCTTCATGGCCTTCACAATGGCGCTGGCAGAAGCATAGGCCTCCTTGCCGCCCCGCAATACGCAGACGTTTCCGCTTTTCAGGGCCAGTGCCGCAGCATCAGAGGTCACATTGGGCCGGCTTTCATAGATGATCGCTACCACACCCATAGGCACAGATACCTTTTCGATCACTATACCGTTGGGTCGTTCGATCCGCCGCAGCACCTTCCCTACCGGATCCGACAGGGCCGCCACCTGGCGAATCCCTTCCGCCATATCCGAAATGCGGGATTCACTCAGTGCCAAACGGTCCAGCATAACCTCGGAGATATGGCCCCGGGCAGCCACAAGATCCTGTTCGTTGGCCTTCAGAATTTCTCCCTGATGGGCCAGCAGGGCATCCGCCATAGCCAACAGAGCTTGATTTTTTTGTTCCTCCCCGGCCTGGGCCAAAACTGGAACCACCGCTTTGGCGGCTCTGAGCATTTCCATGGTTGTCATAGGCTTTTCTCCTTTCCAAGAAAATGTGTGCCCACAGGGCGTCCGTCAAGAATATCATAGAGCACCGATGGATTCTTTCCGTTGGTGATGATCATGTCGCAGCCATGGCTGGTGGCAACCTGCGCAGCTCCTAGTTTAGTGGTCATACCGCCGGTGGCCAACTCCGATCCCTTTCCCTCCGCCAGTTTCCAGATCTCCGGCGTCAGTTCTGGTACCATGGAAATCAGCTTTGCCTCGGGATGCTTATGGGGATCTGCGGTATATAGACCATCGATGTCAGACAGCAGCACCAGCAGATCCGCCTGGGCATGTACCGCCACAATGGCTGCTAGGGTATCGTTGTCGCCGATGCCAATCTCGTCGGTAACAACAGTATCGTTTTCATTGACGATAGGGAGCACATTGAGTTCCAGCAACCGGAACAGGGTATTGCAGAAATTTTGTCTTCTTTCCGGCTGCTCCAGATCCGCCCCCGTGAGCAAAATCTGGGCCACCGTATGGTTATACTCGGAGAACAGCTTATCATAGACGTACATGAGCTCACATTGGCCCACCGCAGCCGCAGCCTGCTTGGTGGGCATATCTCCCGGCCGGCTGCCCAGGCCCAGCTTTCCAACGCCCATGCCGATTGCCCCGGAGGACACCAGGATCACTTCGTTGCCCGCGTTTTTCAGGTCACTGAGTACCTTGCAAAGATGCTCCACCTGCCGAATGTTGAGATGGCCCGACGGATGCGCCAGGGTTGAGGTTCCCAGCTTGATACAGATTCTCATGGCATTTGCGCTCCCACTTCATTTCAGTATTGGCTATCATTATACTGCCTGGACAAAAAAAACGCAAGCCTATCTATAGAGACAGGCTGCGGTTTTTCTGGAATCTTTTCAATTATTCCCGGTCCATTCCCTCCAAATGTTCTTGCAGGGCCTTTTTAATAGCAGGGAAGGCTTTCCCCAACCGACGAACACCAAATCTAGGCCGGTTGCGGTACTCCGCCAGCAGCTTTTTTCTCCGCTGCTCCAGCTCCATCTTTTGCTCCAGCAGCTCTTCCACAGTGCTCTCCCAACGCTCTCGGCTTTCATTCCATCGCTGCTGGCGATTTTCCCGGGCTTCCGTAAGTTTCTGCTGTCCAAGCGCCTTTGCTTCATCTAAACGCTGCTGACCGGATTCAATGGCAGCGGACACCTTTTCTCTGCCCTCAGCCATTTTGACTTGTCCAGCCTCCTTAAACTCATCCAATTTTGCATCTGCCGCTAACGCGGTATTCCCCAGCCGACCGGATATAGCGTCACCTACAGAATGCAGTGCATCTGCCAGCCGTTCCAGTTCTCCAAGGCGTTTTCTCATGCCGATGATCGTAATCAGCGTCATCACCATATCCGCCGCCAGGAGAATATAGCACACCGTCCCCAGCACAATCCCCAGCGTATGGGGAATCCAGGCCAGAAACCCCATAATCAAGGGGTGAATCAGCCGGACCGCAAAGGTCACCGCCAGCCCCCACATCAAGGAAAAGCCCAGACAGATATATCCTCCCAGGTTGAAGGGTTGGTCGCTGTAATCCCACCACCGGGTGTGGAACACCTTTTCCAAAATCCATCCCCCTGCCAGCTCCACCAAGCTGCACAGCAGCATACCGCCTAGAAACAAAAGCAGCAGGTGTTGGGAAATCGGTTCCAGCACCAGAAGAACCACCAACATCCCCACTCCATAGATGGGGCATACCGGTCCGTTTAGGAATCCTCGGTTTACCACCTGTCCCAGGGTCACAGCCACAAAGCTGACCTCTACGCACCACCCCAGAAAGGAATAGATTAAAAACAGCCCCATCAGTTGCGCAATGCTATACTCCATTGGATGCTCCTCCGTTTTCTGTCTCTCCGAACCCCTTGATACTCGTCTCCGTCTGGTTTAGCAGCTGCCGGCGTACCGATTCCGGCACCAGGCTACCACCGGTGGCCCATACCAGCAGGGTTCCCTGTTCCAGCATGTCTTGGTAGGACGGCGCCACTTCTCCCAATCGCTGTGCCATGATAAAGCCTGCCGCCGCAGAGGGTTCCACAAAGATCTCTTCTGTCGCCCACAGCGCCTGCATATACCGCAGGAACCGATCCTCAGATAAGGTAAAGCAGCCGTCCAGCAGCGGCTCCATGATCTTTCCTACAAATCCGGAGGATCTACCCACAGCCAGTCCGTCGGCCAGGGTGATACCGCTGAGACCAATGTCCTGAACACATACGTTGCCATGTAATCCCGACGCCATTCCCAGTGTCATGCAGGGTGACTCCGTGGGTTCGGCAAAAAAGCAATGCACATGATCGCCGAATACTTCCCGCAGGCCAAATGTGATGCCCCCCGGCGCACCGCCCACGCCGCAAGGGATGCACACCAGTAGCGGGTGCTCCTGATCCACAGGGATCTCCCATTCCGTCAGCTGCCGCCGAAGCCGGCTGGCGGCCACGGCATAGCCCAAAAACAGATTGACAGAATGCTCATCATCCACAAAATAGCTTTTGGGGTTCTGCTGGGACTGAATCCGCCCTTTTTCCACCGCATCGCTATAGTTGCCTTTGTACTCGATTACCGTAGCGCCTCCCATCCGCAGCAGATCTTTTTTCCAGGCTTTGGCGTCGGCGGACATATGCACCACGGTTTGGAAGCCCAATGAAGCCCCCATCAATCCCACGCTGAGGCCCAGATTGCCCGTGGAACCCACCTCGATCCGATACTGTTGGAAGAAATCCCGATGTTCCGCCAGAATTCCGTAGGAATCCATTTTTTGCAGGATTCCGGCCATTCTTGCCAAATCCTCAGCATGCTTGAGCACCTCATAGATACCGCCCCGGGCCTTCACTGATCCAGCCACCGGCAGCAAATCATCTCGCTTGAGCAGCAATCTACCGGCGAACTGGCCCCCCTGCTGTCGCAACCACTGTGCCATACGTGGCAGCTCTGTAAGAGGCGACTCCAGGATCCCACTCTGAGCAGCAGTCTCCGGAAACAATCGGGCCATCAGTGGTCCAAATCGACGCAGGCGAGCCTCCGCATCCCGGATATCCTCCAGATTTACCGGCAGCAGCGGCCTGGCCGCCTCCATTCCACGACAACGGGGATTTTGATAAAAAAGCTCCTGCCGCTCCATCATGGCGCGAATGGCAGGATGGTCCAGCTGCAATGCAGACAGCACGAGATTTCCCCCTTTCTATTCTATTCTCTCAGCATACATGCTTTTTGTTCCCATGTCAATGCAAATGCGCCGCCCAGGGGCCTCCCCTTTCGGCGGCGCAAAGGCGCTTAGTTGAATTTAAATATTTTGTTAGCCATTCGATAAATGGTAATTTCCGCACGCCGGCCTGCTTTCCCTGGCATATTACTGGCTGCCGCCAGTGAAAAGGACTTCAGCCTGCGCTGCAGTTCCGGATGCTCCCGCAGTAGTTCTTCCCACAGCTCTTTTTTCTTTGCCAGCGCTTCCGGAGAACCGTCCAAATTCAGCAGCGTGGAACAAATGGTCAGCATCATGGACAAGTACCGGAACATATAGCGCGCCAGCTTTGGCTGGGTTTTTTTAAGTTCCTTGAGATTATAGTAACCAAACATCAGCCGGGTCACCCGAATTTGCTGATCCACCCGCTGAACCATCACCTTTTCGTTGACGGACTGGTCCTGCCGTCCGATAAAATACCGGTACAGATCCAGATCCATGTAATACATGCTCTTTACCGCCGGCAGCGGATAATATACGAAAATATTATCCACGTAAAACGTATGCTTTGGCAGCTCCATCCCGGTCTGGCGCAGGAGCTCCGTCCGATAGATCACGGAGTGCATCAGCAGGTACTGGCTGGCACGGAATCTGCCACAGCTCTCCCAGTTGAAGATTTCCTCCACCGGAAACACGTTCTTATAGCCAATGGTATGGCTGGTGTTGTCGCTGACATGCTCATAGACATAGTTACAGATCATCAAATCCAGAGGTTCCGGCATCTGAGATAATTCCCGTAGACGGGACAGCATCTTTTTCAGTGCATCCTCATCCAGCCAGTCGTCGGAATCCACCACCTTGTAGTACATGCCACTGGCATGGCGAAGGCCTTGGTTGACGCCTTCTCCGTGGCCCCCGTTGGGCTGATGGATGGCCCGGACGACCCCTGGATACTCCTGGGCATACCGGTCACAGATCTCTGGCGTCTCGTCCTTGGTGGAGCCGTCATCCACCAAAATGATCTCCACATCCTCTCCCCCTGCCAACAGAGAGTTTACACATTTTTCCATATACGCAGCGCTATTATAGCAGGGTACTGCAAAAGTAATCAGTTTCACATGATCGCTCCGTTCCACACTTTCATTCTCGCATGGTTATCCTAACGGATGGATGTGAACAAATTATGAACAAATTCTTTAGGACAGGTAAAAGTATTTGAAAAGCTTCTCAAACATCCCATTGGGAGAATTTCAAAATAGCGGTATTTACCGCCGCTGGCGATTCCAACGGCGGTAAATACTAAGGTTATGGAAAATTAGAAGCGAGCAAAATTATTTTTTCTGCTTTTTGCGGACCACAACCACGACCACTGCCACGGCGACCACGCAAAGCACAACAATCAGGGCAATGACGCCCCCGGAAACGCCGCCGTCCTCAGCAGGCTCTTCCGTCGCTGCCGGGGCAGAAGCTTCCGGTGTGGGTGTGGTTTCCACCACGGATTCCTCCACTGCAGAGGCTTCGGTCTCCTCCGGTTCCTCTTCCACCAGTTCCGGCCATTCCTCCACACCGGGGCCCTCCAGGGTCACGTTGCCGTAGGTTCCGGCCACCACAGTAGTGGTGGAGTCAAAGGTCACCGTTACAGGTTCGTCCGCTGTAATATTCTCCACGTTGTAGATCTCCAGATTGGACACCTTGGTATCGCCGGTGATCTTCCAGCTGGAGTTCTGATCGAAGGAAAGATTGCACACGCCGGTGATCTCCTCGGTATCGCCATAGAGGACGGTGCCTTCCCACTGGGAATTTTCAAAATTTACCGTAGCGGTGTTGGCACCGGTGCCAATATCCGGGCTCCCAGTGGATTCGGAATAGGCGCCAATGAAGAAGTCGCCGGTCAGTTCGGTGGTATCGTCACTCTCTCCGGTGAGATCCCAGCAGGTCTGGTCGTTCTCATCTTTGAAGTAAACAGTGGCAGAACCTGCACCCTCTACGGAGAGCAGCAGATTATCCGCAGGAATCTGTCCCTCTTCCAGGGTAGCCGGATCGCCGTATTCCTCATAGTTCTGGTTCACCATCTTGGAGGCCTCCACATAGACAGGCGTGGAGGAGTTTTCCACATAGATCACCGCAAACTTGTTGCCGCCGGAATAGCCGGGGGTCTTGGATTTGTCGGTGAACCACCAATCCAGGGATTCCTCGTAGAACTTGGGATTGTTGGCCTTATCCAGGAACATATTCAGCTCGGAATAGCCGGTGGTGATATTGTTCACATCAATTTCGCCGCTGGCCATCTTTTCCCGCATGGTGTCGGGATCGCCCACATCGTAGGCGTTCTTCATTTCTTCTGCGTCAAAGTAGGCCGCGACCCGGGAGTTTGCCACATGGACGCCGGTCTCCTCTTCCTCGGCATTGCCGCCAGCCCGGCACTTGATGCCCATGACACCGTTGATATCGCAGTTATAGGCATAGATGTAACCGCCGGAAGCAGAGCACAGACCTGCATCCAGATAAGAGGTCAGGCTGGAGTTGTAGCAATAGACCCAACTCTCATTGGAGCCAATGGAATATACACCGGCACAACGCAGGCCAAAGGTCTTTGTGACCACTTGATTTGCCACGATGACGCCGCCACCGGAATCGGTAGCCAGAGCAGTACCGGCCTCATCGCCAGTGACAATGACTGTCACATCGTCGCCGTGCTCCTCATAGACGCCTTCCATGTCGCCATCCGTATTCCGGGCCATGGTGCCCAATTCGCTGGAGGGCCGCTTGGTGGCCGTGAGATTCTCCGTGACACGGTTCACCGTGCCATCCTCGGCCACCAGATCCGTACCCTTTGTATTCAGCAGGATCTGACCGCCGGTGGAGACATAGGGCCCGTGGCCACCGGAGGAGCAGGAGAAGATATCGCCGCCATCTATATAGATCACGCCGTTGGCCGTGGCATAGATGGAGTTGACGGTACCAAGGATTCTGGGATTGATCAAATTCAGGGTAGCGGTGGCCTTGTTGATGATGGTAGTGGCCGCTGTCGCCGCATCTCCGCCGTCCACATGGATGGCCGAACCCATGCCGAAGAAGTTGCCGGCCTCAGAGGGGCCCTTTCCTGCGGTATAGCAGTAAGAGGTAAAATCCTCCAGGGTCAGATCGCCGCCCTGCTGCACAAAGACAGAAGCGGTGTTAATATTGTCGTTGGTCACTGTATTGGGAGACTCCACATCCTCCGGGTCAATCTCCTTGTAGAGATAGGTGCAGTACAGTTCCACCACACCTTGGGCAGGACCGGAAGTCACGTTTTCATAGTAGTTGTATACCCGGATCAGGTCGTAATCTTTGCCATAGACGTAGCCGTCCTCCTCGTAGACCCCATTGATGGCCTCCGCCTTGGACATATATTTGGCCTCGTCTGTGGACTGATAGGACTGGAACATCTCATAGATTTTTCCATCGGCGGCATAATAGTAGCCGGTGGAGATACCCATGGTGTTGTCGTATTTGGCCGTGGACCCTGTATTGACACCCACATACTCGTTCACATCCTCCGGCAGCTCCACGCCATCGGCCACAGCCTTTTCATTAATCTCCGGTGCATCATATTCAAAGCTCTGGGTCATGGCATCCGGATCCCGGCTGTCCTGGGGATCCGCCTCATAGGTGACGGAGATACCGGTGGAACCGGTGGTAAATGTGTACTCCAAATCATATTCGTTCTTGCCTGCGGCATCTGCCACAGTCTGCCCATCCACGGTCAGGGAGGCGATCTTATACTGGTAGTCGGCCACAATATTAAATGTGATTTTATGGGCTCCATCCAGCATTCCGGAGGGAAGATAGTAGGTGCCGTTGGGCTGCATATAGCCCTCTTCACCGCTCTGGGCCGTAAAGGTCACACTGCCGTCGGCAGTATAATCCACGAAATCCCGAGTGTCGTCGGTTGCCGTATAGGTCTCCGCCGCACTGCCGGCCACACCGTAAAAGGTACCTGGACAGGACAGGAAGGTACCATCGGCAATGGACATCACTGAGGACGGAATGGACCAGCCACTGGTGCTGTTATAGTCGTAGATCATCCGGGGCGAGAACGTAGTAACACCTTCCGGGAACAGCACATATACGTCGTCGTTTTTGTTGTTGGAGGAAATGGTCTGGGCGCCGTTGCCGATGGTGGTAACAGGATAACCACCC
>CASEPH010000084.1 GCA_949289625.1 uncultured Clostridia bacterium | reverse complement strand
CCAGTCTCAAAGGCCTGTGGATGGTCATAGTTGAGCTGGCAGCGCGCCTCATAGGGCAGTTCATCATGCGCATAATAATAGCAGTCGTGACCGATGACCTCCAACTGATCCCCAAAGCTGCGCTGCAGTTGCTCCACAATGGTGGTTTTTCCCGATGCGCTGCCACCGGCAATTCCCACAACATAGGTCTGTCCCATGCCATGTCCCCCCCTCTTCTTTTTTTCTTCCGTTATACCAAAATTATCCCTTAAAATCAACTGCCATCGGCAGAATCTCCATATTACACGCAAAGAACCGGCCGGAAAATCTTCCGACCGGTTCTTGTATCTGGTTTTACTTTGTCCAGCTGGCGATCTCCTCGTCAGTTCCCAGCACATAATGGCTGCCATCGATCAGATGCTGCTGTCCCAAGGTGTAGTCGATTCCAGAGGTGGCATAGTCATAGCTGAGGGCCACCCGATTCTTCTCCGCTCTGGGATTGGGATGGGGAATCGCGCTTAAAAGGCTCTTGGTGTAGGGATGAATGGGATTGGAGAAAATTTCGTCCTTTGTTCCACTCTCCACCAGATGCCCCAGATGTAATACGCCAATGCGATCCGAAATATATTTGACCATGGACAGATCATGGGCAATAAACATATAGGCCGTTCCTGTCTCCTTCTGGAGGTCCTTCATCAGGTTCACCACCTGAGCCTGAATGGACACGTCCAGAGCGGAAATGCATTCGTCGGCAATGATCAGCTTGGGATTCATAATCAGTGCCCGGGCAATGCCCACACGCTGCCGTTGTCCGCCGGAGAACTGATGGGGATACCGTTCCGCATGCTCCGGTGCCAGTCCCACCTTCTGGAGGATCCTAGCCACCTGCTCCTCCCGGTCCGCCTTGCTCTTACACAGATGGTGGATGTCCAGGCCCTCGGCGATAATGTCCACCACTTTTTTCCGGGGGTTGAGACAGGCCATGGGATCCTGGAATATCATCTGCATCTGGGTGCGGAGTTTGGTCTGCTTTTCCTTGGTCAGCTTTCCGGAGATGTCCTCTCCGTCAAAAATAATGGTGCCATCCGTGGGATTGTAGAGCCGAATGACGCTCCGACCAATGGTGGATTTTCCGGAACCAGACTCGCCCACCAGGCCGTAGGTTTCCCCCGGATAGATTTCAAAATTAACGCCGTCCACCGCCTTGACGGTGAACTTCCGGCTGATGGGGAAGTACTGCTTGAGCCCTTCTACCTTCAAAACAGGCTCTGCCATATTAGTTCCCCTCCTTCTTCATCCGGTCGATTCTGGCCCGGAGCTCCGGCGGCATATCCACCTTGGGTGCTCTGGGATCCAGCAGCCATGTGGCCGCATAGTGGGTATCCGTAATCTTAAACATGGGCGGATCCAAACGGTCGTCAATGTTCAGGGCAAACTCGTTGCGATCCACAAAGGCGTCACCCTTGGGCTCGTGGAGCAGGTTGGGTGGGCTGCCGGGAATGGTATAGAGTCTGTCGTCTGTGGTATCCAGATCCGGCATAGCCGACAGCAAGCCCCAGGTATAGGGATGCCGCGGATCATAGAAAATTTCATCGATGGTACCCCGCTCCACGATTTTACCGGCGTACATCACGTTGACAAAGTCCGCCACCTTGGCCACCACGCCCAGGTCGTGGGTAATATAAATGACGGAGATACCGGTCTTGGCCTGGATGTCTTTGATGAGCTCCAGAATCTTGGCCTGGATGGTGACGTCCAAGGCTGTGGTGGGCTCATCGCAGATCAGCAGATCCGGGTCACAGGCCAGGGCAATGGCAATGACCACACGCTGCCGCATACCGCCGGAGAGCTGATGGGGATAGTTCTTCATCCGCTTCTCCGCGTCCGTGATGCCCACCAGTTCCAGAAGTTTCAACGCCTTTTGGTAGGCCTCCGCCTTGGGGGTTTTGTAGTGCCAGATCATGCCTTCCATGATCTGCTTGCCCACCGTCATGGTGGGATCCAGAGAGGTCATGGGATCCTGGAACACCATGGCGATCCGTTTGCCGTTGATATGCCGACGAATCCATTTCTTATCCTTTTTGAGGATGTCCACAGTCTCCGGGGTGCCGTCATCATGGTGATAGGAAAACTCAATGGTTCCGCTGCCCACGGTGGCGTTTTTGGCCAAGATACCCATGGCCGCCTTCATGGTCACGGATTTACCGGAGCCGGACTCACCCACCACGGCCACAGTCTCTCCCTTCATCAGGTCAATATTCACGCCACGAATGGCATGGACATAGCCCGAGGAAGTCTTAAAGCTGATATCCAGGTCGCGGATTTTCAAAATCTGTTCTTTATCTGCCATATCCGCCACCTCCTTACGCTTCCTTCATCTTCGGGTCCAACGCCTCGCGGAGTCCGTCGGCCACGATATTGAAGCTCAGCATCAACAGCGCCATCACCACAATGGGCGGAATGATCTGATAGGGATGGGTGGTAAAGCTGTTGAACGCATCGTTGATGAGGGAACCAAGGGAACACTCAGGCACCGGAATGCCCAGACCCACAAA
This sequence comes from uncultured Clostridia bacterium, assembly GCA_949289625.1. Next base: position 25,875 of record CASEPH010000084.1, on the reverse strand, counting down.
GCTCAGGAACGCCTCGGTAAAGATGGCGGTGGGGATGGACAACATGCACTGGGTGATGATGGGCCCAATGATGTTGGGCAGAACTTCCTTGAAAATGATAAAGAAGCTGCCTGCACCCAGGGTTCTGGAGGCCAGGACAAACTCCTGCTCCTTGAGCTTGAGCATTTCCGCTCGGGCAATACGGCTCATACCGATCCATTCTGTCAGCATCAGCGCAAAGATGATGGTCCAAAGGCCGGGCTTGAGCACCAGAAGCAGCAGAGTTACAATGACCAGTCGTGGGATACTGTTGGCAATTTCCGCGATACGCTGCATCACGTTGTCCACCATGCCGCCAAAATAGCCGGAAATCAGGCCGTAGCTCATGCCGATAATCATATCAATTACGGTGGCCACCACGGCAATAATCAGGGAAACACGGGCGCCGGACCAGACGCGGGTCCAAATGTCCCGGCCCAGGGTATCGGAACCGAACCAGTAGTAGGTGTCATCCAGTCCCTTTTCCTCGTAGTAGTTGACAATTTTGGTGCCGGTGGTAGTGGACATTTTCTCATCACCGTCGAAAATCCCCAGCTCTTCGATTCCAGGGATTCTGGGTGCCAAATTCTTTTCCGCCAAGGTCTGGCCGGAATAGGTGTAATCATTCATCCCCGGGCCCACAATGGCCATCACAGCAATCAGCAAAATGAGCACCAGACCGACTACAGCGCTTTTCTTTGAGAAAAAGCGTTTCCGAACATCCTTCCAATAGTTTTGAGAAGTAAAGCTGGAATCGGTATGGATCTCATCTCCGACTTGCTTCCGTTCAAAATCATTGGGCAGGAATTCAATGGAATCCAAGTCCACAGGCCCCGAGGCCACAATGGGTTTCGCTTTCTGTCTCGCCATAGTCAATCACCGTCCTTTGCCAAGCGAATTCTGGGATCAATGATGCCGTAGAGCACATCCACCACCAGCATAATCACAATATACATCAGAGAATAAATAAAGCTCAGAGAGATAACCACATTATAGTCGTTGGACTGGATCGCAGTAACCAGCAAGCTGCCCACGCCGGGAATGGAGAAGATTTTCTCCACCACCAAAGAACCGGTCATCAGGTCCACGATCAGCGGTGCCAGAACCGTTACAATGGGAATCAGGGCGTTCCGCAGCGCATGTTTGAAAATCAGGGATGCCCCGCTGATGCCCTTACTCTCTGCCAGAAGCATATAATCGCTGTCCAGCACCTCCAGCATCTCACTGCGAGTAAACCGGGCAATAGATGCCATGGTAAACATACTCAGAGAGATGGAAGGAAGCACGGAGGACCGAAATGCCTCGGTGCTGTCATAGAGCATGGGGAACCATCCTGCCTTGAATCCCATGGAGTAGCTCAGGGCTAAGGCGAACACATAGGAGGGGACCGCAATGCCGATGACAGAAATCAGCGTACAGAGCGAGTCCACAATGGTTCCCCGCATCAGTGCGGAGATAATTCCCAGCAGCAAACCTACCACAGCCCCCAGGAACACCGCCTGTCCGCCCACACGAATGGACACCGGCAGCCGGGCTTCGATCAGCTGACTAATGGGTGTATTTTTACTGATATTGTAGCTGACGCCCAGATCGCCCTGCATCATGTTCACCACATACCGGCCGAATTGGACCACCAGAGGCTGATCTAGGCCGTATTTGGCGTCCAACGCCGCTCGCTGCTCGTCCGTAAGCTTTTCGTCGTTGAAGGGAGAGCCCGGCATGAGCTGGAGCAGGGTAAACAGCACCAGAAGAATAACAAGCAAGGTGCAAACGGACATCGCCACTCGCTTGAGAATATACTTTAACACGCTTTTGCCATCCTTTCCACATTTGGGTTAATGATTGCCTTCCATACTGAAAGGCCGCACAGCGGAATGTTGTAACCACTGTGCGGTCCTGTTTCCAGTATTATCTCGTCCTGCGATTAACCCTTCGTGGCGTTTTTATATACGCGATTCAAAGCAACAGGATGGAATTCGATACCGGAGACGTTGCTGCTGATCATGCACGCGTCAGCCTTGGTATAAACAGGCGCGATCACGGCCTCTTCCATCACGATCTGCTCTGCCTCGTACATGGCCTCCCAGCGGCCCTCAGGATCGGTGCACAGCTCGCCGGTGGTGCAGTTCTCGATAATGGCATCGTATTCAGCGTTGCTCCACAGACCGTAGTTGTTGGAGCAATCGGTAACCCACATGTTCAGGTAGGTCATAGGATCGGCGTAGTCGGGACCCCAGCGGGTCAGGCAGACCTCATAGTTGCCGTTCTGAATGTCCTCTACACGCTGCTTCTTAGGCTCTACCTTCAGGTTCAGGGTCACGCCAGGCAGCGCGCTCTCGATCTGCTCTTTGATAACAGCGCCCACGTTCTGGGTCTCGGTCTGGTCTTCTACCAGCAGTTCAAAGGTGAACTCCGTCTGGCCCAGCTCCTCGCAAGCCTTGTCGTAGTATTCCTTGGCCTTTTCGGCGTCATCTGCGCAGTACTCCTGGAACTTGGTCTGATCGGCAGAGAAGTCGGAGCCGTCGGGGCCGGTGGCAAACTGAGGCGGAACAGCGGTGTATGTAGCCACGGAGCCGTCCTTCACCACGTCGTTGACAATGGCCTCACGGTTGAGCGCATTGGAGATGGCCATACGCATATTGACATTGCTCAGGGCTTCCACATCGTTGCCGTTCATGGTCAGATACCACAGATAGCCAGCACCGTGGACAGTGAAGCAAGGATCATCCTTAACCTGGTCTACCTGGTCGCCAGAAAGCTTCATAACATCCAGGTCGCCAGCCTGATAGCTCATCAGAGCCTGCTGAGGATCCTTGATGACCTGATAGTTCAAGCCTTCCAGCTGAACCTTATCAGCGTCATAGTAGTCAGGGTTCTTCTTCAGGGTGAAGTTCAGAGCGGCAGGCTCATAGGACTCGAGGATGAAGGCGCCGTTGGAAAGCACAGTCTCGGGGCTGGTGCCGAAGGTGCCCTCTTCCAGAGACTCATAGAACGCACGGTTCACGGGATAGAAGGTGGGGAAGTACATCAGAGACAGGAAGTAGGACACGGGGACGTTCAGCTGAACCTCCAGGGTCTTTTCATCCACAGCCTTGACGCCCAACTCCTCCAGAGGCTTCTCTCCGGCGATGATCTCGGCAGCATTCACAACCTGGCCGATGTCGCTGAGCATATAGGAATACTCAGAGGCAACATTGGGATCCACAGCACGCTGCCAGCCAAAAACGAAGTCATCGGCAGTAACGGGATCCCCGTTGGACCACTTGGCATCCTCACGGAGCTTGAAGGTGTAGGTGGTGCCGTCTTCAGAGACCTCATAGCTCTCTGCAATTGCGGGAACAGCAGAGCCCTCCGCATCCATCTGCATCAGACCGTCGGTATAGTCGGCAATGACTTCAAAGGAAGTACCGTCGGTGGCCTGCTGAGGATCCAGCGAAGCAACCTCCACCTCAGTCATGACATTGAGGTATCCGCCGGAGGCGGTAGTGGTTTCGGCGGTACTGCCCTCAGCACTGGAGGCAGCCGACTGAGCGGAAGTCTCGGCAGTGGAGGCAGCGGATTCGCCGCAGGCTGTGCAGCTCATGACCATCAGCGCGGCCAAAAGCAGTGCAAGCACTCTCTTTTTCATGCAAAATCTCTCCTTTAATCTAGCCAGGTTGTCTCCGATACGCGAACACAATATTCCCCAGCATGGACATTTGATGTCCTAATTATAAACTTTTCCATCCCAATCGTCAATGAAGAACTTGACAAGAAATCCTCTGTTTTTTTACCCACTTTTGTCAAACCATACAATTCCATTTACTCTCGTCTTTTTCCCTTCCTTTTTTTAGTGCTTTAGTACAATATTTCATCACAGAATTATCACTTTACCTTCAACTTGTCTTCAGCATATTTTCTTTCTACGACGAATAATTTAGACGGGAGGTGTTTCCATGGGAGACAATTATCAGCCCCTCAGGCCGCAAAATTCCATGTTCTATGGTGCACTGCTTTTGACCCTTGGCTCCATCGCCATGCGCTTCGTACAGATGATCTTCCAGGTGTACATTTCCGGTGTCATGGGAGCCGGGGGGCTTGGCCGCATGCAGCTCATAATGACCGTGGGCGGATTTGCAGCCATCCTGGCCTCTGGAGGTGTACGGATTGCTGTTACCTGCCTAGCTGCCGAGGAAGCCGGAAAGGAAAACGCCTCGGGCGTTCGTACCGCGGTGCGCTGCTGCGGGATCTACGGTCTGGCGTTAAGCCTCTGCGTGGGTTTCTGCCTCTACATTCTCTCGGACTTTCTGGCCCAGACCTGGGTGGAGGATTCCACTGCTGCGCTGCCGCTGCGGGTCCTGGCCGTATTTCTTCCTGTGAACTGCCTCTGGTCTGTACTGGCCGGGTACTTTACCGCCGCGGGACGGATCACCGAACTGGTCAGCCTGGAGTTTTTTGAACGGCTGCTTTCCATCGGATTGGTAGTCGTACTACTGCGGACAGGCTCGGATGTACTGGATCCCTGTCTGGCCATTTTTTTAGGTTCCTCTCTAGCCACTACCATCAGCTTTTTATTCCTGTTCTGGCGTTACCGGCAGTCCATTCGCTATGTGACGCCCATGCCCCTTGGTCCTATGATGCGCCGGCTTTTCCGTTTGACCATCCCCCTGGGCCTTAACGACATTCTCCGCAGCGGCCTGGGCACCCTGGAAAACATCCTAGTTCCCAAGGGCCTGAAAAAAAGCGGCCGTTCCGGTACGGAGTCCCTGGCTGCCTACGGAACCATCTGCGGCATGGTATTCCCCGTTATCACCTTTCCCAGTGTGATCCTCTACTCTCTCAGCGATCTTCTGGTTCCGGAAATGGCCCGTAACCGGGCCAAAGGGCGAACGGAACGCATTCAATTTCTGGCGGACAAGTGTCTCAGACTCACCATGCTCTTTGCCACCGGAACAGCTGGCCTATGCTTTCTTCTAGGGGAAGAATTGGGACTTTTGCTGTTCTCCAGCCTGGAGGCCGGGGTTTATATCCGGGTCTTTGCCCCGCTGATCCTGCTGCTCTATGTGGATGCCATCACCGACGGGATGCTCAAGGGGCTTTCTCAGCAGATCCATTCTGTGCGGTACAACACCATCACCTCCATTCTGGACGTGGCGATGATCTATCTGCTGCTGCCCAAATACGGCATTGGTGGCTTTCTGGCAGCCTTTGCCGTCTCCCATGCGCTGAACTTTTATCTGTCCCTGCGGCGGCTGATTATCGTCACAGGGTATCTGCCTCGATTTCGGGCCACTATTCAGGCCGCGCTGTGCTGTGGACTGAGTCTGCTCATTATGAATCTCTGGCCCAGCGACGGAAGTCTTTCCTGGACACTGCTGCGAGGCTGTGGCTTTTTGCTGCTCTATACCCTGTTGAGCGGTTTTGTCGGTGCCCTGGCCCGGGATGACCTCATTTGGCTGCGCAGCCTAATTCTCCGCAAAAAAAGCGCCCGGAACAGCTGATGCTGTTCCGGGTTTTTTCTTTAGCTGCAGAGGCTGACAATCGCATCCGCAAAGATCTTGGCTGACGTCACCAACTCTTCCACCACTGCAAATTCATCATTGCCGTGCATTCTGTTGTCGGTGCCGGGCATGGTGCAGCCGAAAGCCACGCCGTTTTTCATCTCATGGCAGTAGGTACCACCGCCGATGGCCAGCGGCTTGGCGTCAGTGTCTCCGGTATATTTCACATACGCCCCCAGCAGTGTCTGAATAAAGGGACTGTCCGCCGGGACATGGTGGGGCTGCTTCATGGGCGTATCTCCCAAATGCAGGCCATACTTTTCGCAGTTGGCCGCAACCACCTGTCTCATATTCTCGTCGTTGGCGCAGATGGGACTTCTGGAATCAAACTGGGCCATCAGGCTGGTGGGGGTGACCCGGATGATATTCAAGCTCAGGGTCAATTCTCCGGAAATCTCATCGGACATCTTCACGCCCAGCCCCTCGCCCAGGTAATCCCCGTGGGGCAGCAGCTTGGACAGCGCCGTCAGCTTCTCAAACTGCTGGCAGGGAGCCAAATGCATGGACGCCACCAGGTGCAGGGTAGCCGTAATGGCATTGTTGCCCACCTGAGGAGACGCCGCATGAGCTCCTGCGCCCTTGGCGTCAATGGCAATGGTATTGGGATCCAGTTCCGTGACCGTAAAGCTGACACCGGTCTGATCCTTGGCAGCAGCGCAGTAGATCTCCGCCACGGTCTTCCGCATTCCCTCGATTTCCAGATGGCACTTGTCCGGCACCACGTTGATCTTGAGTCCAGCCTCCAGGCACTTCACCCGAGGCAGCGCTTCCGATTCCGGAAATTCCGCCGTAATGGTGCCGTTGAGGCCGCCCTTTTCGATGTTGATCAGCGGGAAATCCGCATCGGGAGTAAAGGTGTAGGCCGCTTCGGGCTCCTTTTTATAATAGTATGCAATGTCACTGCTGCCACACTCTTCGTCGCAGCCCCAGATCAGCCGGACGTTGTGTTTCAGCGGAATCCCCAGCTCCTTGACACACCGTGCCGCATACAGTGCCGCTACACCCGGCCCCTTGTCGTCCGCAGTGCCACGACCATAGAGCTTGCCATCCACCACAATGGGGTCAAAGGGCTCCGTTACCGTCCACCCCTCGGCCACAGGAACGCAGTCCATATGGCTTAAAATGTCCAGGTGATGGTCGTTTTCCGGCAGAAGATCCACGGTACCCACATAGTTGTCATAGTTCTTCGTGTGGAAGCCGTAGCCCTCCGCCAGCTTTAATGCAGCGTCGAGGACCTTCGCCGGTCCTTCGCCATAGGGCTTGCCAGGCAGTGCCGGTCCCTTGTCGCTCTGAATGCGCACCAGCTTTTTGACATCCTCCACCAGCTCGTCCCGGTGATCATCCACCCATTTTGTAATTTGTTCCTTATACATGCGTGTTTCCTCCTCCATAGGCATATACGATTTCCAAAAGCACCTGAGGCATGGTCTCCAGCGCTCGCACCGGGATAAACTCATAGATCCCGTGGAACTGGTAGCCACCGGTGGACAGATTGGGGCAGGGCAGCCCCATAAAGCTCAGCCGTGCACCATCCGTACCGCCCCGGATGGGCACCGTCACGGTTTCCACGCCTTGGGACGCAAAGGCCGCCTTGGCCGTTTCGATGAGATGCATGTGAGGCTCGATCTTCTCCCGCATATTGTAGTAGGTCTCCTGCAGGGAGAGGTTCACCGTCCCAGCCCCGTACTTCTCATTGAGAAACGCAGCCGCCTGTTCCATCACATGTTCCTTTTGCCGCAGCTTTTCCAGGTCATGGTCCCGAAGGATATAGCTAAGCTTGGCCTCCGTCACCTGCCCCTCCATGGCCAGCAGATGATAAAACCCCTCATAATCCGTGGTATATTCCGGTGCCTGGGCCGCTGGCAGCATTCCCTGAAACTCCATAGCGATGGTGCAGGCATTTTTCATGGTGTCCTTGGCGCCGCCGGGATGGACCCCCACACCCGCCACCGTCACCGTGGCCGAGGCTGCATTAAAATTCTCATACTCCAGTTCTCCCAGGGGACCGCCGTCCACCGTATAGGCAAAATCGCAGCCAAACCGGTCCACATCAAACAGGTCCGGACCTGCACCGATCTCCTCGTCGGTGGTAAAGGCCACCTTTACCACACCGTGGGGCCGATCCGAATGCAGCAGCAGCTCTGCCATAGTCATGATCTCCGCCACGCCGGCCTTGTCATCGGCGCCCAGCAAGGTGGTCCCATCAGTGACGATCAGGTCCTCCCCCACCACCTCCCGCAGGCAGGCAAAGCCTGTCTCCGGAGACATGGAGACCGTATCGCTGAGATGAATGGTTCCGCCGTCATAGTTTGTCACGATCCGTGCCTTCACATTCCTGCCGGATGCAGCGTCCGACGTGTCCACATGGGCCAGAAAACCTATAGTAGGCCGCTGCTCCGGAGTGTTGGCCGGAATCGTACCAAAGGCCGCCCCATCCTGCTGGGAAACATACACGTCTACCAGCCCCAGCTCCCGCATTTCCTCGGCCAGCTGCTCCGTCAGTGTCCGCTGTCCAGGCGTGGAAGGCCGGACGCCGGTCTCCTCGCTGGACGTGGTTTCCACCGCGATATACTTCATAAATCTCTCAAAAGCTGTCATACTGACACCTCCCGGATGTTATTCTACCACACGGCGGAAAGATGTCAATTCCCAATCCAGCTTTGTCCCGCTGGTTCTCCGCCCAGTTCCTCCTTGACCTTTGTCTTATCCCGTCGTATACTAACGATACTACATAGAAATCAGGTGAAACCATGTACTATCTGAAAAACGACTACTCCGAGGGCTGCCATCCCCAGCTGCTGGAGGCCCTTACCAAAACCAATCTGGAAGCCACCACCGGATACGGCATGGACGACTATTGCACAGAAGCTGCTTCCCGCATCCAGGCAGTCTTTGGCTGTCCCGACGCCGACGTGCATTTTCTGGTAGGCGGCACCCAGGCAAATCTCACCTTCATCGACCATGCCCTCCGCAGCTTTGAGGCAGCTCTGACGGTATCTACCGGCCATATCGCCACCCATGAATCCTCCTCCGTGGAGGCCACCGGCCACGAGGTGCTTACCTACCCCTCCCCCGACGGAAAGGTAACCCCCTCCATCATAGAACAGGCTTTTGTGGATAATCCGGATGAGCACACCGCCACCCCCGGTCTGGTCTATATCTCCAACGCCACGGAGATCGGCACCATCTACTCCCGGAAGGAACTGGAGGCCCTCCACGATTGCTGCCAGGCCCATGGTCTCTACCTCTATCTGGACGGGGCTCGGCTGGGCACTGCCCTGACCAGCCGGGAAAACGACCTCCGTTCCGAGGATCTGCCCCGGCTCACCGACGCCTTTTACATTGGCGGCACGAAAAACGGGACCCTCTTTGGAGAAGCCTTGGTCATTGTCAATGACCGTCTGAAAAAGCATTTTCGCTCCAGCATGAAGCAGCACGGCGGGATGCTGGCCAAGGGCCGTCTGCTGGGGGTCCAGTTTTTGGAGCTGTTTCGGGAGGATCTCTGGTTTCAGATCGCAGCCCATGCCAACCAGCAGGCAGAAATTCTGCAAACTGGTCTGATAGAACGGGGCGTTCCCCTGATGGTGACCTCCCCCACCAACCAGCTGTTCCCCATCTTCCCCAACGACCAGATCGAAGCCCTCTCCCGGGATTTTGCCTTTGAGGTCTGGGGTCCTCATGATGTGGAGCACAGCGTCATCCGGCTGGTGACCTCCTGGGCCACCCAGCCGGAAACCGTGGAGGCGTTTCTCCACGCTCTTTGATTGCGTCAAATTTCGTCCGGCTTCTCCTCAGGAGGCCGGACATTTTGCTGCTATGATGTCATAATCCGCCCCATTCCAACATAGATTTTTGTATGCATTTTTCCTTGACGGATGTACCGGCAAATGCTACAGTTGTCTTTAGAAAACGAATCCTCTGGACGGAGTTGATACCTATGACATTGGACCGGCTGCAGCCAGGCAACGACGCCATTATCGCCGCCGTGAACTGCGATGAACCTTCCCTGCGGAAGCATATATTGGATATGGGGCTGACCCCCGGTACTGAAGTCACCATGATTAAGGCCGCACCCCTGGGCGATCCTCTGGAACTGCGGCTGCGGGGCTACGAGCTGACCCTGCGAAAGGCGGACGCTGCCAAGGTCACCCTTTCCGACATTCATCCTGCCCACGAGCAGCCCGGTTCCCAACCGCGCCGATCTGTGGTTCCCCATCCCGGCGTGGGAGAATCGGTGACCTATCGGGGCAGCAAATCTCGGGAAGTGATCCCATCGGGGAAACCACTCCATTTTGCCCTAGCCGGAAACCAGAACTGCGGCAAAACCACCCTGTTTAATCAGCTCACAGGCTCCAATCAGCATGTGGGCAATTTCCCCGGGGTCACTGTAGATCGGAAGGACGGCGTCATTCGGGGCCACAGCGAAGCCACCGTCACCGACCTGCCTGGAATCTACTCTCTATCCCCTTATACCAGCGAAGAAATTGTCACCCGGGAGTTTCTGCTCAAGGAGCACCCCGACGGCATCATCAACATTCTCGACGCCACCAATATTGAACGCAATCTCTATCTGACCATTCAGCTCATTGAACTGAACATCCCCATGGTGCTGGCCCTGAATATGATGGACGAGGTCCGGGTCAACGGGGGCACCATTCAGATCAACGATCTGGAACAAGCCCTGGGCATCCCTGTGGTCCCCATCTCCGCCGCAAAAAACGAGGGCATCGACGAGCTCATTGACCATTGCCTTCATGTGGCCCGTTACGGCGAAGTACCCGAACGTATGGACTTCTGCGACGCCAACGCCTTCGGTGGTGCGGTCCACCGGTGCATTCATGCGGTAATCCATCTCATTGAGGACCATGCCAAGCGAGAAGGGATTCCGGTACGTTTTGCCGCCACCAAGCTGATTGAGGGTGATCCTCTGATCCTGGCGGCTCTCCATCTAGATCAGAATGAGGTGGAGGCCCTGGAGCATATCATCAGTCAGATGGAAGAGGAACGAGGACTGGATCGAATGGCTGCTCTGGCTGACATGCGGTTTCAGTTCATTACCGCCCTGTGCGAAGAAACCGTAGTACATCCCAAGGAGAGCAAGGAACGGATTCGCAGCCGGAAGATGGATCAGATCCTCACCGGCAAATTCACCGCCATCCCCGCTTTTATCGGGATCATGGCCCTGGTGTTTTATCTCACCTTCGGCCTCATCGGCTCCTGGCTTTCCGATTTGATGGAACTGGGCATCGGCTATCTCACCGACCTCTGTGACCGTGGGCTTTCCATCTACGGCATCAACCCCGTGGTCCATTCCCTCATCATCGACGGTATCTTTGCCGGTGTGGGCAGCGTACTGAGCTTTTTACCCATTATCGTGGTACTTTTCTTCTTTTTGTCCATCCTAGAGGACAGCGGATACATGGCTCGGGTTGCCTTTGTCATGGACAAGCTGCTTCGGAAAATTGGCCTCAGCGGACGGAGCTTCGTCCCCATGCTCATCGGCTTCGGCTGCTCTGTCCCCGCCATTATGGCCACCAGGACTTTGCCTTCTGACCGGGACCGGAAAATGACCATCCTCCTGACCCCGTTCATGAGTTGCTCTGCTAAGCTTCCCATTTACGCCCTGTTCACTGCCGCCTTTTTCCCAAACCAGGGTGCGCTAGTGATGATCGGCCTGTATTTTACCGGCATTCTGGTGGGAATCCTCTACGCCCTGCTGCTCAAAAAAACCTGCTTCCAGGGGGAACCGGTGCCCTTTGTCATGGAACTGCCCAACTACCGGATGCCCGGTGCGAAAAACGTGCTTCAGCTCATCGGGGAAAAGGCCAAGGATTTTGCCACCAAGGCCTTCACCGTGATCTTTCTAGCCTCGGTAATCATATGGTTCCTCCAGACCTTTGACACCCGGCTCAACCTGGTGACGGATTCCGCAGACAGCCTGCTGGCCATGGTGGGCAGCTGGATTGCCCCCATCTTTTCCCCATTGGGGTTGGGGGATTGGCGAATCTCCACCGCCCTCATCACCGGCTTCACCGCCAAGGAGAGCGTGGTGAGCACCCTGACCGTCCTACTGGGCGGCTCCACGGCAGCCCTGAGCACCCTGTTTACGCCTGGCTCTGCCGCCACCTTCCTGGTGTTCTCGCTGCTGTATACGCCCTGTGTGGCGGCCATCGCCTCCGTGAAACGGGAGCTGGGCGGAAAATGGGCCCTGATCGTGGTGATCTCCCAATGCGCTGTGGCCTGGCTGGTGGCATTCCTCTTCCACGCCGCCCTCATGCTGCTGTAGGAGGTTGAAATGGATATTCTGAGCTGGGTCCTGTTGGGCCTGATTGTGGGATGGATCGTAGCTGCCGTTTTGCATCTTGTCCGTCACGGCTCCTGTAGCTGCGGTTCCAACAGCTGCACTTCCTGCAGCACCTGCACTCAATGCAAAAAATGTAAAAACAAACGCCATGATCTATAAAAAATCATATAGGCGGGACCCTCACCTTGAGGATCCCGCCTATTGTTTTTTATTTTTACTCTATTCGCTGCACGCTTCCGCATCCGGCTTTCCCCCGTGGATCTCCCGCCAAGCCCCCGGCGTCATCTCTTCATAACGCTTAAAGGACCGGGTTAGCGTAAACCGGCTGGAAAAGCCCACCTGCTGAGCAATCTCATCCAGAGACAGCTCCGTTTGTGCCAGCAGCTCCTTCACCTTTTGCAGCCTGGCTCCATGGATATGATCCACCACCCCCAGACCGGTATTCTGCTTGAGCATCCGGCTCACATAGGAGGCGCTGACACCCAGCGCTTCCCCGATCATTTCCGCACAGATCCCCGGATCGTCATAATGTTCCTCGATAAACGTCAGAGCCCTGGTCACCTTATCAGACCGCAGCTGCTGCTCCGACTCCTCATAGGTCCGTAGCGCGCCAATGAGCCGGGAACACTGCTGACGAAGCTGCTGGGCAGAGGTCATATCCATCAGAAGCCGGAACTGTCCCACCACCTCTGCCTCTTCCGCTTCATAGTCCACCACCGAAATCGAAAAGGCAGAAAGCATCTGCTCCATATGCATGACCAGCCGGTTTTTCAGCAAATCCGGATATCGGGAAGCTGTCCGGAGTTCCAGATCCACAAAGCTGTCCATGGTCTTTTCCAGCTGTTCAAAATTCCGATTGGTGACGGATTGCATAAAGCGTTTTTCCAGCTCCGTCCGAAGAAGCTTGTCGCTGAGTTCCACCGGGTTCTCCGCCTTGTCATAGGCGTTTTTCACCGGGCTGCTGTCTCCCATGAGTTCGGCATAGGAGGTCAGCTCCATGGCCTCCTTTCGGGCTCGAACGATGTTTTCCCTGCCGCAATATACCGTACTCACCACCGCCCCGCAGATCAGGCCGTGTTTCTGCAGATCGTCAGATACCAAACTCAGAGCCTGGCAAATCTCCGCCACCTTCCGACGGGAGGAGGCGTCCAGATCCGTTTCCTCCAGCCCCGTCACATTGATGACCACTTCCATCCCGTCCGTCATAGGTACATAATAGGGAATGCTGATTCCCTGAAGCCGACGGGACACATACTCCCGCATCCAGGTATCCACCTGTAAAAATGCGGTATGAGGAATGTGCTCATCGCCGCATTTGGGCAGATAACCTGAGAAATCGATGCATTGAATGGTGGCCACCGCAAAATACTCGCTCTGGACTCCCGGCATGGCCTCCGTGAGATCTCCCTCCGGCGGAACATCTCCTCCCAAATATTTTTCCAGCAAACGGGTTCGGCAAGCTCGATCCAGTTCCCGGTTGGTATTCAGCAGCCGCCCATAGAAGGACCATACCCAAAAGGCTCCCATCAGCACCCCCACGCCGGCCACGATTCCACCCAGCCAGGGACGCCATAGCGTTGCCGCCGCAATTGCACATCCCCACAGGGCCATTCCCAGCGCGCATACGGCTGTTACAGTGCCCAACGCTGGAATCTGGCGGGGCTCAAACTTTTTCTTCATGGAGGCATCCCTTCTTTCTTGTGCTATTCTATCATACCAGCCCTATCTTTTTCAATGACCCCCTGTTCGGAAAAGCACACGATTTGACCAGCAGGACACAAGGCGATTCTTGCGCCAGACCTTGTCCTGTGCTACACTGGATCTATCGAATTCAAAATATCTGAAAGGGGTGCCCTCTATGTCCAACCGTTATTCTGCCCTGACCGCCCCGCTGCGGCTTCGGGATAAAACCCTTAAATCCCGCCTGCTATATCCGGTGGCGCAACCCCATTTTCTCCAAGCAAATCAGCTGTTTCCGGATGATCCGGTGGTCACCTATTACGCCTCCAGAGCCAAAAACGGTGCCTCCATCCTGCTGATGCAGGATCTCACGAACCTGGATCAGCGGAAAATGCCCGCCGACTGCGGCCACTTTGCCATGTATGACATTGACGACATTGGATGTCAAAACGGCTTTACCTTCATGGCGGAGATGGTCCACTACTATGGCAGCTACATCACCCCGGAACTGAATTTGGACAACCGGATGCCGCTCCAGGTCAACGATCCCTCCGTTCCCTCCCCCTACGGCGAACCGGTCAATCCCTTTGCAATGGTATCCAAGGATGACGAGGACGAGATCACTGCCGCACCCGGCGTCAAGCCCATGGAAGAGGGCGTCTCCGGCGCCCCCGGCCGGCCCATGGCTGGGGCCAGAATGATGACCCGGGCGGATATGGACGAATATATTCGGGTTCATATTCAGCACGCCCAACAGTACAAAAACCTGAATTTTGACGGCGGTATGTTCGATTTCTGTCACAACTTCAACATCGGGAAATTTCTAAATCCCCGCACCAACTGGCGTACCGATGAATACGGCGGCAGCTTTGAGAACCGCATTCGCTTCCCTGTAGAGGTCATTAAAGCCATCAGAAAAGCCATGGGCGACAGCTACCTGCTGGTGATCAACGCCCCCAACATCGGGGACGACGGCATGGATCTGGATGAAGCGGCAGAATTTCTAAAACGGATCGAGCCCTATATTGATCTATTGCAGGTTCGGGGCCGTCATCCTGACCACGAAAAGGTCACTGTCTGTGAATCCGCGGAGCTTTCCAAGGGGCTCAAGGCCCGAGGCGTCAAAACCCCCATTGCCATCAGCACCTATTATAAAGATCTGGACTCTCTCAACAACGTCATTGCCTCCGGCGCCGCAGATCTGGTGGCCCCCGGTCATCTCTTTATCTGCAACGAGCATCTGGGAGAAATCCTCCGGGACGGCAACGGCGAGGATCTCAATCCCTGCATTGAATGTCACTGCTGCCGAGGCACCTCCTCCACCGGCGACTGGATGAGCCACTGCACCATCAATCCGGAGATTGGCATGGAGCACCGGGTCAAGCGGCTGGCAGAGCCGGTGGGTAAGGCCAAAAAGGTAGCTCTAATTGGCGGCGGTCCTGGCGCCATCAAATGCGCCATGTGGCTTAAAGATCGGGGCCACACACCTGTGATCTTCGAACAGAGCGATGCCCTGGGCGGTCAAATCAAAACCTCCGAGTACCCGGAGTTTAAGTGGGAGCTGAAGCGATATCTGGACTTTTTGCGGAATCAGGTAGACCGCAAGGGCATCCAGGTGCGGCTGAACACCAAGGCCACGCCGGACATGATCGCCGCCGAAAACTTTGACGTGGTAGTGGCCGCCACCGGTTCCACCCCAAAAAAGCCGCCCATCGACGGCGTGGACACCACGGACTGGAACGGCGTCAATATCTACGGGCAGCAGGAAAAGCTGGGAAAGAAAGTGGTGGTCATCGGCGGTAGCTCCGTGGCAGCGGAGGCAGCCTGCTACCTGGCGGAGTGCGGCCATGAAGTGGTGGAAATCAGCCGGCAGGGACGGCTGGCCTACGATCTTAACCCCATCCGCTCCATTGGCTATATGAACGCCAAGGCCGCATCCTTGGGTGTTCAGGTCATCAAGAAGGCAAAGACCGTGAAAATCGAGCCTGGCCTGGTCACATATATCGACCGCAAGGGCAACACCGTTACTGTTGCCTGTGATGACGTGGTGGCCTGCGGCGGCATGGAGCCCAACAGCGACGCGGCCATTGCATTCCGGGACTGCGCCAAGGAGTTTTATATGATCGGCGACTGCCGCCAGAATGGCAATATGCGAAACGCCATCCGGGACGCCTATGCCCTGGCCATGAGAATCTAAACGCACAATTTAGAGGGACGGCTGCTGGCATTGGCGGCCGTCCCTCCTTTTCTGCGCGGATTCCCCGAAGCAGGGGTTTGTCCCCGGAGAATTTTGTACTTTATGCGGATTGCGCAATAAAGCAGCAGCGTGTAAAATAGAGTTTCGGAGGTGGTCAAAGATGAAACGAATTGCGCCGCTGCTGATTATTTTGGCAGCCTGTCTTTGGGGAACCATGGGGCTGTTTGTCCGCCACCTCAACGATATGGGTTTGGCCTCCATGGAGATCGTGGAGGCCCGCAGTATCCTTGCCGCCCTCATTCTCTTTCCCTGTACCGCGATCAAAGATCGTTCCCAGCTCAAAATCCACCCCAAAAACCTCTGGTCCCTGATCGGCTCCGGCATTTTCAGCATTGTATTTTTCAATTACTGCTATTTCTCCACCATTGAGCGGATGAACCTCTCCGCAGCTGCAATTTTGCTCTATACCTCTCCCATTTTTGTGATGCTTATGAGTCTGATCTTCTTTCGGGAGCGCCTCACCCCGAAGAAGCTGCTGGCACTGGGTCTGGCCTTCTTCGGCTGCTGCCTGGTCAGCGGCATTGGCTCCGCCACGGAATCTCTGTCCACAGCCGGCCTACTGCTGGGACTGGGCTCCGGTTTCGGTTATGCCCTCTACAGCATCTTTTCCCGGTTCAGCCTGAACCAGGGATTGGGCAGCATGACCATCACCAACTACACGTTTTTATTCGCAGCCATCGGTGGTGCCTTTCTGACGGACTTTTCCGCCATAGCGGCAGCATTTTCCAACTATGGTCTTCAGCTGTTCGGTTTCCTGGTGTTATATTGCATCGTCACCACGGTACTGCCATATTTGCTGTATACCACGGGCCTGACCTATGTGGAAAACGGTCCTGCCTCTGTCCTGGCGTCCGTGGAACCTGTGGTGGCGACCCTGCTGGGTCTCGTGTTTTACAGCGAGTCTCCCACCATCCCCGCATTCCTAGGCATGGTTCTGGTGCTGGCTGCCCTGGTCCTGCTCAGCCTTCCCAAGCGCATTCCAACGACCGAGACATAAAATCGGGCTTTTTTCTGCAAAAGTCCTTGACTTTTTTGTGATCTGTGTTATAATAACCATCGTTCTTTGGACGATTAGCTCAGCTGGTAGAGCATGCGCTTGACGTGCGCAGGGTCAGCGGTTCGAGTCCGTTATCGTCCACCATACTAAAAGTCCTGAAGCCAAAATGACTTCAGGACTTTCGTCTTTTTTCTCGGTATGTTTCCTTTTCGATTTGCATTTTTCTGGACATTGTGATATAATTTTAATGCGTATTCAGAAGAATGCCAATAGAACAGAAGTTCTTTTCTATAAAACCATTGTATTTACGATGCCTGAAGGCGTTGTTTCCTCAGAAGAGGAAATGGCGCCTTTTGCATTGTAGGAAAGGAAATCTAATGAACACGCATTCGCAACTTAAGAATCTAATATTAGCGGCGCTTTTTTTGGCATTGGCGCTTCTGCTCCCCCTTTTGACCGGTCAGATTCCAGAGATCGGTTCCATGCTTTGTCCCATGCACATTCCCGCCCTGCTCTGCGGGTTCTTCTGCGGCTGGCCCTGGGGGCTGGCAGTGGGCCTCATCGCACCAGTATTTCGTTCCCTGCTGTTCGGAATGCCTCCCATATTCCCCACAGCCCTATGTATGAGCCTGGAGCTTGCCACCTATGGTGCCGTTTCAGCCTTACTGTATCGAATGCTTCCTCAAAAAACTGTTTTTGTCTATGTGTCCCTACTGGGAGCTATGATTGCCGGTCGTCTGATTTGGGGTGCCGCCCGTTTTCTATGCACAGGACTTAACCCCTCCGCCTTTGGTCTTTCCGCCTTTTTTGCTGGAGCTGTCACCACAGCGATTCCCGGAATTATTGTTCAGCTGATTTTGGTCCCGGCTTTGGTGCTTGTGCTAAAACGACAAAGCACAATATCCCAGGCAAACACTAGAATATAACAGCACAGAGAGCTATGGTAAAACGAAAAATTTTGCCACGGCTCCCTGTCTGATTTTTAATCATATCATCAAATCCTCGTAACGCCGCCGGCCCCCCGTTGGAACCCAACCACTCGTCCAGGCTGCCGGGTAGCATCGGGCTTGGCATAGCCGAACAGGGACGCTGAGACCACCTCATAGCCCTCAGGCACCAATCTGTCCCGCAGTTCTTTGCCCTTGGGGTTCCGCAAACCGCCCCGCTCCAGCGCACCCCACCACAGGGAGCTGATCCCCATGGACTGGGCCGCGATATACATATTCTCCGTGGCCAGGCAGCAGTCGGTATGGTACACACCAGATCTCTTAGGATCGCCGGATACAATCACAATCATGGGAGCGTGATAGCGGACGGATGCCGGTGTGGGGTTCTCGTCATAGCCGGAAAAGGGCGTCTTTTTTACGCCGCCTTTTTCGCTTTCCTTTTTGATGGTATCCATCATCTCCAGGAAATTGCCGTAGACCAGGCGGGAAATCTCATCCAGCGTCTCCGGATCGGTGATTACGGTAAAATGCCAGGGTTGTCTGCCGCCGGACGTGGGCGCATATCGACCCGCTGTCAGGATGGTTTCAATGGCCTCCTCCGGAATGGGCTCTCCCGTAAAGTCCAGGCAGCTTTCCCGGGCCAAAATCGTATCAATGGTTTCGTTGTGAATCATAAAGAACGCTCCTTTCTCCTGAATT
Organism: uncultured Clostridia bacterium; assembly: GCA_949289625.1. The sequence continues at coordinate 7,433 of CASEPH010000084.1, read as the reverse complement.
CTAGTTCCATCATAGGGAATCCTGGTCCCTTGGGCAAGACTCAATTTCAAAAGATGGCGTATCAAAATCCGGGATTCCCTCTTGCCCTGGATGCAGACGCTGCTCCCCAGGAATAAATCCACCCCGCCGACGCACAATAACGAAAACAACAGCAGGCGCAATGCCGCTGCACAATTGGAGGCCATATCATGTGTACCGCTGCTACCTATCTGTCCGGGGATTTTTACTTCGGCCGCACGCTGGATCATAGCTTCTCTTTTGGAGACGAAGTGACGGTGACCCCCAGAAACTATCCCTTTTCTTTCCGCCATATGGGCGACCTTTCTACCCATTATGCCATGATCGGCATGGCCCATATCCGTGACGGATACCCCCTTTATTACGACGCCGTCAACGAAAAAGGCCTGGGTATGGCAGGCCTCAATTTCGTGGGAAACGCCCATTACTGGGACCCGGCTGCAGGTCGGGACAACGTGGCCCAGTTCGAACTGATCCCGTGGATTTTGGGACAATGCGCCGATGTGGAAGAGGCCCGCACCCTGCTGGCCCGGCTGCAAATCGTGGACACGCCCTTTCAGAAGGATCTGCCCCCTGCGCAGCAGCATTGGCTCCTAGCTGACCGCAAAACCTGCATCACGGTGGAACCCCTGAAGGAAGGGCTGGTGGTCTACGACAATCCCGTGGGTGTTCTGACCAATAATCCGCCCTTTGATTTTCATTTGCTGCACCTGAACCACTATATGCATTTGTCTGCCCAGCCCCCCGTCAACCAGTTCGCAAAGGATTTGCCTCTGGGCCCCTACAGTCTGGGCATGGGTGCCCTGGGTCTGCCGGGAGACCTCTCCTCCAGTTCCCGTTTCGTGCGAGCAGCCTTCGCCAGATTTCACGCTGTCTCCGGCAGTACGGAGGAAACCCGTGTAGGACAGTTCTTTCACATGCTCGGCACGGTGGAACAGGCCAAAGGCTGCAATGAAACCGAGGAGGGCCATTGGGAGTATACCCAATATACCTCCTGCTGCAACACCGACAGCGGGGTTTACTACTATACCACCTATGAAAATCACCAGATCACCGCCGTAGATATGCACCGCCAGGATCTTAACGATTCCCGGCTGTTCCATTGGCCCCTGATCCGCCAAGAACAATTTCGGAAGCAAAATTAAAATCATCCCGGGTTTGGCACGCATTGTCAAACCCGGAATGATTTTATAAAGATATGCCCCGTTGAGGCTTTGAAAAAAATTTGGTACAATACCCATACGGCAAATTCCGCCGCATAAAATCTGAGATTGGGGTGCAGGGGTATGGCAAACATCGTGGAAATCACAGATCTGACAGCACCGGAGCTGGACATATACTGTCGTCTGACCGAAGCACAGCTTCGGTCCCGCCGAGAACCGGAGAAGGGAATCTTTATCGCGGAAAGCATCAAGGTGATTTCCCATGGACTGGACGCAGGCTATACGCCTCTGTCTCTGTTGATGGAGCGCAAGCACATCGCCGGCCAGGCCCGGGAACTGATTGCTCGCTGCGGTGACATCCCGGTTTTCACTGCAGACCGTGACCTTTTATCCCAGCTCACCGGGTATGCTTTGACCCGGGGGATTCTGTGCGCCATGCGACGCCGTCCCCTGCCTTCCGTTGAGGAGATCTGCACCGGCGTCCGGCGGATCGCCGTGCTGGAGAATATTGTGGACCCCACCAATGTGGGGGCCATCTTCCGCTGTGCAGCAGCCCTGGGAATGGACGCCGTTTTGGTCACCCCCTCCTGCTGCGATCCCCTGCACCGGCGCGCGCTGCGGGTCAGCATGGGCACCGTTTTTCAAATTCCCTGGACCCGGATCGGTCAAAAACCGGAGGATTGGCCAGAGGCTGGCCTTGCTCGGCTTCGTTCTCTGGGATTTCATACGGCAGCCATGGCCCTCAGCGACAATTCAGTTGACATAACCTCCCCCCAGCTAACGCAAAAAAAGCAACTGGCCATCGTTTTGGGCACCGAGGGAGACGGCCTCTCCTCCAAAACCATAGCCAGTTGTGATGATACAATATGCATTCCCATGTTCAGGGGTGTGGATTCTCTAAATGTAGCCGCCGCCAGTGCAGTGGCCTTCTGGCAGCTTCGCCTCCCATAACGGGACGTCAGCCATTTTCCCCCATCAGAAAGTTGACTCCCGGCTTTTCCAGGTTTTCCTTCCGAAAGCGGAAGGCTTCCATGGTCTCCGATTCAAAGGCCAAGTGGTCATCATGGCCCAGCAGCCGCAGCAGATACTTAGTAAACAAGGGATTGAGCACCAAAAAGGGGCCCAACAGATAGGTGGCAAAGAAGTTCCGGTAGTGGAATCCTTCACTGCAGTCCTCGGGATTGTTGCCAAAGCCTCCGGTAACGTCAATGAACTTCCCCGGGAAATGTCCATAGCAGAAGGAAAACTGGGACTTGTATCCCACAATTGGGATATCCTCGAACCGCCCCAAAAACATGGAATTGTGGCGATTTTCCATATCCCGTTTGGAATAATAGGGGAACATGCCCAGCATTTCTGTTTTCCCAGCTTGTTCTGTAATATACTGACCAAACAGCTCCACGGCATTTCCGGTAACCAGCACAACCACACCGTCACGGATCATCTCTTTCAGCCGTTCCCGATAGGGCAAAAGCCGCCGAACCGCCAGCTTCTGCGCCTGCTCCGGCATGGATCCCAAATAGAGCATATCCACCCATTGGGTCACAAACCGGGGTTCCTGGCAGTTGTTAGTCTGGAGCACCTCCGCCTCCGGCATGCACGCCTGGAGATACCTGATATTCGCCATGTCTCCATAGAGATTACTGAGTTCTGGAAAGAGCACTTCTATGGTCATACGCAGCACCTCGTTTCCTGGGCAGGCTTTGTCAGGGGCTGGTGCTGCTCTTTTTTGTGGGCTGCACTTTCCCGAATCCCAGCGGCGATTTCATCCCGGATCCTGTGGCCCCGGCTGATGAAATTCACATCGTGAAGCACATAGATATGTTCCACACCCTCTGTATCCACATATTGGGGCGTGTCAAAGGGATCCCGCACACAGACGATCCGTTCCGCCGGAATCCCTGCCAGCAGCAGCCGGACCCGATGATCCAGATATCGTTCTCCTCCCACAATGATTTTCTTGACCGTATCGCCCCCGAGAAACTCATAGTCGCTGTCATAGATCCAGGCAATGGTCTCCGACTTGTGGGGATCGTCAAACACCTCATCCAGCAGCAGCACAATTTCTTTGGTACGAGGGTCCCGATAAACATTCTCAAACACCGTAGAGGTGGCAGTGGGATTTTGCCCCTTGGCCAGCTGGGTGATGAGCTCAATGCCCTCTACGGTCTGACGGGTCTCCCGGGACGCCGGTACCTTCACATGCCCCAGCGCCTGGGCCAACACTTCCGCCGGCATTCCCATATCCCGAAACAGGGCAATCACTGCCGCCACGTCATAGATATTATAGATGGCCTTGGACACCAAGGGATAGCCATGGATACCATCCGGTTCCCGCACCTGCATGGTCATGCCGTCATAGTCCACCTGCTGGATAAAGTAATCCCGTTCCGGGGTTTTCAGTCCGCATCTGGGGCAGTAGAACTCTCCCACATGACGATACTGCCGATACTTGTATACCGGCTTTGCCCCACACTTGGGGCATACGGAAAAATCGTCCACCCGGGTGGGCATGGGATTGGTTCTGGTATCGGTCATGCCAAAATAGACCCGGCGATTGTGCTCCCCCAGAAAACAGCAGCAGGGATCGTCTGCGTTGACGATCACCACCGTATCCTGGGCCGCCTCCACCGCCTGTCGCAGATGATCCTGGATATAGCCGGGATGGGCATTGCGCAGCATGGAGTCCCGCGCCAAATTATTGATGATGAGATAATCCGGCTTCAACTTCGGCACATTGATGGGAGAAATCAACTCGTCCATCTCAATGACCACGGCATCCTTGGTGGGCTTATTGAAAATGCTCACCGCATCCAGCAAGCACCGGGCATGTCCGGCGTGATGGTTGGCGCCCCAATCGTTATAGGATACGCTTTTCCCCTGGGCCTCCAGAATAGATGCAACCATGCTGGAAACCGTGGTCTTTCCGTTGGTGCCGGTCACGGCAATGGTCAGCTGGGGCTTTGCCACATACTTTAAAAAATCTCCGCACAGCCGCATGGATACCATGCCTGGGCGGTCATTTTGTCGTTTTCCTCTGCGCAGGTACCACCAAAGGAATAGTTTCCCTGCCCACAGCGCCACAAAAAACTGCAACTTCCTCATTGTTTTACCTTCCAAATCTCAGTCTCTGAAAAACATTTTGCAAGAACCGGGTCCCTGCAACCTCCGCCACAGCCCCCATCCGGTAGGCCAGGCCCAGATATACGCCGCCACCCACAATGGCATAGGCAAAGAGCTGCACCACCAGGAATATGCCTCTGGCCTCGGTCACAGGCCAAAGAAGCTTCAAGCAGAGTACCACAGCCGTCATAGCGGCCAGGGGAAGCAGCTCTCGCAGAAAGGTCCGGAGCACCGGAAAATATCGAAATCGATAGGTCCGCTTCAGCGCCCCCAACAGCATCAGCACCGTCAGGCCCTGCCCGACCACACTGGCAGCTGTTGCTCCCAGATAGGCCGGGATGCCCAGCCCATGAAACAGATAGATCAGAGGCAGATCCAGGGCCGCATTCACCACAATCCCGATCAGCGTCACAACGCAAACGGTCTTTCCCCGGCCAATGCTCTGCATGGACATGCTGGTCACCGTGGCCATGCTGCCCACCACGTTCACCACCACCGCCAGCTGTAAAATCCCAGAGCCGTAGGCGCTTTCTCCATAAAACAGCCGGAACACCGGTTCCGACAGCAGGATCATTCCCAGTCCCATCGGCACCGCAATGAGCACCAGCGTGCCCAGCGCCTGATTCAGCTTGGCATTGATCTGCCGCTGCTCTCCCAGGGTATTGCTCTCAGCCATATGGGGGGCCAAACTGCTGACCAGGCCCATGGACAAGGCCGTAATGATCATGCAGATCTTGGGGATCCAGGTGGAGGAGATGCTGGCAATCACCTGGGTATCCTGGTCCGGGAAACCCAGATTGTGAAGTCCCACCAGCAGCATTTTCATATCCACCAAGCTGTAGATGCTGATGGAGACGGACATGATCACGATGGTGGTACAGTAGGACAGGACCTTTTTCAGGATCTGCCCTGTGGAGGCCACCGGTTCCCCCTGGTTTCCTACCGTTTGGAACGCATCCCGGCTGCCGCGGCATTTGTGTTGCAAATACAGCAGTGCTGCCAACGCACCGATGGCAGCGCCAGTCAACGCTACGCAGACGCCCACGGTGGCGCTCAGCTGCATCAAAACCACCGTACAATAGGTGCCCGCTAGCACCACTGCGATCCGCACCAGCTGTTCAATGATCTGGCTTTGGGAGGGAGCAGCGAGGAACTTATGGCCCTGGAGATACCCTCGCTTCACGCTGAGAAAGGGCGCCACCAGCAGGCACAGCGCCACCGCTCTGACCCCTGCGGCAATATCCTCCGGTCTGACGCCTTCTGTCATATCCTCCAGAAAATAAAGCCCGATCTGTTTGGCAAACACTTCAAGCACTAGGAAGGATACAACAGATAGTCCCAATACAGCCCGCAGCGCCACACGATAGGTCCGTTCCTTGGAACGATACATTCCCCTGGCATTGTACTCGCTGATCACAATACTCACCGCTATGGGAATTCCAGCAGTGGAGATGTCCAAGAACAATGCGTAGATGTTATAGGCACAGGAATAGATTACGCCGCCTTGGTCTCCGATGAGGTGATAGAAGGGGATGCTGTACAACGCGCCCATCAGCTTTGAGATCACAATGGCCGCATAAGCCACAAAGGTTCCCTCTGCAAAGCTGTTTTTTCGCATACCTCTGCTCACAGGATCCCCCTTCCCCCGGTTTCTCTCTCGATGCCATGGATAAGCATTACATGGGAAAATTTCTATGGCATACTATAGCACATGATCCCATAGGCTTCAAGCTTCGTTGTGCATTTTGTGTAGTTTTTGTGAAGTTTTGATATGTTTTTTCCTTTTTTGAAAAAAAGCGGCCACGGCTGACCGGCAATATTGTTTGCCAGTACAGCCATGGCCTGTATTCCGATATGGGCTGATAGAATCAATCCAGCTTTTTCCCATAGACAAAGTTGGGGAAGCCTTTGTTTCCACCTACGGAGATCATCCCTTCGATGTAGCCTTCCTTATCAACTCTCGCCCATACCTCCCAACGGCCGGGACCGGCAGGGAAATCCACCTTGAAGAACTCGTCTCCAGTGTAGAAGCCGAAGTTGATGGGGCTGCCGTTGGCATCCCCGGACAGCGTGCCGTCAGGGTTAGGGGTGAAATGAAAGGTCATCTCTCCCTCGAAGGATCCCCACCCAGGCTCGCCGTAGTCTTTCAGGCCCTCGGGCGCGGGGGGTGCAGGAGGCGGTCCCCCTGCAGGCATCCCTTCCGGGCCGCCCTCCGGAGGAGGACCACCTGCCGGTGGTCCGGCCTGAAAATCAGGGCCGTGGACCAGTTTGGGATCCGGCAGACGCATTTTGATAAAGTAAGTACCGGAAATCGCTTTTTCCATCATGCACGCCCTCCTTAGCTTCGCTTGGGCAGCTTAATGGTGGCGCCGCCCTCTTCGTAGATTTCATCGTCGTTGATGGTGGTGATCCAGAAGCCCAGTTCTACAAAATACTCTCCATCTTTCTCGTACTTGTCATAGACCTGAGAGTGAATTTTCATGACATCGTATTGGAGGCCATGGGTGTTGCACTTCTTGCCCTTCATGCAGGGGATTTTTTCGATCATTTCACAGACAGCCGTGTTCTTCGGGAAGGCAAAGCCCTGCTCCACCGGATCGGTCATGATGCCCCAGCGGATGTTCTGAATCCAGCCATGGGTGCCCATCCAGTTGTTGATATGATGGATAGCAAAATCCCGACCCAGGAAGTTGATGAAGATGCCCCGCTTTACCTCCTTGGGAGGTGCGCCAGCCCCGGGAGGTGGTCCCATCTTGGCCCGGGGATCATCATAGGGCGGTACCTCAGGATCCCACTGCTTCATATCCTCCGGCACATAGACGCCGAATTTGGGGTCCCGGGTCATCTTTGCCCGTACCGCAGGATCCGCCAGTTCCTTCATGGTACGGCTGCCGCCTACTGCCATTCCATAGGGAGGCGTGGGATTACAGGAGGCGTGGATGGGACCGTCAATGGTCACATTGGGCATATCTCCCACCTGAACATCATCCCAATAGAGGATCTTGTCACCCCGGTAATCCTCCTTGGCCCAGGTGTCAAAGATCGCCTGCCACTCTTCGTCAGTGTAATAATGCTCCGGACGGGTCCACCAGTCCGGGCTTTCCCAGCCCCGCATGCCCTCCGGCATAT
>CASEPH010000083.1 GCA_949289625.1 uncultured Clostridia bacterium | reverse complement strand
GTAGGATTGATTATCCCAGGTATTCTCAAATTCAGCTCTATCTATTGTGCAAGCGTGGAACTCTTCTCCCCAGACATGGTTGTTGAATGCTTCTACGGTTGGAATCGGAGTGACCTCGATAGCACCGTCGTAAAGGTCTGGGATGTTGCACGTGTGCCCATCAACAAAGACGTCAATGGAACGGAGAGCCAGTCGCTGATTGTCTACATCCACTTCGTAGAGGATGATCGTCGGTTCTCCTTTCGGGGCATTCTCCCAAAAGAGCTTGATGCACTCCATTTCAATCCTGCTCCCACAAGAACGCCAGGCTTTTCTAATTCAAGCAGAGGTTTCAGAATTGGTTGCAGCTATCAGGAACTCACTGTTTCCATACTGAATTCCAATCACACAGCATCTCGTTTAGAGTGACACGACGTAGCTCGTCACGTATCTCCATCAACGCGAAGCCTAGTAGATTTTGTCCGCGCCACTTTTTGGGATCTTGGGCCTCTGGGGAGTTGGCCGGGAGGCGGATTCCCCAGATGGAATCGTATGGGCTGGCCTCCACCAACACGCTGTCTCCGGTGGAGAGGAGGAACTCTTGCAGATAGCGGTTTTGGCTGAATTTATACCAATTACCAGCCAGCACAATGGCGTATTTGAATTTGTCCCATACTTTCTGGTCGAAGCCACGCACCTTGCGGCCCAGTGCCTTGATCTGCTTTGGATCACTGCATGCCAGAATATCCTTGCGCTTCTCCTCATCGCCAAATAGCTGGGCTTTGCCCGCCATCATGTATTGTTCCGCATAGAGATAGGAGTCAGCCGTTGTATAGAAGTCCTCCATCCACCACTGGCTGAGGCAGCTTTTTGTCAAATGGCCGTCCTCGGCAGGCTGATGGCCCCAGAATAGGCACAGATCCCGTGTTCTTCCTGCGGCGAACTCCTGCTGGAGCCACTGGCGGGTGTATTTGGGCTGCCCTTCCGGCTGCCACACATTCACCCAGAAATCACCATGCTTCAGAACCTCACTTCTGTCCTCGTCATCCCACCATCCCTTCCAGGTCATCGGCTCGGGGAAAAGAGCGCGGTATTCCGCCAGCTCTTCTGAGGAAAGAGAGTCTAGCCACCGGCCAAATCTAAACAGGTAATCCTCTCCATAACCCATGCGCCAACCAATGGAATATCGCTCAATCTCCCGGAGAGCGAGCCAGGGGGGAGGCATTATTTTCTTATCTCGAAGTGTCATAACGGTCCCATATTGGACAGTGCGTTGGTTGAATAGAGAAGCTGTCCAGTCTCAAAAATCTCGTAGTTGCTCAAATTTTTCCAGTAGCTCAGACTTTTTCAACACATCGTCTGGCAGAGCGTCAAGCATGTTGCACAACGCCATGTAGATCTCATCGCGTTCCACGGTTTCAATAAAACGCATCTTGTTGAAGGTTTGGGTGTAAGCTTAAACTGCTTCCAGCGCCTGGATCTGGGCGCTTTCATCTGGCTTTGCTGCCAGTTTCATCAGCAGAGAACGAGTCTTGCGGTATTGAGCGGCAGCTTTTTTTGCGGCGACGGCAGGAATATGCTCCGCTCCGTCCCAACCCCGGAATGGGTTATCAAGGTTTTGAGCCAGCCATTCAGGTTTTCGAGGTTTGGTTATTAGTAGATCGACTTCTGGACGCCCTTTCCAGAGTCGTTTGATTGCTTTGGCAGCATCTTCGGGGAGGCTCGTCATCCAGAACCAACTCAGATTCGGCATTTGTTCTGGCGTCGGTATTTCATCCGCATCAAAACCGAACAAATCAAAGCACGAAAACCTCGCCAACTCGGGCAGTTTTGATACTGTTTTAAAGTTAACCAGTGTTCCAGGTGCGCCCCAAAGTCGTAGTTCTCTAAGATGAGGGTGGATCTTTTCCAGAAGATTGAGATCGAAGACCTTCAATCTTGCCCCATACAGTCCTCTCAGATTGACTAGTTCAGGGTGAGGTCGGTATTGCCCCGTAAAGTCGAGTGTCAAATACTTTCCAGATTCGGGCGCGTGGATTGTGCAGACATCCGGATCTTCGGTCTGGAAAAGAAGATATTCGGTACAATCACTTACCCATAGCTCCTCCAGACCCGTCATATCCAGCATCAGCTCTCGTACATTCGTTCCCCTGAGATCCAATGTTTTCTGTCCATGATGGAGCAGGGTAAGCTCGTCAATGAAGGGATTTTCGCGGAGGAACTCTATTAGATCGGGATGCCATTGTTCGCAAACAAGGGTGGAAAGACAGGGCAACACCCTTAGTTCCAGTGCCGAAGAGAAAGGAAGGTACTGATCCATCACTCGATGGCTGTTGACCTTCACGTGGACGCCGCCTATCTCCGTTTGCTCGTCGCTTTCTATGGCCTCCTTGAAAGCCTGCCGCCGCTTTTCCGGAATGGCCTGCCATTTGATCTGACGGTACACATCATAGCCGTCACTCCATCCGCCGTAGGAGCGGCAAGGCTTATTGGTAAAGGAAGGAAGTGTGCCCACCAACGTGTACTGTTGCGGCACCTCTATCGGTACTCGCAGCAGATGGAGGTCACGCTGCCAGTACATGAAATCCTTGTAGAGCGGGCGTAGATTTGGCAGATCATCCTTTGTAAGAGGGGCATCACCAACCCAGTCTAGAGAGAGGATGACCGCTCCGGGCTGCTTACTTACCGCATCCGGCGGTGCAATGTAGGCCACCTGACAGGCGGTGTAACGGCCTAAGTAGTTGTTGAAGACCGTATAAACATCTCCGGCACGAGCCTTCATGTGAGATCCTCCAACTTACGGTTGCATGTTTTGTTCTGATATTGCT
>CASEPH010000082.1 GCA_949289625.1 uncultured Clostridia bacterium | reverse complement strand
CATTGTGGAGCAACTGCAGCGCAGCTTTGGGGATCAGTTGGAGGTCATCGGTCACGACTGCTATTATTATGCGCATGATGAACTGCCCTATGAGGCGCGCTGCCAGCTCAACTATGACCATCCACAGGCCTTTGAGACTGGGCGCATGGTGGAGGATGTGCTGGCGTTGAAGGCTGGGAAAACCGTGATGCGGCCGGTGTACGATTATACGATACACAATCGCAGCCGGGAAACCGTCCGAGTGATGCCAAAGCCGTTGCTGATTCTGGAGGGAATCTTGGTGCTGGAGGATCCAAATCTCCGGGAGCTGATGGATTTAAAGGTATTTGTGGACACCGATGCGGATGAACGGATCATGCGGCGGATCAGCCGAGACACATTGGAGCGCGGACGCAGCATAGAATCTGTTATTACCCAGTATCGTACGACAGTCAAGCCCATGCATGACAAATTTGTAGAGCCCACCAAGTATTTTGCTGATGTGATCATTCCCTGGGGCGGAGAAAATGTCGTGGGAATTGATCTGCTGGAGCGGTATTTGGAGCGAAAATTGTCTTTATAAAAATCCTGTCCCCCGATGGTTTCATCGGGGGACAGTTGCAGCATTATGGGAAAAAGCGGAGCGGCACATGTGCGACGCTATTATCCAGAGATTACGCTTCTGTCTGAGGCTCCTCCGAAATGGCGTTGGATGCGTCATCAAAATCGGAGGACACAGGTGGCTGCGATTCGGAGGTTTCCGGCAGGACGTTCTGCGCAGTAGCATTTTGATCCATGACCTGCTTGAAGGTTTCACCGTCCATGGTCTCATGTTCCAGCAGATACTCGGAAATCTGCTGCAGCTTGTCCAGATTGGCCTTGAGGATTTCCTCACATTGTTGATAGCACTGCTGCAGGATTTCCTGGACCTCCTGGTCAATGTGGGCAGCGGATTCCTCGGAATAGTTCTTGGTATGGCCATAATCCCGGCCGATAAACACTTCTCCGTCGGAGTCAAAGGACACAGGGCCCAGCTTACTGCTCATACCATACTTGGTGACCATCTGCTTGGCAATGGAGGTGGCGCGCTGCAGATCATTGGAAGCGCCGGTGGAAATATCGTCCAGCATCAGGGCTTCCGCCACCCGGCCGCCCAGCAGGGAAACGATTTCCTCCAGCATCTCATTGCGGCTCATGTAGCTGTGATCTTCGGTGGGCAGGGAGATGGTCATGCCGCCGGCCATGCCACGGGGAACGATGGTGATCTGATGGACCGGATCATGATGGGGCAGGGCATCCATGACAATGGCATGACCGGCCTCGTGAACAGCAGTCAGCCGTCGCTCCGGTTCCGGTACCACCCGGCTCTTTTTCTCGGGTCCTGCGATGACCTTAATCATGGAGGTCTCAATATCCTTCATGCAAATCACGGGACGGCCCAGTTTGGCGGCCCGCAGGGCCGCTTCGTTCAGCAGGTTTTGCAGATCTGCGCCGGTAAAGCCGGCAGTCTGCTTGGCAATGACATCCAGTTTGACATCGTCGGACAGGGGCTTGTTCCGGGCATGAACCTTCAGGATGGCCTCCCGGCCCTTGGTGTCGGGAGCTCCCACATAGACCTGCCGGTCAAACCGGCCAGGCCGCAGTAGAGCACGGTCCAGAATATCCACCCGGTTTGTGGCGGCAATGACAATGACGCCTTCGTTACTGTTGAAACCGTCCATTTCCACCAGAAGCTGATTGAGGGTCTGCTCCCGTTCGTCGTGACCGCCGCCCAGACCAGCGCCACGCTGCCGGCCTACCGCGTCGATCTCGTCAATAAAGATGATGGCAGGAGCCTGCTTTTTGGCCTGGTCGAACAGATCCCGAACTCGGCTGGCGCCGACACCCACATAGAGTTCCACAAAGTCGGAACCGGAAATGGAGAGGAACCGGACATTGGCCTCTCCTGCCACAGCTTTGGCGATCAGGGTTTTACCGGTGCCCGGTGGACCCACCAAAAGAATACCTTTGGGAATCTTAGCACCCAGGCGGGTATATTTGTCGGGATTCTGAAGAAAGTCCACCACTTCCTGAAGCTCTGCTTTCTCCTCGTCTGCTCCGGCCACATCGTTGAAGGTGACCTTGTTCTTTTCATCGATCCCCACGGTGGTGCGGGCCTTGGCAAATTTCATGGTGCCCTTATCGCCGCCGGTACCACCCATGGACATGCGGCTGACCATAAACAACCACACGCCCAGCACCAGCAGCGCAATGATCAGATAGGGAACGAACATAAGCCACCAAGGGGTGCTGGCAGCAGGAGGATAGTCATAGCTTTCAATGATGCCTGCCTCATATTGCTCCGTCACCAGCTCGTTAAAGTCCTCATAGAATAGGGAAAAACTGGCGATATAGAAGGTGCGCTCATCATTGCCTTCAGCATCCTTTTCCCGCAGGATCACAGTCAATGTGTTGTCGGTGAGGGTAAAGGACTTTACCTGTTCGCTTTCAAAAAGGGCCCGTATATCGCTGTAGGTGTAGGGATCGCTTTCCGTGGTGGGCATTCGCATAGCCCAGACGGCCACACCCAGGATCACAAAGATCAAGAGAAGAAAGATAAGATTGCTTCTGCTTTTTTTCAATGGGGTCACTCCCTTGTGTATGTAGAGGTCAACTGTAGATGCTGGGCTTTAATACGCCGATGCAGGGCAA
>CASEPH010000081.1 GCA_949289625.1 uncultured Clostridia bacterium | reverse complement strand
ATCCTTCCCCCGCAACCATAAAAGTACCGCATTCCGTTGGAATGCGGTACTTTTTTTCACTTTTTCGACCACTTGTTTTTTGCGTTTCTAACACTTTTCTAACACACCGTCCTGTGAAATAGCCTGTGGCAGCTGCAATTTGCTGATACCGGGCTTTATCCTAGTACTAAAATCGAACGCCCCCAAAGGGCCCCAAACGAGGCTCCCTGGATGCGTTCTTCCTCTGGAATTGGATTCCTTAGATGACCGAGATTCCCGCGTCATGACTTTCCCAGACAGCCACCGCCCCACACACGGCTCAACGTCGCCAAAATGCCCTCGACAGGGGCACCGCCTCCACCACTGTCCCGAAACCGGCACACAGGGCCCACACGGCTGCGACAGTGGCGTTCTCCGGTTTGACTGTCTCGTGCTTGAGTCTGCCGGACGGCCTTGGTCAAATGTGGCTGCGGGCCACGCCCGCAAATGCGCCAAGCTCCCTGCTTTCCCACCCGGTGGTGGCAATTCGGATATTCAAAGCATCTTCTCTACATATGGCTCTTGATCCAGGCATGCAGAGCAATTTTCTCTTTGAGCGAACCGTAGCCGTCGAAATGGCATTCCCTTCAATTTTCAACGAACTATACCTGCTGTTGCCTCAGCACCAGCTGTCTTCCAGTAATTCAGGATGGGTAAAGATACGCTTCACCATCGACGCTAACGCCCGGGCAAAGGTTGGATTGCTGTCAGCGTCGAAGTGCATCCAATCCGCCGGCCCCGGACGGACAAAGGGGTTGCAGTCCATGAACCAGGAGCCTGTTTCACGGGCGGTCTCCCTCATCAGAGCGGGCAACTGTCGGGATTTCTCCGCACATCGCTCCCCCATCTCCTGCCCGATCCGTGGTACCTGATACACTGCCTTGTCAATGATCATAGGAGCTATAATTAGAATTCTGGGCTCATCCCGCCAAATATCCATGCGTTTGGCCTCATTTACAAGGCGCCGTAGTCCATCGGCAATATTCTGACTATTAACTGAGAAGCGTTCTTTACAGTCGTTGGTGCCCAACATTACCACCAGTAAATCTATTGGTGCGTGAGACATGGCGATGGCTGGCAGATGAGCCAGCCCATTGAGTGCCGGAAACAGAGGATCGTCGAACACCGTAGTACGGCCACTGAGCCCTTCCTCCAACACGCTGTATTGATCCCCCAGCAACTGCTGGAGCATGGGAACCCACCGTTGATCGTCGTCATAACGGTTTCCGGTAGCAGCACAGTAGCCCCAGGTATTGGAGTCCCCATAGCATACGATTCTCGTCTTGTTCATGCGTTCTCCTCCCGGCGCCAGTAGGCAACAGCCTGCATAGCGTCAATATTTTACGGTGCAGTGTCTAGGCGGTCAGGCATCCGATGTCCGGCACGCTCTCAAGGCACAGCCTCTCCACTTCCTGACACCCTATTTGAAATAAGGTTCGTCAAGGAAGCTACAGAATGATTATACACCACTACTATTTGGCTGCCAATCCAGAACTGCTTTGGGTATCGTGCCATGCCTTTTTCAGCCGACGGTCTGTCTTGTCAACCAGGCCGCCGACTGTTATAATTAATATACTATCGAGTCTATTTACCCGGCATAGAAAGGAGACTTCCATGAAAAATACGCCGGTTCGATACTATGGTACGACAGCAGACCCAACCATGCATTTACAGGAGCTGTTCACGATTCACTACTTCGAGCACTTCCGGGACTACCCCTTCTGCGGGGAAAGTCATGATTTTTGGGAGCTGATCTACGTGGGTACCGGGGAAATCATCGTCACCGATGACCTGCACCCCGCCCCGTTCCATCTTCAGCAGGGCAATCTCCTACTCTTGCAGCCCAACAGCTTTCACAGCTTCCAATACTGCTCCCGGAGCTATATTGACCTGTTCATCGCGTCCTTTACCGTGACAGACCCTGCCATGGACAGCTTTGCGCAGTATCCGCTCCACCAGACTACCGCGATCCAGCGGGAACTGATTGTGCGCATCATCACCGAAGCCCGGCAGGGATTTCTCGTGCCCTTGAGCGAAATCCCCATGGAGCAGATGGTTCTTCTCAGGGAAAACGCCCCATATGGTTGCGTTAAAATGGTTCAAGGGCTCCTGGAAATGCTGCTTATTCTGCTCTATCGGGAACTCCAGGCCACCCAGCCGCTCCACCCGGAGCAGGCCCATTCCCAGAAGAGTAACCTGAACTGCGTGAACCGCGCTGTGGTTTTTCTCAAGGACAATCTCTATACCCCGGTCTGCATGGAGGACATCTGCCGTCATGTGGGAATGAGCGCCTCCCAGCTCCAGAAAAATTTCTCTGCGAAAATGGGCCGCACGGTTATGGGCTTCCTCGCAGAGCTTCGCATTGAGGAGGCAAAGTTCCTCATCCGCCAGCAGGAGTACACATTTACGGAAATCGCCGAAAAGCTTTGCTTCTGCTCGGTTCACCATTTCTCCCGCCGGTTCAAGCAATTTACGGAACTGACACCCAGTGAGTATGCCCGCTCGCTGGATGCGCTGATGAATGGTGTGGAGCAGAGCGGCGGACCGCGCCGCCCTATCCCTTGACCGCGCCGGCAGCCAGGCCGTTGACAAAGTCCTTCTGAATGATCCACACCAGCACCACTACAGGAAGCAGTGTGATCAGGCTGGTGGCCGCCATGGGGCCCCAGTCCAGGCCGCGATCCGTGATAAATCCGGCGATGACCACCGGCAGGGTCTTGGACTCGTTGATGGTCAGAATCACGGCGAAGAGGAACTCGTTCCACGCCGCCACAAAGGTAAGAATGGCTGAGGCAATCAGGCCCGGCTTGGTCACGGGGAGCACCACCCGGAAGAACCGCCCAAAAAACCCGCAGCCGTCCAGCATGGCCGACTCCTCCATATCGAAGGGCACCTGCTCAAAGAACCCCATCATCAGCCAGATCACCAGCGGCAGGTTGAAGCTGGTATTCATGATAATCAGGGCCAGCAGCGTGTCCATCAGATGGAGGCTGCGCATCACCAGATAGATGGGAATGGCGGTGGCAATGGCGGGATACATCTTCTGCACCAGGAACCACAGGCCGAACACATTCTTGGCCCGGGCGCCGATGGGCCCCCGCACCACGGCATAGGCCGCCATGCTGCCGATCACAATGGTGATGATGGTGGTGCAAACAGCCACGACCAGGGTGTTGGAGAAGTACTGCAGCACATTGTCCCGGGTGAACACCTCAATGAAGCTGTCCAGGGTAAACCGGGTGGGAAAAAGGATCGGCGGATCCGCCAGATAATCCTGCTCAAGCTTGAAGGCGCTGATTACCAGCCAGTATACCGGGAAGAGGACGGAGATGACACTGGCCACGATGAGGAAATACTTCACCGGGCGGCCGGCGAAATTGCTGAGGATCGAATCGACGGAGGCATAGTTGTGGGCTTTGCGTCTCTGTTTCACAGCTTTGCCTCCTCTCTCTTGCGCCAGCGCAGGAAGAACAGCGTGCACAGGGTCATGACCAGGACGAACACGATGGCCATGGCCGCGGCGTAGCCGGCGTCGAAGTAGCGCAGGCCCTGCTTATAGATGTAGTTGGGCAGCATCTCGGTGGCAGAGCCCGGGCCGCCGTTGGTCATGACGTAGACGGTGTCAAACACCTTGAAGGCATCGATGAACCGGATCATGAGCACCACCACCAGCACCGGCCGGATCAGCGGGAGCACGATGTGCCAGAAAATCTGCCCTGAGGTGGCTCCGTCTACCAACCCTGCCTGCAGGCACTCCGACGGCAGGGCCTTCAGCCCGGCGGCGCAGATCACCGTCACCCACGGGGTCAGCTGCCAGACGTTGACCAGCATCACGGCAATCATGGCCGTGGTGGGATTGCTCAGCCAGCTGATGCTGGGGATCCCCAGGAAGCTGAGCAGGTAATTGATCACGCCGGTGGACGAATCCAGCATCATCCGCCACAGGGTACCCACGGCAACCGGGGCCATGATCATGGGGATCATGAAGATGGACGTGACCAGGCGCGCCCAGCGCTTGTCGGAGCAGATCACCATGGCCACCATCAGGCCCAGCACCAGCTCCAGCGCCACAGATACCACGGCGAAGAGGATGGTATTCCACGTGCTGGTCTTCAGCAGCGCGTCGCTGAACATCCGGATGTAGTTATCCAGGCCAACGAACGCCGGCTCCTGGTTGGGCAGGTTCAGCTTCATCCGAAAGAGACTCAGATAGATGGAGTACAGCAGCGGCACCAGCGCCGTGATGCCGAGGAAGACCAGAGTCGGCGTCAGGAATGCCCAGGACGCCAGCTTATCACCTCTTCTTTTTTTCATAAGCAACCTCCTGTCTGCGGGAGGGATCCCCCTCCCCGGAACGGTGAAACCGCTTTGACTTTATGGTGCCTGCACGGCCCAGGGACCGGCAGGCACCATAAAAGTTCATTCCTTTGTCGGGCCGTACAGATGGCTTACATGTTGTAGTTCTTGATGCCCTCCTCCGGCGGGGCGTTCTCCAGGGCGGTGGTGAGGGCATCTTCCAATTGCGTCACGGCCTCCTCCAGATCGATCTGATCAGTCAGATAGGCGCTGACGATGGTGTTGATAGCGGTATCAGCCTCCACGGACGCGGCAATGCGCCACCACATATTGGCGGTGTCCAGCGCCTCGCGCAGGGGATACAGGCCGGCATCCTTGATGGCGTCCTGCTCCCAGAAGTCCTTTCTGGGGCTGAAGATGTCAAAATCATCATAGAATTCCTGCTGCTTCTCGGCGCTGGTGTACATCTTGATCCACTCCCAGGCCAGATCCTTGTGCTCGGAGTTGGCCGGGATGGCAACGTCCCAGGCGCTCAGCAGGGTAACGCCGGTCTCCTCATGGGGGATCAGATCCAAGGCCCACTTGCCTACCACCTGAGACTGCTCAGGGTCGTCGGCCGCCTGGACAAGGCCCAGAGTGGGCCAGGTCTCGCAGACGGCGGCACGGCCGTCCAGGAACGCCTGAATGGACTCCTCGGTACCCCAGGACAGGTTGGCCGGATCCATGGCGTTCTTGTTCAGCTCATACAGATGCTCCAGCGCGGCGCGGGTCTCATCCGAGTTGATGGTCACATTCCAGTCCTCGTCGGCCCAGGCACCGCCCATGGACCACAGCACGTAGTCAAATACGCCGCCCAGCTGACCGGAAATTTCGGAGATGGTGGTGCCATACATGTCCCCAGTGGTCAATTCGATGCACTTCTCGCGGTACTCCTCCCAGGTGTCGGGGATCCCATCGGGGAGCAGATCCGTGCGGTAGGCAAATACCTGAGGCGTGCAGGCGTTGGGGATGCCGATGATGGTGTCCTGCCATTTGCCGCAGTTGTTGAGGACGTTTTCAATCCAGACATCCATGTCATAGCCGTCCCGCTCGATGTACTCGCCAAGATCCGTGAGGAAGGGAGAGAACTCGCCGTCCCACTGGCTGGCCACGTCAATGACGTCGTATGCCGCGGTGCCGCCGCTGGTCAGATCCAGCAGAGCCTTCTCATGCAGGGTAGAATAGGGGAAATCCACGACCTCCACCGTAGCGCCGGTGGCCTCTTCAAACTCGGGCACCATGGCTCGGGCCGCGTCCGCATAGACGCTGGACATGTACAGAACCGTCAGCGTCTGCCCTGCAAAGGGCTTATCACTGTCCCCGCTGCCCGACGGAGTACCGCTGCTGCCGGCGGGCTGTGATGTGTTGCCGCCGCAGCCGGCGAGCATGCCCAGCATCATAGCAAGTGCAAGAATGAATGCTAATCCTCTTTTCATGTCAATCCTCCTATTCGTCTTCTGTTTTGAGTACACAGGGAGGACTTCTACCTGGTAAGAAGCCCTTGTGTGTTATTTATAGAATACTCCGTTTCTTTCCAAAAATATTTGATTAAAATTTCTTTGTTCGTATATAAAAAGCGCGACTATTATCAAAAACCGATCTAAATCTTCAAATAAATTTGATGATCTGAATTTTCTCCTCATGCCGTATAATTGTATAATTACTAACAATTTTCTGACACGCCGTTCTGAGAGATGATCCGTGGCAACGGCAACTTGCTGATGTTGGGCTTTATTTTAGCACTAAAACCGAATGCCCCCAAAGGGCCTGATAGGGGCTCCCTGGAGGCGTTCTTACTCCGAGTTTTTATGTGGGTATTCTGTCTGATAGCCTTTTAGGAAATATCTTCCACTTGCAAGCCCCTGAATGGGCGGGGGTTTACCTACCTCCCTCCTGAAACCGGCACACAGGGGCGACACGGCCGCAACGGAGGCCTTCCTGTGGGGTGTCCACCTCTCTCCCCCAAAGTGGGTGCGGGCCACGCCCGCAAATGCGCCAGGCTGCCGCTTGCGGCAAGCCAGGTGCTCTGCTTGTCCCACCCACGGGTGGGTAAACGCGGCTATGGCAGCGTTTCCATCACTTTCATCCGAATATCATACCGATGCGGAGCGCACGGATGCCCGGCCGTTGCTTTTAGCGGAGGGATGAGTATATAATAGAATTACGCCAAATTTTTTCGTTTTAAACATGGCCTTCATCCTTTCTTACCTTATTTGTAAGCACCGATATGATGCAGATCGTCCCTGCGCTGACAGCCAGTCCAAAGACATTGGACGGAATCTGTGCAAGCGCACT
>CASEPH010000080.1 GCA_949289625.1 uncultured Clostridia bacterium | reverse complement strand
ATCCTTCCCCCGCAACCATAAAAGTACCGCATTCCGTTGGAATGCGGTACTTTTTTTCACTTTTTCGACCACTTGTTTTTTGCGTTTCTAACACTTTTCTAACACACCGTCCTGTGAAATAGCCTGTGGCAGCTGCAATTTTCTGATACCGGGCTTTATCCTAGTACTAAAATCGAACGCCCCCAAAGGGCCCAAAATCGGGGCCCTAGGAGGCGTTCTTCCTCTGGAATTGGATGCCTTAGATGACCGAGATTCCCGCGCCATGACTGTCCCAGACAGCCACCGCCCCACACACGGCCCAACACCGCCGAAATTCCCGTTTCAGGGGCAGCTACCCCGCTTCCGCTCCGAAACCGGCACACAGGGTGCACACGGCCGCGACAGCGGTTTTCTCCTGTCTGTCCGCCTCGTGCTTGACTACGCCGGATGCTCACGGTGCAAAGTGGGTGCGGGCCACGCCCGCAAATGCGCCGGGCAGTCGCTTGCGGCAAGCCAGGTGCTCTACTTAGGCCCACCCAAGGGCGGGTAAACCGCTTCCCCGTATGTGCCTGCCAGCCGGGAAACTCCAGTGTGGTTATGGGAGCTGTATTTCTCAATTACAGCAATATCTCATTGTGGCAATCCGAGATACTTTGACTGCGATGCCATCAAACTATGCCATTTCAAACACTCCAGCGGCTCCCATACCACCGCCGATGCACATTGTAACCAGGCCGAACTTCCCGCTATTTTCAGAGAGATAATCCAGCAGTTTACAGGTCAAAACTGCACCTGTGGCCCCCATTGGGTGACCCAACGCAATAGCTCCGCCGTAGGGGTTGACCTTGTCCGGATTGAGCCCTAACTCGCGAATACACGGAATCGCCTGCGCAGCAAATGCCTCATTCAGCTCAACATCATCCATGTCCTCTATGGTCAACGATGCGCGCTTCATTGCTTTGGGGACTGCGTAGATGGGGCCTAACCCCATGAGAGTTGCATTGCATCCAGCGACGGCAAAGCCACGCAGGCAAGCGATCGGCTGTATTCCCAAAGCCTCCGCCTTAGACCGCTCCATGAGCACAACAAATGCAGCTCCATCAGAGGTCTGAGAGGAGGTTGCGGCAGTCACCGTGCCGCCCTCCGGCAGGAAACAGGGCTTCAATTTGGAGAGCACTTCCATGGTCGAATCTGGACGGATTCCCTCATCCTGATATACAACGTGTTCCTGACCGGAGGGATCCTTCACAGTAACAGGTATGATAGACTTTGCCAATTTCCCTTCCTTTTGCGCCTTTGCCGCTTTTGCGTGGGACGCAAGGGCGAAAGAGTCCATTTCTTCCCGCGTAATGCCGAACTTTGCCGCCACATTTTCTGCCGTAATACCCATTGGCATATAGGATCCCGGGCGATTTTTTACCAGCCATGGTTCCATCAGTTCCTGAGCATATGGCTCATAGGTTCCCGTCATATCCTCCACGCCGCCGGCGATGATTATATCCCCCTGACCAGCCATAATGGCGTTTGCCGCCGTAGCAATCGCCTGGAGAGAAGATGAGCAGAAGCGGTTGATGGTCTGGCCGCAGACCTCTTGCGGAAGCTCTGCACGATCGGCGATCAGCTTAGCCATATTCATGCTGGCGCGGTAAGTATGCGCCGCGCACCCCACAATGAGATCCTCAATTTCTTCCAGAGGGAGCTGAGGAATTTTTCTCAGCACACCCTTAACCACCTGTGCCGCATAATCTACGGGATGAGTACCTGCCAAAGCGCCTTTTCTCGCTTTGCATACTGCAGATCTTCCATATGCCACAATCACAGCTTCCCGATTCATATAACTCCACCTCTTTATTGCCTGTTTTGAGATGGATCTAATTATACCAATTCGTCTACATTTTGATAAATGCCCATTTAGAGATCAGGGGCATTTCAAAATTTATATGATTAAAATTATGTTGAATTTACGCCCTGCACCACCTATAATATCATTATCGAACGTGAAACAAGGTGATTTTGTATGAATTCCAGACAAATTCAATACTTTCTTGAAATCGTTCGCCAGAGCAATTTTACAAAAGCAGCCCAGCTGTTGTATACATCTCAACCCTCATTGAGCCGTCAGATTGCTAATTTGGAGGAAGAATTGGGTGTATCCCTGTTCGACCGCAGCAAAACAGGGGTTCAGCTGACGCCTATGGGGCGAAAATACTATGAACTTTTCCGGAAAACAAGGCAGGCTATGGATGAATTGGCACTTGAAGCCAAACGCTCAAATGAACCGACCGTAACGCAGCTAAAGGTCGGAATTCCGGAGGGTTGGGATCTGCGGAAGGTCGTGGAGCGGCTCAGCCAGCATCTAAGTCAAAACGAGGTTCTGGTAGAGCCAGAGTTCCGCTCGTTTAATTATCGCGGGATGATGGCGCAGATACAGTCGAATGGGCTGGATGCTCTGATTGGCCCGACCCGTATGGTTTTGTCCATGCCCAATCTCTCTTATGCAGAATTACCGGCCATTCAAAATGTTTTAATTTACGCACAAAAGCACGCACCACCAGAAAACGGTCGATATTACACGGTTCATGATTTCCGAACGGAAAAGCTCCTTCTGCTCGGTCAGGAGGAGAGCACACTGATTCGGGAATTCCAGCTGGGCTATCTACATGCGAAAGGGCTGGCCCCGGCATGTGCTGAGTACCACAATATTGATTCCATTCTCCTTGCCGTTGGCTTAGATCACGGATTTGCAATTCTCGACACCTTTTCCCGGGGCATTCAGGACGTAAACGTAAACTATTTCCCACTAGATCTTGAGATGCCGATTTGTTTTGCATGGAAAAAGAGCCGGGATACAGAAGCGATGCACCTCTTAGCGGAATGCCTGTACCTTGTGCTGTCTGAAAATACAGTTTAATATCGGAGCAAAAATTCCCTGTCCGTATATTGGATTTTCTATATATGGACAGGGAGTTTTTTGTAGTTTTTTCAGAATAATTGATCTATTTTTTGCTATGTTTTTCATGGCATCCTGGATATTTTACACGAAGACATCTCGATGTTAGGATTTGGACAAGCCGAATTCCAAATTGGACGCAGGCAAATTTCTGTTCCACAAGGGGGTGGGGAAACGAATAAAGATGGTACAAACGCCCACCGTCCGAGTTGCTTTGGCTTTCTACTTTCACAAACACAGGAGATCTCAGTCACGAAGAGAGGGGGATGTTTCTTCTTGGAAAATGTAGCCATTTCCTTGACTGTAATTGTGATTGCATTTGCGCTCTTTTTTGTCCTGAGCTTTAAGGGAATCAATCTGTTTGCCACGATCTTACTGTGCACCGGGCTGGTCTCACTTGTAACTTCAGAGGGCCTGTCCTCGGTATTCACGGCCTTCATGCCGTCGGCTGCAAACATTTTCTCTACCTATTTTCTGATGTACACACTGGGCGGCTCCTTTGGCTATTGCCTAATGGAGAGTGGACTGGGCACGGCGATTGCGCGGCACCTCATTCGAGTATTCGGCGAAAAGTGGATTGCTGTCGTACTATTTTTCATCACCTGCCTGCTGGTGGCCGGAGGTGTCTCGTCCTATCAGTTTGCCATCCTGGCTATCGCTCTTCCAGTGCTGAAGCGGGCAAACCTTCCGAAAAAGGTAGCCCTGGCGGCCATGTCGGCTGGCGGCGGTTCTGTGGTCTATGGAACCCTGATCGGGATGCCAACCGCACTGAATCTTGCACCCACCACTTATTTGGGAACTACAACCACAGCGGGGGCGGGCATGAGTCTGATCTGCTCTGCCTTTTCAGTAGCATTTGTGGTCTGGTATCTGCTCCATCTGTCCAAGAGATGCAGAGTGCGCGGGGAAGGTTTTGTGGCCCATCCGGATGATACCTTTGCCGCAGAGGATGATGAACACCTGCCGCCCGCATGGAAGGGGTATGCCTGTATCCTCTGCATTATCGCATTGAGCCTGGTCTTCCAGTACGTCCTGCATCTCTCTGCCCTGCAGGCGGTGGTCTATGCCCAGATTTTAAGTATTGCATTCTGCTTCCTGCTGGTTGGCAAGCGGTTCCTGCCTCACCTGCTGACTACCTGTGCAAAGGGCTTCCAAAGCTCTGTGATTCCGATTATTCTGATTGCCTTTGTCTGCGGCTATGGTACGGTGGTGCAGAACACCTCCGCTTTTCAGTGGCTGGTGGACACCGTTATGTCGTTGAATATGCACCCCTATCTGCTCACCTTCGTTGTGGTCAACCTGCTGTCCGGCATGACAGCCAACGGGGTAGCTGGCGTCAATCTTTACTTACAGACCTTTGGTTCCAGCTTGATTGACAACCCGGCGGTTAATCTGGGGGCGATCCATCGAATTGCTTCCATTTCCGGAAGCGGATTTGACTCTCTGCCGCACAACGGGGCAATTTCCTTCCAACTCTCTGTCTTCCATCTGAGCTATCGAGAGGGTTATTTTCAGCAGTTCATCTGCTCTGTCTTGGTTAATCTCTCGGCTGGACTGCTGGCCGTCATTATGGCTATGCTTCTTTACTAAATTATTTCCCCAATCATCAAATTTAGGAGGTCATTATTATGGGAAAGCCTATGGCTGATTACGTCAAACTGCCTGAACTGGAGGAGTACAAGGAGTGGTTCAAAGCATTTGCTGATCTGAAGCGGGAAGATGGCATTCTTCAGGTCACCTGGAAGACGAACGAGGGCCCTATGCACCACAGCGGCATGTCCCACCGGGCCATCAGCCAGCTGGTGCGCATCCTGTCATTGGATTACAAGAATGAAATCATCATCTTTACCCACATCGGCGACAACTGGATGATCGAGTCCGACAGCAATGGCTGGGAGACCTATGGAAAGCTGCCCACTGAGCGGTTCCAGCACCAGTACTTTGACGACACCAACCTGATCAAGAACATGGTGTTCGATCTGGATGTGCCTACCATTGGTGCCATTCCCGGGCCCGGCTTTCACTGGGACTGCCCCATGCTCTGCGACATTACCATCTGCACCGACGATACCAAGGTGGAAGTACCCCATGCCCAGGGCGGGATGGTACCCGGCGACGGAATGGGCCTGCTGTGCCAGCACTTCTTCGGCACCAAGCGCGGCAACTACTATATGATGACCACCCGCCAGTTCACCGCCCAGCAGATGCTGGACTGGGGCATGGTCAGCGAAGTGGTTGCCAAGGGCAAGGCTTTGGAGCGGGCCTGGGAAATCGCCCGGATGCTCAAGACCATGCCCTATGAAAACCGCACCATTATGTCCAACCTGGCCAAGCGGCCCCTGAAGAAGCTGCTGGTGGAGGATCTGAAGCTGCACACCGTGTCTGAGCAGTATGGCTCTCTGCTGAGCATTGCCGCCGGGCGGATGGGCTATGATGCCGGACAGCATGATGAGAAATACATCAGCAGAACCAGTGATTGGCGCTACGCCACCCACGATATGGAGCAGCCCCAGACCGCGGAATCCTGGCGCAGCTTTTTCCGGAAGGCTGCCGAGTGGAATGAGAAAGTGCGCTCCGGCGAGATTGAAAATCCCTATGTCTTTGAGCATAGCAATGAGCCGGATGACTACGAAATCTGAAAAAGCGCGCAAATCAGTTTTGACAAGGGGCCTGGCACCAGGCCCCTTGTCCCCTATGGAGAAATTGAAAGGAGATTGACAAGTATGGCAGACCTAAAGGACAGAGTGATCATTACCGCGGCGCTGACAGGGGCCATGACGCCAGCGGGATACCAAATTCCGGAAACGCCAGAACAGATTGCCGAGGATGCCTATGCCTGCTGGAAAGCGGGGGCAGCCGTGGTACACCTCCACATGAGAGATGAGCAGGGACTCGGCACCATGGATGCCGAACGATTCCATAAAACGATCCAACTCATCCGCGCCCACGAGGACTGCGACGTGGTTATTAACTGCACCTCCTCCGGCGACAGCCGTGTTTCCGGCGGTGATCCAGATGGCAATGCCATTCGGATGCGCCACATGAGAACTGTGGCGGGAATCGAGATGGGCTCCTACGACGCTGGCTCCTTTAACTGGATGCCCGGCGGCGTGTTCATGAATACGCCGCAGTTCCTGCAAGAACTGGGTGACGTGTATATGGAACGCGGCATTAAGCCGGAAATTGAGATTTTTGACGCCGGTATGCTGGGTATCGCCAACTATTTTGTAAAAAAGGGCCACCTGCCCACCCCGTGCCACTTCCAATTCTGCCTGGGCGTGCTGGGCGGTATGCCCGCTACCGTAGAAAATCTCCTTTACCTAAAAAACCATATCCCGGAGGGCTCTACCTGGTCAGCGTTCGGCGTGGGGGCCGGCCACCTTCCCGTTATGTACGCCGCGCTGGCACTGGGCGGGAACATCCGCGTCGGCCTGGAGGATAATGTGGTCTACGGCTTTGACGCTGAAGGCAAAAAAATTATGGCCACCAATCTGATGCTGGTTCAGCGGGCAGTGGAGGCCGTAAAGGTGTTCGGCAAGCAGCCCGCCACCCCCACCGAGGCCCGTGAAATCCTTGGAATAAAGCCTCTGTCCCGGTGAGGTGGTTGTGATGAAAGAAAAACTACACTTAATCAAGCGGGTCGCCTGTGTGGGCGGCGGCGTCATCGGTTCCAGCTGGGCCATCCAGTTCGCCATGCGCGGCCTGGACGTCACCCTGTACGACATCAACGACGAGCAGCTGAAAAAGAGCGAGGGCCAGATGCACAAGAGCCTGGACGCT